>CAJGBW010000001.1 GCA_904501835.1 uncultured Bacteroidales bacterium
AATAGCACTTGTTCTTGAAAAACCAGCATTGAAGCCCGCAGTGTAGTTGTCGGAAGGCTTTGCCAGAGCGTGGCCGGCCGCGGCCTCGTGAGCGGCTCCCGAAGGAACGAAGTTCCGAAGGGTGGATGAAGCGAAGCGGAACTCTGGCGGAGTCTTCCGACAACTTATCATCACACTCTATAATGCAAGAAACCGACCCAAAGGGCCGGTTTCCTATGGATTGTAGGAGTAAGTCCTAATTTACAAGGATTTCGCTGATGCGGGTGCGGGCACGTTTGTGCTTGGTCTGCCACCCTTTGTATTCGATGCGGATGTAACGCGCTTTAAGATTGACAGGTCCGCCGACGGTAAGCAATGCAAAGTGTTTGCGGTCAGGAGAGAGACGCAGCGCAGGAATGTTGGCTTGCGTGTAATTTTCCCCGTCTTCAGAAACCCAGAACGCAATGTCTGCGGGTACCTCGTAGCGACGGGCGTTGTAATCGGCAAACTCAACACCGAGATAGTGAATCTCTTTCACGCTTTTTAAATCCACCTCAATACGGATATCTTCGCGCGGAAATTCCATCCAGGATGTCTTGTTGCGGATATCCCATATACCCAAATAACCATCAACCAGAATGGAGGCGTCTCTTTCGCCCGTTTCGCTGCCATAGACTGTCGCTTTGGCACCCTGCGAAATGCGAGCATATTCGGATTGGGCTTCCACACGCTCTCCGACCTCATCTTCAATCTTGAAGTGGCTGTAACCCTTGTTGTCCAACCATTTGCAAAGCAAAACGGCGCGCTCGCGGAAGTTGGCATAATCCTTACTTCCTTTCGGACTCCAGCCCGTCTCGGCAATGGCGAAAGCACGAGGGTAGAGCATATATTCAAAGTGGCTGTCTTTTACAATGCACTCGGCCCACAAGTTGCCCTGTACACCCAAAAGGTGCTTCATGATATTCTCGTCGTAGCCGCCGCACGCCTTGATGATATCTTCTTCCGGTTCATAGTTGTAGCAATCTTTCAAAGGCATGTAGGCATTGAAAGCCAAAGGTTCCTTGTAGGGTGCGTCCTGACCGAAATCCAAATAATAATAGGTGCTGGGCGTCATGATGACATCGTGGTGCATACGGATAGACTGAACGCCGCCGGATGTGCCTCTCCAAGACATGACCGTGGCTTTTTCAGAAAGTCCACCTTCCAAAATTTCGTCCCAACCGATGAGTTTCTTCCCATTGGCATCGACAAATTTTTCAATTCTGCGGATGAAATAGCTCTGTAATTCGAAACAATCTTTCAATCCTTCTTTTTTCATGCGCTCCTCGCACAAAGGACAGACTTTCCAGTTTTCTTTGGAGGCCTCATCGCCACCGATGTGCATGTATTTGGAGGGGAACAATTCCATTACCTCTTTCAATACTTTCTCAAAGAAGGCAAAACTCTCTTCCTTGCCGGCACAGACCACATTGTTCACAGGATGCTTGCCGGTGCAATAGAGTTCAGGGTGCACACGAAGAAGCACCTGGTTGTGGCCGGGCAGTTCGATTTCAGGAATAATCTCGATATGACGATCAGCCGCATAGGCGATGATTTCGCGGATGTCCTCTTTGGAATAATATCCACCATAGATTTTTCCGTCGTAATAGGTGGTGCCGCTTACATAAGCCTTGGGCTCTTTGACAGAGTCCCATTTCTTATAGGTCATCACGTCGGTGAAGAACTCGCTCTCGCCGAAGGCTGCTTTTTGGGTCATTTCGGGCGCACAGTCCAGTTGGATTCTCCATCCCTCGTTGTCGGTAAGGTGGAAGTGCATACGGCTCATCTTCAAAAGAGCCATCAAATCCAATTGCTTGAAAATGAATTTCTTGCTGCGGAAGTGGCGCACCACGTCAAACATCAGTCCGCGGTATTCGTAACGAGGCTCGTCGTTGATTTGGCAACAAGCGAGCATGCCTTTCCCAAAATACTGGAGTTGCAGCAAAGACTGTACGGCATAGAAAGCGCCTTTGTAAGTGCCGGCCTTTACCGTGATTTTGGTCTTTGTGACATCAATCTGGTAGGCGCCCTCTTTGGCGTTTTTCAATGCTTTCGGCCCAATCTTGAATTCAACGGAAACTTCCTTGTTTTTTGCGTCATTTTTGACGTTCAAGGCGAGATCCGACGCTTCGACATAGGACTTGAAACTCTCGTAGTCAGCATTCTGCTCGTCAGCGTTGATTTTGGCCGTTGATCCGGCTTTCAAGATGAAAACGCCGTTGTTTAACGAGTAGGAGGCAACTTTGGGGATGATTTGGTTGGGCGTGCTTTGTGCAAACAGAGTGACAGAAAACACGAGGGCAACCAATGCGGCAAAGATTTTTTTCATAAAACTTTATTCTAAACTGTGAATAGCGAGTCCGGAACGCAATTTGGGCTCAAACCAAGTGGTTTTCGGAGGCATAATGTTGCCCGTGTCCGCAATGCGGATCAATTGGTCCATAGATACGGGATACAAAGCGAAAGCTACTTTCATTTCGCCGGAATCCACACGGCCCGACAACTCTTTCAATCCACGGATTCCGCCCACAAAGTCAATGCGTTTGTCTGTGCGCAAATCTTTGATACCCAAAAGTTTATCGAGTACCAACTGGGAAAGGATCGTCACGTCAAGAACACCGATAGGGTCGTTGTCGTCGTAGCGTCCCTCCTTGGCGGTAAGGCTGTACCAGTTTTTACCCAGATACATGGAGAAATTATGCAGGCTTGCCGGCTGGTAAGCCTTTGCGGGGCGTCCGCAGCGGGGTTTGGAGGCCAAACTTACCTCGAAATCTTCTTCCAATGCTTTCAAGAAATCCTCTTCGCTGTAGCCGTTGAGGTCTTTTACCACGCGGTTGTAGTCCAAAATCGCCAATTGGCTCTGCGGGAAGCAGACAGCCATAAACCAGTTGTATTCTTCCTCTCCCGTGTGGTTGGGGTTCTGGTCGCGTTTTTCTGCGCCCACGCGGGCAGCTGCCGCTGTTCTGTGGTGTCCGTCAGCGACATAGAAAGCATCAATATCGATTGTGAAAATTTCCGTAATACGGGCAATGTCAGCATCGCAACTTACCGGCCAAAGAGTGTGGGTGAAATTGTTTTCATCCTTGAACTTGTATTCGGGCTTGCCGGCAGCCGTTTTGGCAACGATGGCGTTGAGTTCGTCGTTGTCTTTGTAAGCGAAGAAAACAGGCTCGATATTGGCGTTCTGGATGCGGACGTGTACCATACGGTCGTCCTCTTTGTCCTTACGGGTCAATTCGTGTTTCTTGATAATGCCATTGGCGTAATCGTCGGTGTGGGCACACAAAACGAGGCCGAACTGGGTGCGTTTACCCATCGTCTGCGCATAGACATAGTATTGTGCCTTTTCATCCTGCGCCAACCAGCCGGCTTCTTTCCAGCTTTTGAAATTCTCAACCGCCTTGTCGTATGCGGGCTGGGAATGTTCATCGACAAAAGGTGTAAAGTCGATTTCGGGGCGTGTGATATGTAGCAGACTTTTTTCTCCCGCCATCTGGAAGGCTTCCTGGGAGTTTAGAACATCATAAGGGGGTGCGGCTACTTCTGTAACAAGATCTTTCGGGGGGCGAATCGCCGCAAAGGGTTTTACTCTTACCATAACTTCAATAGAATTAAATTCTTGCGAAGTTACCGAAAAAATCCCGCAATATCAAGATTAGTAATTCAGTTGAAGTTCGTCAATATACAGAATGCTGTCGCTGCTTCCCGTGTAGGCGTCTCCGAAACGGCTGGAGGCGGCAACGATGCAGATGTAGCTGGGGGTGGCGTCGCTCCGGTAGTTGATGGGGATTTCAAAACGCACGTAGTCTCCGTAGTCTGTCGTCAAAACCTTTAAGCCATAGCCGATTACGGAAGGGTCGCTTTGTCCGTCCACAAATTTTCCATAACGTGTATCAATGACAAAAGGAGTTTTCCAATCCGTTAGTAAAATGTCAATTTTGGCTTCGTCGGTGCGGCCTCTCATATATTCTCTTGGTCTTCTTGCCAAATCCACAATGCCCGGTTTGTAATGATAATAACCGGAAAGACTTTTCGGGCGATGATTGAAGGGGACGCCAAAGGACAGTACGGCTCCGGACATGCCGGCAATTTTGATGAAAGCGCCGTTGTAGATGTTTCCGGCAACAAAAATACCCAAAAAGTTGCGGCTTTTGATTCTACATGCTGCTTTTCCTTCTCCTTTTACAGCCACATGCTCATATTCGGGCGTTGTTCCGTTTAATCCAATGAAACTCAGTCCTTTATTGGCCGAGTCCCAGTCTTTTTCTCTCCCTTTTGCGTCTTCCGGCTGAGGAAACCAGGCGCCTCTTCGCTTGCTCCACTCGTCGAAACTCATGTTGTATAGCTGCTTCTCGTCTTGGCTTTGTTCCGTCTGGGCCAATGCGAAGATGGGCAAGAATAATAATATGAAACCAATTTTTCTCATTACTTAAATATGCTGCTTAGGAAAAACGTATAAAACGCATTCCAATTATACCACTCGTGTCCTCCCTTATACGTTATAAAATAATGAGGATGATTTTTCTTTTCCAATTTCCGATGGCGGCATTTGCTGCTTGGATACAGAACATCTCCCTTTCCAATCATAATATAATAGGAAATAGGAGGGTAATGCTCGAATAAAAAATCAGTCTTTTTGTCCAAATCTCTGAAAAAGTCACGGTTGGGGCCGTTTTTGAAAAAGGCGAAAGGGACGGGCGAAAACAGGGCGATATGGGCAAAGCAATCGGGGAAGTTGGCACTTAAATAAGCAGCCTGAAGGCCCCCTGTTGATACGCCGGCAATGGCGCGGTGTTCTCTGTCCGGCAGGGTGCGAAAATGGGTGTCTACAAATTTGACAACATCCTGCACGAAGGCGCTTTCCACATTTCCGTTTATCTCAAACAGTGCTTCCGAAGCGATTTTCCAACGAGAATATTCCATGTCGATATCGTCGTCGTATTCGTTGGTGTTCGGTAGGACGATGAGGGCTTGCGTCGCAAGATTGTGAGCAAAAAGGCTATCTGTGATTTGCAGGAGCTTGCCTCTTTTAATCCACGCGGTCTCGTGACCTTTTGCTCCGTGTAGTAGATATAAGGTCGGGTAACGTTTTCCGCTCTGATAATAATCTTTGGGCAGATAGACAACCATTCGGCGCTGGCGAGGGCCGGGTGTAGAACAAGGGTAACGAACCTCTTCGATGGTGCCTTGAGGCTGGTAATTTTCTGCGGTGGGTTTTCCGGCGAAATAATGAGGATTTTGTCGGTTCCGCAGCACGCCGCAAGAGAATAGGGAGAAAATGGCAAGCGTCATAACTGCCAGTTTCCGGATAGCATAGAAACTGATTCTTGAAGAAATCATATTTTTCTCTTGTGGTTCTGTCGTGATAGATGTGATACAAAGGTATATAAATTTGTGCTAGAAAAAAAATAAACGTATCTTTGTAAACTAGTGTAAAAAGGATTCGGGGTGTGGCGCAGTTGGTTAGCGTACCTGGTTTGGGACCAGGTGGTCCTCCGTTCGAGTCGGAGTACCCCGACAATATTAGCTGAACCAAATTATTACTAATTTATGAAACTAAAACTTTTCTTTTTGTCATTGGCCGTTTTGTTCTCGGCGAATGTATTTGCACAAGATGATCCTGTCGCCAATCCTGACGCAGTGGTCGTATGTGGCAAGGCACGCTTTACCGTGCTGACTTCCAAGTTGGTGCGTATGGAGTGGGCAGAAGATGGTAAATTTGAAGATAACGCATCCTTGGCGATTATCAACAGAAATCTTCCTGTTCCTGCATTCAAGAAGAGCGTGAGTAAAAATGGCGTTACCATTCGTACTGCAGATTTGACCTTGCGTTACAAGGGCCCCGGTAAATTTACAGCAGAGAATCTTTCTGTTGAGTTTACGATGAAGGATGCCCGTGCGAAAAAAGGCGTTAAAAAAGTAAAATGGACATTGGCTTCGGATGATTCAGCCAACTTGATGGGAACCGTTCGTACCCTCGATGGTTGTGCAAGTCGTGAAGTGTTCAATGGAAAGAATGACCCTTATGATAAAGGTATTCTCTCTCGTGACGGTTGGGCTTTGGTTGACGAAAGCGACCGCCATATCATGGTGAAAGATGATTCAGATTGGGGTTCTTGGGTTGCCGCTCGTCCCGAGGGTGAAAGACAGGATCTTTATCTTTTCGCTTACGGCCACGAATATAAAGAGGCTTTGGCTGACTTTACCAAAGTGGCAGGCCGCATTCCTCTTCCTCCTAAATATGTGTTCGGTTACTGGTGGAGCCGTTATTGGCAATACAGCGACTTCGAGTTCATTGACTTGGCCAAAGAAATTCGCTCACACAGCATTCCCATGGACGTGATGGTGATTGATATGGACTGGCACGACATCTGGACTTTGAGCCGTAACAACCCTCCTGGAGACGAGTTCGGTGAGAGAATCGGTTGGACGGGATATACTTGGCAGAAGCAACTCTTCCCCAATCCCGAGTTTACTTTGAAGCAGCTTCATAATATGAACATGAAGACTTCTTTGAACCTTCACCCGGCTTCCGGCATCCAGCCTTACGAAGATTGCTACGATGGATTTGTGAAAGATTATCTTTCTCGTGCAAAAGAATATGATGGTCCCAAGGATTATCGTTACAACGAAGGTGACTCTTTGCTTTATTTGAGAAGCCGCCCCAAACATCGTATCAGAAATCGCGTGGCTACTGCTGGCGAGAAAGCTCCTGTGCCTTTCCGTATCTGTCAGCAAGAGTGGGCTGACGCCTATTTCAACTCTGTAATCCGTCCTTTGGAAAAACAAGGTGTAGATTTCTGGTGGTTGGATTGGCAGCAGTATAAGACCAGTGAGTATTTGCCTAATTTGAGTAATACTTTCTGGTTGAACCATACCTTCTTCAATGACAAAGCGCGTCAGAGCAAGAGTCTCGGCCTTTCTGCTACCCGTCCTTTGATTTATCACCGTTGGGGTGGTCTGGGTAGCCATCGTTATCAGATTGGTTTCTCCGGAGATGCGTATGATACTTGGGAAGTGTTGAAATTCCTCCCTTATTTCACCAGCACTTCTTCCAACGTGGGTTATGGCTATTGGGGACACGATATCGGTGGTCACCAGGTTCAGAAAGGCACCGATCCTTACAAGCCTGAGATTTATACCCGCTGGTTGCAGTATGGTGTATTTACCCCTATCTTCAAGACTCACAGTACCAAGAGTTCTACCATCGAGCGTAGAATCTGGGCGTATGCTCCCGAGTATTTCGCACCTATGCGTGATGCCATCCGTTTGCGCTATACGCTTTCTCATTACATCTATGATGCAGCCCGTCAGACCTACGACACCGGTGTTTCTATGTGCCGTCCCATGTACTATGACTGGCCCGAGAAAGATGAGGCATACACCTTGGATGAGCAGTTTATGTTCGGTGACAATATCATGGCTACCGTAATCTGTTCTCCCGTTAATGCTGCTACCGGCTTGGCCGAAAGATATATGTGGTTCCCCGAGGGCTTTGATTGGTACGATATGACTACCGGTCAGCTTTATAAGGGCGGTCAGAAATTGACCTTGTCTTATACGATCAACGAGAATCCTTGGTTCGTGAAAGCTGGTTCCATCATTCCTTTGGCTGATGAAAACATTGAGTCTTTGCAGGAGAAGAACAACATGCTTCGTCTGTTCGTAGCGCCGGGTGATGGTGAAAGTTCTTATGTTTATTATGAGGATGATGGTATGAGTCAGGCCTATACCAACGACTATGCAACCACTTTGATTAAGAAACAGTCCAACGCTTCTTCTTGCCGCGTTGAGGTGGCTGCCCGCGAAGGTAAATATGCCGGTATGGATGCCAACCGTCGCGTTCAGATTATTCTTGAGGGAGTTTTTGTTCCTAGCTCTGTTACCGTAAACGGTGAGGCTATCGCTTACGAGCGCTTTGCCGAAGAGGCTGCTGGAAAAGCAAGCTGGAACTACTCTGGTAAGGATTTGGCTGTGGTTGTTACGCTTCCGGAAGCGGCTGCAGACCAGGCTGTTGTCGTTGAGTGCAACTACACGACAACCGAGGATGTTGCCCTTTTGCGCGGAAAGAAAGGTATTTTCAATCGTATGATGAAATATACTCCGGTCTTGAAGGATAAGTTTAACGAGCATATCGACCGTTACAAATTGATTTCTCGTCCTTTCCTCAAGGTTGCTCAGTGTGCAAGTCTGATTGAAAACAACCTCGACCAGATGGTAGATTATCTGAAGAACATTGATGTTGCTGCCGTAGAGGCTGATTTGATGCAGGAAATTGAAGCAATCAAAAGTAGAAACAGCAAGAATGCTGAAGAGCATATCCAGGCCGTTCATGATGTTATCGAGTGCATCAAACAACAGTGTAATTTGTAATAAAAAGCCGCCTCGTGCGGCTTAAATTTATTTAAGGATAAAGAGAAGAAAAATGAAAGCAGTTTGTGCAACAGATTTTCAATTTCCCGGACAGCAGGCGAAATATGTCGGCAAGGTTCGTGATGTGTATAGTATTGGAGATGACTACCTTGTCATGGTCGCAAGTGACCGCATTTCGGCTTTTGACGTAGTGCTTCCCGAGGGAATCCCCTATAAAGGTCAGGTCCTCAATCAGATAGCATCCAAATTCCTCGATGCTACCGCTGATATTATTCCCAACTGGAAAATTGCAGAGGTGGATCCGATGGCGACTTTGGGTTGGCGTTGTGAGCCTTTTAAGGTGGAAATGGTGATTCGCGGTTATCTTACCGGACATGCCTGGAGAGAGTACAAGGCTGGCAAACGTACGCTTTGCGGCGTGACTTTGCCCGAAGGTATGGTAGAAAACCAGCGTTTCCCCGAGCCCATCATTACCCCGACGACCAAAGCGGCAGAGGGACACGATGAGGATATTAGCAAAGAGGAAATTATTGCCCAGGGTATCGTTTCTCGTGAGGATTACGACCAGTTGGAAAAATACACCCGTGCTTTGTTTGCCCGCGGTTCTGAAATGGCCGCCGGAAAGGGATTGATTTTGGTAGATACCAAATACGAATTCGGTAAACGCAACGGAGAAATCATGTTGATGGACGAAATTCACACGCCGGATTCTTCTCGTTATTTCTATGCAGAAGGATATGAGGAGCGTTTGGCTAAAGGTGAGCACCAGAAACAACTCTCCAAAGAGTTTGTGCGCGAGTGGTTGATGGCTGGTGGTTTCCAGGGAAAAGAAGGTCAGACCGTTCCTGAAATGACTCCCGAAGTGGTGTCCGGTATTACTGAACGCTATGTAGAACTCTACGAGCACATTACCGGAGAAAAATTTGTGCCGGCTGCCGAAGAAGAGGATGTGCTGGCCCGTATTGAAAACAACATTAAAACATTTTTGAACAAATGATAGAGCGTTATTCCCGCAAAATAATGAGGGACGTGTGGACGGAGGAAAACAAGTTCAACGCCTACCTCGAAGTAGAAATCCTCTCTTGTGAGGCCTGGAGCAAGTTGGGCGTAATCCCCGCCGAGGATGTGGAAGAAATCCGCAAAAAGGCTACTTTCCAAGTGTCTCGCATTCGTGAAATTGAAGAGCAGACCCGCCATGATGTCGTGGCTTTTACCCGTGCCGTCAGCGAAAGTCTCGGCGAGGAGCGCAAATGGGTGCACTATGGCTTGACTTCTACCGACGTGGTGGATACGGCCAATGGTTACTTGCTCAAACAAGCTAATGCCATTTTGCTCAAGGACATGGAAGAGTTTTTGGAGGTACTTCGCAAACGCGCCCTTGAATTCAAGACGACTCCTTGCATCGGTCGTACCCACGGTATTCATGCCGACATCACCTCTTTCGGTTTGAAATGGGCTTTGTGGTATGAGGAAATGAAACGCAATATCGATCGTTTCAAATATGCTTCTGCTGGTGTTGAGGCCGGTAAAATGAGTGGTGCTGTGGGTAACTTTGCCAACATTCCTCCTTTTATCCAGGACTATGTGTGTGAGAAATTGGGCATCAACTCTGCCGATATCTCTACCCAGGTGCTTCAGCGCGACCGCCATGCTTTCTATTTGGCAGCTTTGGCCGTGACGGCTTCTACTTTGGAGCAGATGGCATTTGAAATCCGCAACTTGCAGCGTACCGAGGTGCGTGAGGCCGAGGAGGCATTCCGCAAGGGACAGAAAGGTTCTTCTGCCATGCCTCACAAACGCAACCCTATCAGCAGTGAGAATATCTGCGGTTGCGCCCGCGTGATGCGTGGTTATATGACGGCGACTTGTGAGAATGTGGCTTTGTGGCACGAGCGTGATATTTCTCACTCTTCCACCGAGCGTATCATCTTGCCGGATGCAACCGAGTTGCTTGACTATATGTTGGTTCGTTTCAAAGGTATCTTGGAGAACTTGACCGTTTATCCCGAGACCATGATGGCCAACATCTATCGTACCAACGGTGTGATTTTCGCCCAGCGTGTAATGAACGCCTTGATTGAGAAAGGTTTTGCACGTGAAGAGGCCTACGATACGGTGCAGCCTGTTGCGATGAAAGCTTGGTCAGAGGGCTTGGATTACAAGACTTTGCTCCAGCAGAACGAAAAGGTGACCGCCGCACTTTCAGCCAGCGAGTTGGATGAGTGCTTCACTATCGAGTACTACTTCAAAAACGTGGATTATATCTACAATCGCGTCGGTATTCAATAGCAGGCGCACAAGCATCATACAAAATGGTCGGCTCTATTCAAAGGGCCGACCATTTTTTGTACTATGTTGCACGCTCTTTTGTGCAATTAAACCTTTTTTGTTACACCAGATCGATGCCGGCGGAAGCACATTCTGCGCGCATTTCATCCGGCCAGATGCAACTTTGGATTTCGCCGATATGTGCCTTTCTCAAAAGAAACATACAGAGTCGTGACTGTCCCACGCCGCCGCCGATGGTATAAGGGAGTTCTCCGCCCAGCAACTTCTTGTGGAACATCAGGTCGGCTTTCCATTCCTGTCCGCGAATGGCAAGTTGGCGTCTCATGGCCTCCTCATCCACGCGAATACCCATACTGGATACCTCAAAGGCGCTTTCCAAAATAGGATTCCAAAGCAGGATGTCTCCGTTCAAACCCTGATAGCCGTCCGCGTTTTCGCTGCTCCAGTCGTCGTAGTCCGCGGCCCTGCCGTCGTGGGCTTCGCCATTGGACAACACGCCGCCAATACCAATGATGAATACGGCCTTGTGTTCCTTTACAATGGCAATTTCCCTTTCTTTCGGGCTCAAATTCGGGTACATCTGCAAGAGTTCTTCGGCATGAATGAAGAAAATCTCTTCCGGCAACATGGGCTCAATCTGCGGGAATTCCACGTAGAGTTTGTTCTCGGTGACTTTGATGGCTTCGTAGATGCGACGGACGGTCTTTTTGAGGTAGTCCAGGTTGCGGTCTTCCTTGCGAATGACCTTTTCCCAGTCCCACTGGTCCACATAGATAGAGTGGATGTTGTCCAAATCCTCATCCGGACGCAAAGCGTTCATGTCTGTGTAGATGCCCCTGCCCGGTGCAATCTGCATCTCTCCCAATTTCAATCGTTTCCATTTTGCCAAGGAGTGCACCACTTCTGCCTGTTGCTCGTTCATGCCTTTGATGGGGAAACGAACCGGGCGCTCAATCGAGTTCAAATCGTCGTTGATACCCGTTCCGGTCAGCACAATCATGGGTGCCGTCACGCGGAGTAGGGCGAGTTGGGCAGACAGGTTGGTCTGGAACATATCTTTAACGGCTTTGATGGCCTTTTCTGTGCTTTCTACGTCGCCCAGAATGTTTTTGTAGTCTTTGGGAATATACAATGACATGGTAAAAATGCGTTCTATCGGAAAATTTATCTAATTCGGCTCCGTCTATTTGCCCTCAATCTCGCCAAGCAGTTTTTGGGCGAGTTGCAAATAGTAGATGCCTTCTTCGTTTTCTTTGAGTGCGGCGGGCGTACCTTCGTCTGCCCCTTCGCGTATGCTTTGTATCAAAGGGATTTGTCCGAGGAGGGTAAGGCCATACTTCTGGGCCATTTTTTCGCCACCGTTTTTGCCAAAAATGTAGTATTTATGGTCGGGTAGTTCAGCCGGTGTAAACCAAGCCATGTTCTCGACGATGCCGAAAATCGGTTTTTTGACGCTGTCGTTGCGGAAAAGATTGACGCCCTTCTCAACGTCAGCCAAAGCCACATCCTGCGGCGTGCTGACAATTACCGCGCCCTGCATGGGAATATCGTGTACCAGGCTGATGTGGATATCGCCCGTTCCCGGCGGCATATCAATCAAGAGAAAGTCCAATTCGCCCCATCTTACTTGTAAAATCATCTGTTTCAGCGCATTGCAGGCCATGGGGCCGCGCCAAATCAAGGCTTGTTCGGGGGCGGCAAAATAGCCGATGGACATCCATTTTACACCATATTTTTCAATGGGTAGGATGACTTCCTTGTCGCCATCTTTCATTGCTTCAGGCGCTCCGTCTTCCGTCTGTGTCATTTTGGGAACGGACGGGCCATAGACGTCAGCGTCAGCGAGGCCTACTTTGTAGCCCAATTTTGCCAAAGCAACCGCCAAGTTCACAGCGACCGTGGATTTTCCCACGCCGCCCTTTCCGGAGGCAATGCCAATGATATGTTTAATGTTTTTAACTTCTTCGGTGCCCAAATCCAAGCCCGGCTTCTTGCTTTTGGGCTCTTCTTTGACGATGGTCTCCACTTTCACTTCCACCTCTTGGCCTAAATGTCGCACCATGGCAGCCTTGCAGGCCCCGATCAGGTATTCGGCAAGCGGGTCACGGTGTTTTGAAAAAGCAAGGGTAATCAGGACGGTGTTACCTTCCTGCTTTACCGTTTGCACCATGCCCAAATCCACGATGTTTTTATCGCCTTTGGCCGGGTGCTCCACCTCTTTCAAAATATCCAACAATTCCATATGATTCAAAATTTTATAAGCAAATACAAAGATAACAAAAATAACTGTGTTCAGCTCAAAGCAAAGGTGTAGGCCCTAAAACAAGGTCGGTTCAAGCTGCTTAAGGTGAAAACTTTTGCGATGGAGCGGCGTGAAGCCGTATTTTCGTATGGCTTCGATGTGGTCTTTGGTCGGGTAGCCCATATTTTTTGCCCATCCGTATTCGGGATATTCTTGCGCCAATTTTTCCATATATTCGTCGCGCCAGGTCTTGGCAAGGACGCTGGCGGCTGCAATGCTGGCGTAGGTGGCATCCCCTTTTACGACACATTGGTAAGGGTAGTTGTCAAAAGGGCGGAATCGATTGCCATCCACCAGAAGAAAATCAGGGCGTACGGCTAATTTTTGCACTGCGCGCTGCATGCCCGTCACCGAAGCCCAGAGTATGTTCATTTGGTCGATTTCCTGCTCGCTGACGGCTTCTACGGCCCACGCAACCGCCTCTTTTTCAATGATTTCTCGCAGCTGGTCCCGCTCCTTTCGCTTCATTTGTTTGGAGTCGTTCAGCAAGGGGTGATGGAAATCTTCCGGCAAAATGACCGCTGCGGCATAGACAGCGCCCACCAGCGGGCCACGTCCCGCCTCATCCAGGCCGGCTTCCAATCGCCCGCTTTGCATGCAGCTCAACAAATGCTTTTCTGATTCATTCTTTCCCATACGACAAATTTAATGGAATTATTCTAATTTTTTCAACTTTTGCACAAACTCCTCTCCGTGGTAGCCGAGCTCTTGGAAGAGGTAGCGGTCTAATGTGCGCCAGGATATACCCAGTGCGCGACAATAATAGCGGAACGCCCCTTGTTTTGTGCTTCTTTTTCTCATCCGGCTATCCGCATCCTCGTTGCAGAGTCCGTCATTCTCCTTTTTTATAACCCGGGTGTAGAGCATTTCCAAGGCTTGTTCGTTGGAGGGGCGCTCCTTTCTGTGCCAACGTGTAAAAATAGTTCCCATTTCGTTTCGCTTTGTTTTTGCAAAGTTCCTTTTTTCGGTGATAGGTGTAAAATTTTTTACCTTGCAAATTCACAAAACGAAAAAGTTTTTCCGTTTTTATACCTTTTTTCTGCAAATGGGAAGAAAAATTACACAAGAGGAAGAAATCTTACCTATTTGTGTCTTGACTGTCGGCATACTTTTGTACAAGTCAAATAAAAAGATTATGTACAATTCCAGGATTAAGCAGAATATCCGCCAATGTCGTACTGAAAAGGGATATACACAGGGCCAGATGGCGGAAAAATTGGGCGTGGATGACAGAACCTACAAGTTGATTGAGTCGGAAAAGGGAACAAGAATGTTTTATGAGAGAATCGACGATATCGCTCGTATTTTGGACGTTCCCATAGATGCTTTGTTTTATGGAAATCAGCTGTCCGAAGAGGGCGCAGCATCTTATGGCGTCGAGTCTTCGTCTATGTTAAAAGAGGATAGGACAGCCTTGGAGCAGCAACTTGCCGATCTTCATCTGGAGCTCAGCGAGAAAGAGCAAAAGATAAAAGCCCTGCAACAGGAAGTCGCAAGGCTTGGGGGATGTATCGATGATAAGGATTATATCATCCGCCTCTTAAAGGCTGATTTATTGAAATACGAACAATCTTATTCCGCCTCCAAATAGAAAACGGCAGAGTCGTATGTATATTCCTGAACGGGGAGAATGCCGGAGTACATCAGGAAATCTCCGGTGTAACTCGCTCCGCTGCCTTTCCAACAGGATTTATCCACATTGAGTTCTTCTACTTTGTATTTGCGCGCGCCGTCCAAACCGTCCAATCTAATCTTGAAGGTTTTTTCGCCATGGTGATATCCGAGTGAGTAGGCAAATACCACGGCACGGCTTTTATCTGCCGATACATACATCAATGCGTAACGCTCGCTATCTTCATACGGGCTAACCAAACGGTATAAATCGCCCTGGAAAATCAGGTCGCGATATTTCTCGTAGGATGCAATGCAGCGATCCACCAGCACCCTTTCTTTCTCGGTGAAATCTTTCGGCTGCAACTCCAGGCCCAGACGACCCGCACAGGCCACGTCAAAGCGGAATTTCAACGGCGTAACCAGTTTTGTCTGGTGGTTGGGTACGGCTGAAACGTGTGCGCCCATGATGAACGGGGGATAGATCAGGCTCGTGCCATATTGAATCTTAACACGTGACAGGGCGTCGCTGTTGTCGCTGGTCCAGACCTCGTTGAAATAGGCGAGCTGGCCGTATTCCACGCGGGAACCACCGGAAGAACAGCACTGAATCAAGGTGTCGGGATATTTTGCACGGATGCGCTGAAGTACTTTATAAAAACCCTGTACGTATTCAATGTAGAGGCGATCCTGGTCTTTCAGATAGGTGCTTCCGAAAGAGTGAATCATGCGGTTGCAATCCCATTTGATATAGTCGATTTTGTCGGACAGCTGCATCGTTCTGTCGAAAACGCCAAATACGAAATCCTGAACGGCAGGGTTGCTCAAATCCAAAATCCATTGCTGGCGGCTTTGGTAGTTCTCGCGTCCGGGGCTTTGAATCACCCAATCCGGATGCTGGTTCGCAAGGTTGCTGTTGGGGTTTACCATTTCCGGCTCAATCCAGATTCCGAATTTCAAACCCTTCTCGTGTGCATAGTTGGCAATGTAATCAATGCCTTCGGGGAGTTTTTCGGTGTTCAATTCCCAATCGCCCAGTCCCGCGTGGTCGTCGTTGCGGGCATATTTGCCGTTGCCAAACCAGCCATCATCCAGCACGAACATTTCCAATCCCATGGCCGCCGCGTTGTCAATCATGCCGGTCAAAGTCGATGTGGTAAAATTGAAGTAAGCGCCCTCCCAACTGTTGAGCAAGGTCGGGTTAATCTTGCCGCCGCCATAGATACCATAATTGCGTCCCCAGCTGTGAAGATTGCGTGAGGCCTGTCCGGCACCTTTGCAGGAGAAGGTGTAAATCATATCCGGGGTGACAAAGCTCTCGCCGGCTTTTAATTGATAGGTAGAGGCATGGGGATTGATGCCGCTGACAATGTTCAAGTCTCCTCTGTAATCTTTTTCAAAGGCCAATTTGAAGTTTCCGGACCAGGCAAGCGCGCCGGCAATGACCTCTCCTTTGTTTTCGCTGAATTCCTCCGTATCCAGGCTGATCATAAAAGCCGGGTTGTTATACTTGGTCGCAGAAGCTCCGATGCGTGTCTCAATCACCTTGACGTCTCGTCCGAGCAACTCGTTTTCCACCGTCATTTCCTCGGCCCATGAGCCATGGAAGTGTGTCAATAGGTATTTGTTGGCTTTCAGCTGCAATGCAGAAGACGCATAGTTAATCAGTTCAACCGCTTTTTTACCGCCGTTTGTGATTTCGCTGTGACAGACAATGACATCCTCTTTGGCATAGGCCTCATACACCAATTTGATCTGCAAATCGGTGATGGTATCTCTCAGGCAGACTTCAGTGACGGTTACATTGGCTTTCTGTGTCTGCTTGTGGCCGGCATAGAACAATTCGGTATTGTGGTCGCCATTGGCATATTTTACATGCAGGGCCTCTGTCGTGCCGACGTTTACACCGCCCACGGTCGGATAAGTCAAAAGCGCGCTCCCGTATCGTTTGCCGCTGGTATGGAGATAAAAATTTGTAAATTGTTCAACGTCTGTAATTTTTTGTCCATAATGAACGGTACGCAAGCTGCCATATACGTTTGCGTGCAAAATCAATTGCGTGTTCTCCGTCTCCACGGGAATTACGACAATTTTTTTCTCCGGAACCGGCGCAGGTTCCGTGGCTTTTTTCTTGGCCTCTGTGGGGAAAATGCAACATAGCAATGCGAGGCTTGCGAGAATGAGACTTCTTTTCATATTAGGGTTGTTTAAGTGTTTTATCTTTCAATATAAAATAACAAGTGGCGGCATACAAAGCGAGCAGAATCGTGTGCAGGCCTGTTTTTGTCCAAAATGCGCCATTGAACGAAAGGCTTTCAGCTTGGGGAAACCACGCGTTGTCTATCCATTGCGATAGCGCAAAACAGCCGCCCATCACGACGAAAAACAAGGCAATTTTTCGCCAGTTATAAGGAATGGGGTAGTATTTGGCACCCAACGCAGCGCTGATGATGAACATGGCGAGGTAACTGGCCAAATGGCCGTAAGCGGAGGCCCAATAAGAGAAACGGGGCATAAAGAGCACATTTACCAATGCGGTAATGAGCAAGCCGCTCAAGGTAATCCAAATCGCCATGGAGGTTTTCCCGGAGAGTTTGTACCACATGGAGACGTTGAAATTCATGCCCAGAATCATATAGGATAGCAACATAATGGGCACGATGCCGATTCCTGCACGAAAATCACGGCCAAGAATGAGCGAAATGAAATCCATATAAAGCATCACGCCCAGGAAAATCAGTCCGCAAAATGCAACGAACCAGTTCATGACGCGCGCATAGAGCTGGGGCGAATTTTTATCGGCAGCCCGCTGGAAGAAGAAAGGCTCGGCGGCAAAACGGAACATCTGGATAAAGAGGTTCATGATGACGGCCAGCTTGACAGAGGCTTGGAAAATGCCCAACGAGGCGCGCCATCCCTCTGGGTTGTTGTCAAGGAAGCGAAACAGGATGCGATCGAGAAAATCGTTGAAAATACCCGGAAGGGCGGCAATCATCAGCGGCAGGGAGTAGAGCAACATCTGGCGCAACAATTTCCCGTCAAGGCGCAATGACATTTTTGCGAAATCCGGCAAAAACAACAACGCGCAGACAACGCAACTGACGAAAATAGCAAAAATGACGTAGCTGAAATCCGGTGTGCGCGATACGAAATGGTAAATCCATTCGGGCTTTTGGGGAGCCAAAAACAAATAAAGATTGGCACCGGTTTCGCTCAAAATTTTGGCCGTCTTGAGGATGGCAAATTTCAAGGGTTTGTGCTCCTGACGCAGTTTGGCAAAGAGAATGGCGGTAACGCTGTCCAGCAGCAGAATGCCACCCATATAAATCAGGCATTGGGCGTGCCCCACATACCCCATCAGTGCAGAAAGCGGTTCGGCAAAGGCAAGCAGCACAGCAAAAAAAGCCGCGTTGAGACCCAGCACCGCCCAAAACGCATTGGAATAAACCTTCGAAGAATTTATGCCCTCTTTGTTGGCAAACCGGAAGCAGCCTGTTTCCAGACCCAGGACCAAGACAACTTGGAGGACAGCAATGTAGGCAAGAAATTCGGTGACAACACCATAACTTTCAGGCGTCAGCAGCCGCGTGTAAAACGGGACAAAAAGGAAATTGATGACGCGCGCGAGTATGGTACTCAGGCCATAAATCGCGGTTTCTCCTGCCAATTGTTTTAGGGGACTTGCCATCTCGCTTTTTGTAAATTTACGCGCAATAAAACGCAAATCTACAAAAAACGACTCATATCGACAAGCGCAGTTTTAAGATTTACCGAGTTGAATTACAAAAAGTTCGTCAGTGTTGTCATCTACGCGAAAACGGATGTTCCAGCCGCCATAGCTTAAGCCGTAAAGCTTTTCATTGTCAGATTGGTACGAGGGTCGCGGGTCCAGCGATAAAATTTCTTCAATCTGCTCACGAATATCTTCGCTCGGGGCCTCGTCCGCCGCGCGATTCCCACCTTCGCTCGCGTCCGCTTCTTCCGGCCAAACAACGCGCAGCTTTTTTTCTTTTACCTCTTTCAACCAGCCACAATCGGCGTCAGGATGACTGTCGCTGTAAGGAATATAGGGTTTGATGTCGTAAATGGGCGTTCCGTCCACCAAATCTGCGCCGGCCACTTCCAACAAAGGACCGTCGGGAGATTGCTCGATGACACGCAGTAAGCGCACGGAAGAGAGCCCGATGGGGTTTGGTCGGAAAGTCGAGCGGGTGGCAAACACGCCCATCCGCTTGTTCCCGCCCAAACGTGGCGGTCGCACCGTTGCCTGCCACGTCATAGCGCCACCCGTCCCGCTCGCACCATCGGCCGCGCCACCCGCTTCCGCGCAACTTGCTCCGCCCGCGCAGCTCTGGCTTTCGCGGCAACTGCTTCCGTTTTCGGAAAATTCCCAAATCAGCCAGATCCAATCGAAACCCTCCAATCCACGCAGGGCCTCCGCGCGGCGAAATTCCGGTTCGAAAACCACTACGCCCCGTGTGTGCGGGGCGAGTGAACTTTGTCGAGGCACCCCAAATTTTTCAGCAAAAGGAGTGCGTATGCGAGCAATGACTTTCATGTCTTTTTAAGAATGTAAGATGGTTTCTCCGTCTTTCATATTGACCGTGATGATAGAATCCCTGCGAACACTTCCGTCCAGGATGGCCGTTGCAATCTGGTTGATTAACTCCCTCTGCAACAGACGTTTAATCGGTCGTGCGCCATATTGAGGATCATATCCCTTGGTGCTCAAATAATGGTCAAAGGCGTCGGTGAAGACAATGCGGATGCCGCTTTCGTCCAACTTGCGGGCCAGGTCGGCCTCCTGAATGTGCAGAATCTCCAAAATGTCCGCCTGTGTCAGCGCAGAGAATACGATGATTTCATCGATACGGTTCAAAAATTCCGGTCGCATTGCGGCTTTCAACTCCTCCTCCCGAAGGTTGGAAGTCATGATCAGAATGGTGTTCTTGAAATCCACCGTACGCCCCTTGTTGTCAGTCAGACGTCCGTCATCCAAGACCTGCAGCAAGATATTGAACACATCCGGATGGGCTTTCTCAATCTCATCCAACAAAATTACCGAATAGGGCTTGCGGCGCACGGCCTCGGTCAGTTGTCCGCCCTCATCGTAGCCCACGTATCCCGGAGGCGCACCCACCAGTCGGCTGACGGAATGGCGTTCCTGATACTCGCTCATATCGATGCGGGTAATCATATTCTCGTCGTTGAACAAAAATTCAGCAAGTGCTTTGGCCAACTCCGTTTTTCCCACGCCGGTCGTTCCCAAAAAGAGGAATGAGCCAATCGGCCTTTTCTCGTTCTGCAAACCGGCGCGCGAACGGCGTACCGCATTGCTTACCGCCGAAATGGCTGCATCCTGTCCCACCACACGTTTGTGCAGCAGGTCTTCCATTTTCAGGAGTTTATCTTTTTCACTTTCCAACATTTTGCTGACCGGAATCCCTGTCCATTTGGCCACAACCTCGGCGATATCGGAAGGTCTGACCGCCTCAGTGATAATCGGGTCCGTAATTTCGGCCTGTTTTTTCAGCAGTTGCTCGATTTCATTTTGCGCCGCCGTCAATCGGCCGTAACGGATTTCCGCCACTTTGCCGTAGTCGCCCTGCCTTTCCGCATTTTTGGCGGCAAGATGCAACTCCTCTATTTCTTCGCGTGCCTTCTGCAAAGCGGTGATGATGCTCTTTTCCTCGTTCCAGCGACTCATAAGCCCATCTTTCTCCTTTTGCAGAGTCTTCAATTCCTCCTTGATTTTATCCAATTTGGAACTCACTCCCTCGCGTTTGATGGCTGCCTTTTCAATCTCTTTTTGGCGAATGGCGCTCTCCAACTCCGCAATCGGCTCCGGAACGGAATTCATTTCCAGACGCAGTTTGGAAGCCGCTTCGTCCACGAGGTCAATGGCTTTATCCGGCAAAAATCGGCTGGTGATATAGCGGTGAGACAATTCCACCGCCGCAATCAATGCGTCATCCTCGATGCGAACTTTGTGGTGGTTCTCATAACGCTCTTTCAGTCCTCGCATAATGGCGATGGATTCGGCCGGCGTCGGCTCATCCACCATAACCATTTGGAAACGACGCTCCAGCGCCTTGTCGCTTTCAAAATACTTTTGATACTCGTCCAAGGTCGTAGAGCCGATGGTGCGCAATTCACCGCGCGCCAAAGCCGGTTTCAAAATGTTGGACGCGTCCATCGCACCGGAGGAACGACCGGCGCCGACCAAAGTGTGGATTTCGTCGATGAACAAAATGATTTGTCCGTCGCTCTCCACGACCTCCTTGACCACGCCTTTCAAACGCTCCTCAAATTCACCCTGATATTTTGCACCCGCAATGAGCGCACCCAAGTCCAGAGAATAGATGCGTTTGGATTTGAGGTTTTCCGGCACCTGGCCGTCGATTATCTTTTGTGCAATCCCCTCGCTGATGGCGGTCTTACCGACACCCGGCTCGCCCACGAGGATGGGATTGTTCTTGGTTCTTCGTGATAAGATTTGAAGAACCCTTCTGATTTCGTCGTCCCTGCCGATGACAGGGTCTAATTTTCCTTGTGAAGCCCTCTCGCAGAGGTTCACAGCAAATTTCTGTAAATTTTCCAGTTTGTTCTCCATAATAATAAACCGCCACCGCAGATTAGTTGCGATGACGGTTTATATACTCTCAAACTTTATTCCAGCGGTAAAAATTATGACAAAATGTCAGTATTTCCGCCGAAAAAGCCTTGCCCTTTTGCCGAATTAATTCTGCGCGGGAAGGGTTACGGTGAGGCTGTCTCCGGCAGGAGTGCTGGGAACTTCAAACTCAGGAACCTGCTCAGTACCAATGTTTTCAATGTCTTTGGTGATGTCGTCTCCACTCTTTCCGGAAGTGCCGGTCGTGAAAGAAGCCACGATGGTAATCACAAAGATAATGACAACCAAGCCCCAAGTGATTTTCTCAAGGATGTCTGCAGTCTGGCGAACACCAAAAGTCTGGTTGCCGGCGGTGAAGTTGCTGGCAAGTCCGCCTCCCTTTCCGTTCTGAAGCAATACTGCAATAGTGAGCAATACGCTGGCTATCAAAGCGATAACGGTAAGAATGATAAATAATACGTTCATATTTTTAACTGTTTAATTTTTCAATAAGGGCTGCAAAGTAAGCACTTTTTTTGGGATATGCCAAAATTAGTTTCTCGTAAATCTCCTTTGCCTGAGTGATATAGCCTTGTTCGGCGTAGATTTGCGCCAAGGTTTCCGTGATGTAATCGATGGGAATTTGCGCGATTTCTTGCGGATCTCCTTTTTCGTGGGTGATGCCCATGCCCATTCTTTTGAATACATCGCCATCGTCGTCTTTCACCTTGTCGTAATCCTCGCGTGAGAAGAAATCTCCACCGGCTACTCGTTTTTTACGTGTCGGTTGGGGCGGAGTGATGTTTTGGGCCTCGGGTGCCTGAAGGGCTGTGACCAACGGGCGCAAAATCGCAGGGTCGGAAATATGAAGCAAGGTGTTTGCCAGCTCATCTTTTGACCAGCCTCCGACTTCAATGAGGCGTCGGCACAACATCGCGCGGGCGGCAGAAAACCACGGGTAGATATTCACCAACCCGGAGAGTTCTTCCAACGACATTTGATCCAATGCTTTTTTCATTTTTCCTATTATTTATATGTATGTAGGCGCGTGGCTACCAATTAGCGACCGATGCGTTGAAGATATCCTCTATCAATTTTTCCGTAATCTCTTCGCAGAGAGAGCTTTCTACCGCATCAAGAGAGTTCTGGGAGTCGTAGTCTGCATAAGCGGAGAAAGACTTTTCAAAGTCGTCCTCGCTGTGCTTGCGATTGATGAAATAGACCTTTACTGATACGGTCAAACGGTTTTGTGCAGCCACCTCATCGGCGGTTACAGCCGTGGCTTTCACGTCATATCCGGTAATCTCGGCGGAAAGTTCCAAATCTCCGTTTTCTTCAACCTGTTCCAAAGTGGTAAGCTTCTGGAATTTGTCCCGCATGGCTTCCGTTAGTTGGTTGCTCAGCATGGGATTCACGCGCAGAGCCTTGTATTCAAAATAGTTGATGGTCACCGTCTCTACGTCGGGTTGAATCGAGGTTCCCGTAAAGGAATAGATACCACAGCCATTCAGAATGAAAGCCGCGAGAATGAAAAGAATCCACTTTATTTGTCTTGCCATATTCCTTTTTCTTTTAATATTTTGACCTTTCGGTAAACGGTTCTGTCGGATAGCCCGAGTTCTTTTGCAACCTTGCTTCTGTTTCCGCCGTGTCGCAAGAGAGAAGCGGCGATTTTCTGAAGCGCATCGTCGGCCAATGTGCTGATGCCGGCCTCGTCGATATTTACAGTCTCAAATAATTTTCGTCCTGCAGCTGCTCTTCAGGCTCCTGCTCTTCGCTGGGAGGAAGGGCGGCTCTATGTTCCGGAAGAGAGAGGGAATTTCCTGCTTGCAATTCGGATACGGCCGCTTTCAATTGGTCGATTTCCTGTTTGAGCGAAAAGATGGAGTGAATGATTTTCTCTCGGTCGCTCGCATTCATTCCGCCGGTATTCTCTTGCAGGACGGCCAATTGTCCGCTCTCTTCGCGGGGCATGTATTTGCTTAACTGTAAACTGGTTAACATCAATCGTTGGTCGCGATCCGATTGGCTGGTGGGCTGTGATTCCATCGTACAGACGCGGTGGGCGACACTCATCAATTCGCGGATGTTGCCCGGCCAACGGTAGGACTTGAGCATCTTTTCCGCGTCGTGCGTCAATTGTATGGGCTGGTAGCCGTTGCTGGCTGCGAAATCCAGACAGAATTTCTTGAAAAGCAGCGGTATATCCTCCACACGCTCGCGCAGGGACGGAATTTGAATGGTAATCGTATTGAGACGATAATAGAGGTCGAGGCGGAAATGGTTTTGGCTGATGGCGTGCTGTAAATCCATATTGGTAGCAGCCACCACGCGGACATCGGTTTTCTGAATTTTGGAAGAGCCGACTCGCAAAAATTCGCCTTGCTGCAGCACGCGCAGAAGTTGGGCCTGGGTGTCGCGCGGCAATTCGCCGATTTCATCCAGGAAAATCGTACCCCCGTCCGCTTCTTCAAAATAACCTTTTCGGGCTTCGATGGCGCCGGTGAACGAACCCTTTTCGTGTCCGAACAATTCGCTGTTGACCGTGCCTGTGGGAATGGCACCGCAGTTTACGGGCAGCAGTTTCTTGCTTTTCCGCAAGCTGAAGTCGTGGATGATGCGCGAAAAGGCATCCTTACCCACACCACTTTCTCCGATAATCAGCACGGGTGCATTGGTCTTGGCCACATTGACAGCGGTGCTGATGGCTAAGTCCAGTTCCGGCGAATTTCCGACGATGTTATATCGGTTCTTGATGGCCGTTAAATCTATGTTTTGGCGCGACATAACTGCAAAAGTCATAATTTTCGCAAAGATAGTAATAAAAAATTCCCCAAAGTATGATTTTTGTAAAATAATGATTAACTTTGCAGGTCATATTTTGACATAATTTGGATTTTAACCATTTAAAGATTTATAAAAACATGAAAGGTATTAAACTTTTTTCCGCTGCCCTTCTTGCTCTTGCTACCGTAGCTTGTAGCTCCCCCAAGAAAATGGCAGAGCAGGCTGAAAACGTATTGGTCGCTTGTCAGCCCGAAACTTTGGAAGTTGTAGCCGGTAACGTGGACGTTGAAGTTGCTGTTACTTATCCTGCCGATTACTTCCTTCCTGATGTGTACCTCAAAGTGACTCCCGTAGTTGTTTATGAGGGTGGTGAGTACAAATTGGATGAGCTTACCTATCAGGGTGAAAAAGTACAGGACAACTACAAAGTAGTTCCTACCGCTGGTGGCGTTGTTACCGAGAAACTTTCTTTCCCTTTCCAGGCTGGAATGGAGAAATGCTACCTCGAACTTCGCGGTGTAGTATCTAAAGGCAAACAGTCTGTAGAGCTTCCTTCCAAGAAAGCTGCTGACGGTTGCAACACTACTTACACTTTGGTTTGCAAGAAAGGTAAAGTAGACTACAAAGCAGACAACTACAAAGAAATCATCTATGAGAACCCTGAGGCTCAGATTCTTTACACCATCAACTCTTCAGTTGTTCGTGGCAAAGAACTTCGTGGTCAGAGCGTGAAAGACTTCCAGGCTGCTTTGGATGAGGCCAACGCTAACGAGCGCAAGACCATCACCGGTGTTGAGGTGGTTGCTTATGCTTCTCCCGATGGAAAAGAGGCTCAGAACGACAAACTTTCTGACAATCGTTCCAAGAGCGCAGAGAAAGCTTTTGCAAAATTTGCTAAGGGCAAAAATGTAACTGCTTCCGGCGTGAAGAGCGTAGGCGAGGACTGGGATGGCTTCCAGGAGCTTGTTGCCGAGTCTAACATCGAGGACAAAGACCTTATCATTCGCGTTCTTTCTATGTATAGCGATCCTGCTGTTCGTGAGAAAGAAATCAAGAATATGTCAGCTGTTTACAAATCACTTGCAAAAGAGGTTCTTCCTGAACTCCGTCGTGCTCGTTTCATCGCGACTGTTGAGAACAAGAACTTTACTGCTGAGGAGTTGAATGTTCTCGTTGAGGAGAATATCGACGTACTTGATGAAGAGGCTCTTCTTCGTGCCGCTTCTCTTAAGAAGAATGATGCTGACCGTGTTGCTATCTACAAGAAAGCTATCGAGAAATTTGCCAGCGCAAGAGCTCAATACAACTTGGCTGTAGCTTACTTCAAAGGTGGCGACTTGGCTGCTGCAAAAGCAGAGGCTGACAAATGCGCCAAAGATGCTGATGTAAACAACCTTCTCGGTGTGTTGGCTCTTAACAACAATGATGTTGACGCTGCTGAGGCTTTCTTCGCTGCTTCCGGCAACGCTACTTCCAAAGAGAATATGGCTGTTGTAAACGTATTGAAAGGCGACTATGCTGCCGCTGCTACCAACTTGGCTGCTGTTAAGAAATCTTACAACAAAGCCCTTGTTTGCGTGCTCAATGGCAACTACGCTGCTGCCGCTGAAGCTGTTTGCTGCTGCGACTGCGCTTGCAACGCTTACTTGAAAGCCGTTATCGCTGCTCGTCAGGGTAAAGCAGAAGAGGTTAAGACCAACCTCGAGGCTGCTAAGAAAGACGCCAAATTGGCTGCCCGCGCTGAGAAAGATATCGAATTCGCACAGTTCAACTAATCGGTTGAATATTAGCTGATAAAAGATGAGCCGAGGTCGAAAGACTTCGGCTTTTTTTCGTTGGATAATTTTGCAGAGTCAATTGAAATTTATATATTTGCGTGTTATATTGTATAAAACTAAACACTAATAATTTATCATTCAATTTATGCGTAAAAACAGTCAATTCTCGGAGCGTTATGTGGCTCCCGAATTAAAACAAGTCCAAACGGATTTGTCCAGCAGCGTATTGGCAAACTCCATTGACGGAGCGAGTTCAATCGAAAATTACACAGAAGTAACTGTCTCTTGGGACGAATAATCGACGCGCTATGAAAACGAATTTCAAATCTATTCTTTCTGCAGCATCGATTGTGATGCTTTTGGCTTCTTGTGCCAAAGAAATGACCCCTTCTGCCGGAGACGGCTCCGCTCTTGTTTTTTCAGCAACGACGGCTGCAACGAAAACGACCATTGAAAATGGAACTGGCAACGAGCGTATTGTAAAATGGGCCGCTGGTGACGAGGTATCCATCTGGTGGGATGGTGGCAATACCGATTCTTATGCTGCCGGCGCAGGTACTACGACAACTTTCTCCTTCGTGGGAGCAGAGGGTGAGGCGACCTATTATGCCGCTTATCCCGGTTCAGCTGCAACGGCCTTTGCCGGAGACTCTCTCACAATTGCTGTTTCCGACAAACAGGATGGTACTTTTGCTTCTGCCAATATCGCAGTGGCTACTTCCACTTCTGCCGCCAAGAACTTCCCCTTCTATAACGCTTCAGCGCTTGTGAAGTTCAATGTGGGTTCTGCCGAGTACACCAAGGCTGTTTTCCGCGGCGCCAATGGCGAAAATTTGACCGGTTCTTACGCGGTTAAGTTTGCCGGTGCGGGAATTACTGTCGGTGACGTGACTTCAGCAGGTACCTCTGTCGAAATTGATTTGAACGGTGCAGGAACTTATTATTTCTCAGTTCTTCCTGATGTGACTTTGCCCGATGGATTTTCTATCGCATTGTATAAAGACGGCGAAGCTGTTCCTGCCGCTTCTTTGGCAAAAAATCTTGAATTGAATCGCTCTGTCATTACCGATTTGGGCAACATCGACGGCCGCGTTCGTTCTGATTACTTTGTGACCGTAGCCGGTGCCGGTAAGAAGAACGGTTCTTCTTGGGAAAATGCCTTGGGCGTTGCTGAATTGCGCGAAATGCTCATCCAGCCCTTGGATGACAATGGTGACCAAAATACAGGACAGGCTTCTTATAAAGCATCCCGTCTCAATGGTGCAACCTTCCATATGGCAGCTGGTGATTATCACATTGCAGGCGAGGCAACTCATGTCAAAGTGGAATTCTCTCATTACGAGACTCCTGTAAAAACTACCTTCTTGGGTGGATATCCTGCAGATTTGACGGGAACTGAGCTCAGTGGCCGTTCTGCAGATAACAAGACTGCGTTTACCGGTAACAAACAGTCCGGTATCTTCACTTTCGGAAACCAGGTTGACTTCTCTTTCGATAAAGTTGATTTCAAGGATGTAAAAACGAATACAGGTTCGGTGGTTGCTATTTATGCGGCTTCCGGTCAGACCGGTTCTTGTGACCTTGCTTTTACAAACTGTTCTTTCTTGGATAATATCCAGACCGACAAGAGTCAGACCGGTGCAACCTTTACTACAGGTAAAGCCAATGTAACGGTGGATAATTGCTATTTCAGCGGCAACGAGGCACGCAATGCGCCTGCTTTCAACGCCGGTGTCAATTCCGTTGTTACCATTTCAAACTCTCAGTTTGTCGGCAACAAGACTTGGAATACTTCCGGTGCTGTGCAAAATGGCGGTGCTACTATGACAGTAAGCAACACGCTTTTCCAGGGCAACGAATCCGGTCGTGACTCTACCATGTATGCTGCAGGTGGTGCTTTCCATGGCAACGGAACCAACTCTGTGACGACCTTTAAGGATTGTCAGTTCATTGAGAATAAATCCAAGGTGGGTGGCGCAATCTCTGTTCAGGAAGCGAAGGTGATTCTCGAGGGATGTACCTTCCAGCGTGATACCGCTTACAGGAATCTTGGCATTACAAGCACAAGTGGTGCAGACAAACGTGCCGGTGGTGCGATTTTCGTTGCCGGTAATAGCGCAGAAATTACCATCAATGACTGCGACTTCCTTGACAACCGCGCTCCTTATGGTTCCGGTGGTGCGATTGCTGTTACTGCTGCAAAATCCGTTGTTATTAACGCCGGTACGACATTCAAAAACAACAGCTGTAACTACGAAGGTGGTGCAATTTATATGTTGAAAAACTTTACGATTGCAGGTACGAATGCCGACCCCGTATTGTTTGAAAACAACAAGACCACCCACAACGGAAATCAAGTGGGTAATGGTGGTGCAATCTGGTTGAATGAGGGAACGACTTCGACTGTCGCATATGCACGCTTTGTAGACAACTGCGCTGGTGTTGGAAACAACTTCTCCAATGGTGGTGGTATCTATATGAAGGGTGTTACCAAATTCTTGGCTGAAAACTGTTATTTCTCCGGCAACTTGGGCCGTAACGGTGGTGCTGCCAATCTTCAGTTGGGCGGAGGCTCTGACTGTAAGTTTATTTCTTGTACCTTTGAGAAGAATTATCTGAATGCCTCAAACGCCAATTTTGGCAGCGCAACTTTAGGAAACTGTAACTTCCATGGTGGAGCTGTCTGTGTCGGTTATGGTACGGCGCAATTTGAAAAATGTACATTCAATGATAATATCTCCTACAATGGTTCGGGCGTATTCCATATCAATAACAACTCGTCGATAGTAAAATGTACCGATTGTACCTTTACCAACAACCAGAGCCCGAATGGAAACGGAGGTGCTATTACGCTTGAAAAAGGTAAGTTCTACGCTACCGGTTGTACCTTTAGTGGTAACCAGGTGGGTTCTAAGAACCATGGTAGTGTGATGCGTATCGACGCCAACGGTACAGAGGCTGAATTTACCTCTTGTCTCTTTACGGGCAATATCGCGAACAACCAAGGTGGCGCCTGCTTTAATGCCAACGGAAAAGGTCTTTTGAAAATCAACAATTGCGTCTTTACCGGCAATAAAGCCAAGAGTCGCGGTGCCTGCTTCCAGACAAATACGGGCCATGTTATCTTTGTCAACAATTCGACCTTCTACAACAACACGACTTCAGATTCTGGTAATAGTTGGGGTGTGGTAAGCCATGGAAATGCAACGCTTTGTATGAATAATGCGACTATCTATGGAAACAAAAATACCAATGCATCACAGAATGCTGTCGTTTCTCTGAATGGTGACAACTCCATGTTGCTATCCAACTGTACGGTGATCGAGTCCGATAATTTATCGTTGATTCGTGCTAACACTGCCGGACACCTTCTTACGCTTGCCAACAATATTTTGGTGAACACCGCTGCAGGTAAAAACTTGTTCGAGCTCAATGCCGGTGTGACCCTTACGGCTGTTGGCAATGCCACGAGTACTTCTAACGTGACTTTACCCGAAGGCAACCTTGCCGGTTTGACCGAGGCTACGTTCAGCGGTTCTTATGACTCTGCTGCGGGTGCTTATATGTGGAACGGTGTGGTCAGCGGATTTACGGCAGCCACGTCAGAGCAGATTGCTAATGCTATTAAGTCTTTCTCTCGCACCGAGGAGTACACGGGCTCAACGGCCATCGGTACACTTTTCTACAACTGGCTGACCTCACTGACGCCCAACGCGTTGACAGTAGATGGTCGTGGTGTTGCCCGTACCGGTACAATGTGGCCGGGTGCTTACCAGAACAATTAGTATATATAATATATAAGGTATGAAAGCATTTTTCAAACCGATTATCCGTTTATTCTTTTTCGCACTGCTCTCCCTTGTCTCTTTGGACTTGGGAGCGCAGTCGAAGATTACGGTAACCGGTCTTGTTTCTGAGGAAACAGGCGCCCCCGTCATCGGTGCGGCCGTCATGTTGAAAGGTTCTGCCAATGTCGGTACCGTTACCGGCTTGGATGGCGACTTTTCAATCAGTGTACCCGAGAATGCCGTTCTCGAGTTCTCCTTCTTCGGTTTCAAAACCCAGGAAATTGCGGTAAATGGTCAAAGTGTGATCAATGTCACTTTGGCGGTTGATACCCAAAGCTTGGAAGAGGTTGTGGTCGTTGGTTATGGTACCGCATCCAAGAAACTGATTTCTTCTTCTATCGCCAGCGTGAAGATGGACGACATCGACCGCGGTGCTGAAATCGACCCTGTGAAATCTTTGCAGGGACGTGTTACGGGTGTGAGTGTGACCAGTCCTTCCGGTATCCCCGGTGCGGCTCCCAACATCATTGTGCGTGGTGTCAGCTCTATTTCCGGCTCATCATCTCCTCTTTATGTAGTAGATGGAATTCCTGCCGAGAGCTATCCCAATATCAACGCCAACGATATTGAGAGTATGGAGGTCTTGAAAGATGCGTCTGCAACAGCCATTTATGGTAGCCGTGCCAACGCCGGTGTCATCATCATCACCACCAAATCCGGTAAAGCCGGTAAGACCAAGGTGGATGTGGATGCGAACTTCGGTCTGGCGCAGGTGGCTAATGATATCAAGATGGCCAACACCAGCCAGTATATCGATGTGATGCAGGCTGCTATCGATAACTATAACGTGTATGTAGCAGAAAAAGGTTCCGGAAGTTTGAAAGAGCTTTACATTCCTGATAATCCTGCGGATTTCGACTGGGTGGGTGCTATTTCTCGCAAATGGGCCCAGAGACGTGCTGTCACGGCCAGTCTTCAAGGCGGTTCAGACAAGACCACTTTCTATATTTCTACCGGTTACGAAGGTCAGGAAGGTTATCTCAATAAGACTGAGTTTAACAAATATACCATCCGTACCAAAGTAGGACACGAAATCGCAAAATGGATCAAGCTCAATGTCAATATCGCCGGCGCGTATGCCCGTTACGACATGACCGAGGAGCAGGATGGTTCCTTGAAGGTGCTTCGTGCAGCCCGTGAGGAGCAGCCTTGGTACACCCCTTATTGTACCCGTTCTATCAACGATTTCGGAAAGGAAGTTCGCGAGAATGCTTACAGCGGCGACTATCGTACCATGAGTACAGACGCGCTGGTGCGTCACAATCCTGTGATGTGTATCAATGAGGAAGACTACTACAACAATAAGTACCAGCTTTCCGGTACGGCTTCCTTTGATATCACGCCGATCAAGGGTTTGAAATATACCCCTTCTATCAGCGCTTATACCATTTATGATCATAGCATCAAGAAACTCACCGAGAAAAATACCGAGCGTGGTTACAAAGATGGTTGGCATGCCCTTACGGAGCAGAAGAACAATTCTATCCGCTGGGTGTTTGACAACGTGATCAGCTGGAATCACGAGTGGGAAAAATTGACCTACAACTTGATGGCGGGTCACTCTTTTGAGAAATATGAGTACAATACCTTTGGTGCAGCCTCTGATAACTACGCCAATCAGGCTTTCCCCTCATCAGGATTTAACTTGATTACTTCAGGTTCTAATATTTACGCCGGTTCTATCGGATACAATGCTTACGCGCTTGAGTCTTACTTTGCACGTGCTGCATTCAACTGGGACAACCGTTATATCCTTAACTTGTCCTTCCGTGCTGACGGTTCTTCCCGTTTCCCGAAGAACAACCGTTTCGGATTCTTCCCTGCCGGCTCTTTCGCCTGGATTATGACCAACGAGCCTTTCTTCCCGAAAGACACCGCATTGAGCCAATTTAAGCTCCGTGCTTCTGTGGGTCAGACCGGTTCTATGGCAGGTATCGGCAACTGGGCTGCCATGAACCTTGTGAATGCAGGTTCTTCTTACAATGGCGTGTCCGGTCTTGCTTTCGGTGCTCCTGCACAGGATCTCAAATGGGAGAAATCTACCAAGTACAACATCGGTTTCGACTCGGATTGGTTCTCTGATAAGATGTATGCCAACTTCGACTTCTATTATTCAAGAACCGACGATTTGCTTTATAGCAAACCTGTTATCGCAACTTCCGGTTATACCTCACTTACTTCCAACATTGGTCAGATGGACAACCTCGGTATCGAACTTACCGTAGGTGGTACCGTGTTGAATGTGGGCGATTTCAAATGGGATATGATGGCCAACTTCTCATGGGCAAAGAACAAACTCGTGAAACTGTTGGATAATACCGATTTGATTTATGTGAACTCTTCCAACCTTTATGGTGGAAACAAACACGCGATTATTACCGGCCAGCCTATCAGTACCTGGTATATGCTCAAGGCTGAAGGCCTCTATCAAGATGATAGCGAGGTACCTGAAAAATTGTATGCCAAGGGTGTACGTGCAGGTGACGTGAAATACTACGACGCCAATGGTGACGGTGATATCGATTACAACAACGACCGCGTCATCAATGGCAAGGCAACGGCCGATTTCTTCGGTGGTTTGAATTCCAATATGAGCTGGAATGGCCTGGAACTCAATATCTTCTGTCAGTATAGCATAGGCGGTAAGATTTTCGCCGCTTGGAAAGGTGCCGGTCAGGAAGGTACGGAGCATATGGGACTTTCTTCCGGTAGTGTCGTGGCCGACAATGCCAAGAGCACAACCCAATACTTCAACGTAAGCCGTCATGCTGCCTTGAATTATTGGAGAGGCGAGGGTACTTCCAATACCATTCCCCGTCCTACCGTTGCCGGTATGCACACGGGTTGGGATGTGGATTACAATATCTTGACCTCATCCCGTTTCTTGCAGGATGCTTCCTACTTCAAGGTAAAGACCATTACTTTGGCTTATCACTTGCCTCAAAGATGGATGGATCGCATCAAGATGGGTGGAATCAAGGTGTTCTTTACGGTGGATAACGCCTTCACCTTTACTTCTTATGATGGTTATGACCCTGAAGTTTCCATCGACAGCGGCCCTGCGGGTGCCAACTACGGTGTGGACTTCGGTTATCAGCCGACGCTTCGTTCTTTCTTGTTGGGAGCCTCATTTAAATTCTAAAAAAGGAGAGAATTATGAAAAGTGTAAAATATATTTTGATTTCAGCTTTGTCTGTGCTTCTCGTCTCTTCTTGTGGAAAGATGTTGGATGAGATTGCCCCCAAAGGCGCCATCAGTACTGAAGATTTGTCTGATGGTGATATTGCCCTTTTGTCCAATGGTGTGATGCACCAGTTTGAGGCCATCGTGAGCAATTTGTGGTTTGAGGGAGATTTTCTCGCAGAGAACTTTACCGGTGGCCCTGGCTTTACCATTGCTGACCCCCATTCAGACACCCAGTCTGCATCTTCTTCCACCGCACTTTCCCGTTGGACATATTGCTATGGTAAACTTCAGTATGCCAACCTTTTGTTGGATGCTGCTCAAGGAAATACCTCTGTCAATGCCAAGAAAGCGCTTGCTACAGGTCATTTCTTCCGTGCTTACATCTATTTCAATCTGGTTACCCGTTATGGTGGTGTTCCCATCATCAAAACTCCTACCAATCTTGACAATAGTGTTCCCCGCGCGTCAGAAGCAGAGGTGTGGAATTTTATTCGCGAAGACCTCAATGCGGCAGAAACCTATATGGCCGGTATGGCTTATGAGGGTTATGCCTATGTTTCTATCGAGGCTATCAAGACGCTGGATGCCAAGGTTGATTTGTGGTGTGGTGACTATACCAATGCCATTTCCAAGGCCGACGATGTGATTTCTTCTTCTGCCGGATTTGCCTTGACCAATACTTCTGCCTCTTGGGCTGAAATGTTCATCTTTGGAAACAAATCCAGCGAGGTGATTTTTGCCCCCGTCAACATCCGTAATACAGATTACATCCGTATTTATGAGAAGGTAAATGATACCGACGGTTCGTTCAACTATTCGGCAGACCCTGCTATTTATAGTGGCTTGTTTGCCGATGTGACCGAGAAATCCGGTGATATTCGTGCCGTCGCTACTTTTGGAGACGATAAAACACGTGTAATCAAGTTCCCCAACGGACAAGGTGGCCAGTATATCAAGAATGAAAAACCTTCCGAGTCTCCTTTGCTCGTATTCCGTCTGGCTGATGTGTATGCGATTAAGGCAGAGGCACAATGGCTCGGTGGCAGTTTGAATGACGCCAAAGCGACCTTGAAGACCTGGATGGATGCTCGTTACAACAGCGTGGATTTGTCAGCTGTTACGACCGATGAGGCTTTTGAGGCGGTACTTTTGGATGAGTATCAGCGCGAATTCTTTGCTGAAGGTCGTCGTTGGTTTGATATCAAGCGTCTGTCTATCCGTCGTCACGGTTATGTGGATGCCAACAACTACCAATCCGGAAACTTTACTACTTGGATCAAGGCTATTTACCCGGGTCAGACCGGCTATGCTGTGGATGGTTGGAATGACCGTCACCAGTTGATGTACTGGCCTATTCCCCAGGCTCAAAGAGACCAGTCTTATGGCGCTTTGACCCAGAACCCCGGTTACGAACAATAAAATTTAATAACTCAAATATGAAAAAGAATCTTTTTAGAACGCTTGTTGCGGCAATGGCTGTTTTTGTCGCAAGTTGTACCTCTGAAGGAAATGGCGGTGGAGAAACAGCGCTCAATCCCAATTTTGACATTAACCCTGCAAAACCTGCGGCTGGTGCATCGGTTTCTTTCCAAAGCACCACGACCGGTGGCAGTGGTGACTACACCTACAAATGGACGGTAGATAACAAAGTGCAGTCAGAGACTTCCGCCTTGTTGACCTATACCTTCAAAACCGGTGGTGCCTTCGTGGTAAGATTGGATGTGACCGATGGTTCCGGAAAATCTGCATACAAGAGAAAAACGGTTGTGGTAGCGGCTCCTGCTGTGGCTGAGACCGGTGAACTTACCTTGAACTGGTTGGGTAAGATGATGGGTTATAGCACCATTTCTACCCCTGCAATTGCTGATGATGGCTCAATTTATTCAACATGCCGTAACGGTAAACTCTACAAATGGAGCACTACTGGTTCTTCTGTATGGGAGAAAGAAATCTGGAAAGAGTCAACAGCTGTGAGTGGTTATGGTACTCCTGTGATTGATACCGACGGCACTATCTTCATCTCTGGTGGTGATGGTGGTACTGGCAATGGTGTATTGAAGGCTTTCGCTGCCAACGGAACTGAAAAATGGAAATTTACCGAGTGGTATCGCGCTGATGGCAGCACACCTGCTCCCAGCTGTACCGCTACGCTTCCTTCTTTGGGTGCTACCAATTTGTACTTCGGTCACACCGGACAGAATGGTATTGTTGCTTCCATCAACAAAGCAACCGGTAAACGTAATGGTTTTGCCGCTCCTGCAGGTGGTGCCCGTCAGGGTATTGCTTTGACCAGCACCGGTAAGATCGCTTGGATGGGTGGTACTTTCGGTTTGTTCGGTATGTCTACTGCCACCATCGATAATTCCGGTAATGCTCCTATGCAACACACCTGGCGTATCTTTAGTGATGGCGTTGAGAAATCTACCCAGAACCCCATGGGTGGTATGGCGCTTACCAAAATTGATGGCAAATATTATATTTGTGGTATCGCTACTGATGAGAGAGGAACCAAGGTTTATGCGGTAAGCATGGACAACGGTGAGGCACTCAGCGTTACCTATATCGAGGATACTGAAGCACAGGACCAGGGTGGTGTCGTAATTGATGCTGATGGCAACATCGTAGCCGCTTTGAACAACACTTTGGGTTCTGCCAATGGTGGCGTTGTGGTTATTAATCCTAAAAACGGTCAGGTGGTATGCCGCTACAGAACCGCAGAGAAAGTTTCCGGTTCTCCCGCTATTGACAAGGCTGGTAATATCCACTTCGGTACAGAGTCCGGTTACTACTATGTGGTAAATCCCGAGGGTAGCGACTGTGAGTTGCTCGTGAAGAGAAACTTGGCTGACATCATTTTGGCTGACAGCCGTTACAAAAACGAGACTCACTTGTCAAAATTGTACACCGCTAAAATCTGGTGTTCTCCCGTTATCGGAGACGATGGTAAGATTTTCATTACCTTCACCGATGATGAGACCCGTGCATTCGGTGGTCTTGTTTGTTTGAGCTACGAGGGTTGTAAAGGTCCTGCAGCATCTAACTGGCCTATGTACGGACAGAACCGTCGTCATACCAACACGTTCTAATCGTGAAATTGATAATGAAAACAATTGTTAAATCTCTTTTAGTTTTGGTGGCAGGCTGCCTGATGACGGTGGCCTGCACCAAAGCGTCTGATAATGGTGGAGGTGGAAATACCGGTGGAACAGGAAATACCCCTCCTCCGTCTGTCCCCGGTGGCGATATCCCTGGTGGTGGAAGTGGCGGAAGCACCGCTTCTTCAACGACCTTGTTGAGTTTGTTGGATGGTCTGATTGAAGAATATAATTACACAGCAGTGCCCGCCAAGAAAATCTTTTTGGTAGCACACCGTGCCAATACGTATAACGGCTATCTCAAAGGTATTCCTGAAAACTCCATTCCCGCGATTGAGGAAGCCATCAAACAGGGCTCCGATATGGTCGAGTTGGACGTTCGTCCGACCAGCGACGGCGTCTTGATGATTATGCATGATGAGTCTGTAGCTGCGACGACCAACGGCGGAAACAAACTGATTACCAACATGACCTATGATGAGGTCAAGGCTTTGAAAATGAAAGCCCGTGGTTCTTCTTCCTACTATAATAATGGTACCGTGAAGGTCCCGACTTTGAAAGAGGCTTTGGCGGCTTGCAAGGGTAAGATTTATGTCAATCTGGACCTTTCCGGAAAGAATTGTTCTCCGACAGCCATTGTTCGCGCCATTGCTGAAACCGGAACTGTCGGTCAGGTCATGATTTTCGGTGCCTCAGGTGCTAAAGAGCAAAAGGAATATATCGAGAAAGGATATAATCTTTGCGGAGATTATCTTGCTGTCCATCCTTATATCAGCAAACCCGACGATATCAATAACTATGATGGCTCTTATTATGGTTGTGCCAAACTTTTCCAATATAGTTATGATACTTATTACAGTGGTACCATTGCAAACTTTGGTAGCAAATGCCACGCAAATGGCGGTTTGTCTTATTCCAACGCATTGGATACGCAAGGTAATGAAATCAAAAGCTGGTATGACAATTATGGTAAAAAGGGCATAAAAGGCGGCTCTTGCAAGTCTATTGACCGCTTTATTGCTTCCGGTTCCGATTTCTTGCAGGTGGATTATCACGAATGTGCAGATATGTACTTGAAAGAAAAAGGTCTTCGTTAATAATTAAAAATCAAGATTATGAAGAAACATTTATTTTGTTTGAGCACATTGATTTTAGCGTTGGCATCTTGTCAAAAGTCTGAAATTAAGGAGCCGGGTAACTCCGATGGAGATAACGGTGGTGCTACAGGTAGTAATCTCGTTCAACTCTGGGGACGTACCGCTGAAGGATTGTGGACAAGTGCTTCAGAGATTGGTGTTTATACCTCTGATGAGACCAACTCCAAATTTACGGTGAATTATCTTCCCGAGTCTGCTGCCCAGCAGGATCGTGCTTATTTCGAGGGTAGAATGACTCCCGAATGTGTCGTTTTCGGTGCATACACGCCTTATAGCGCTGATGCCGGCGACAATTTGACACGTGTGCTTACCACGATTCCTGAGACTATCCAGAACGGGGATGCTTTGGCTCAATTTGATGTGGCTGCTTATGAGGAAGACGCCGACATTAAATTCAACTTCAAGAAGAAATTGGCGACGGTAGAGTTGTCATTCTCCAATGTAGCCGGCTCCTATATCGAGAATGCCGAAATCACTAAGATTGAGTTTGAATCCGTTCGTGGAATTGTAGGTACTTATACTGCTGACCTTTCTCAGCCCGATCTTCCCCTCTCTCCTGTCAATGAGTCCAATCGCTTGACCATCAATGTCGGCAGAGAAAAACTCACCGAGAGTTTTGTCGCAAGAGCGGCTATCGCTGCCCGCTGGAAAGGCTCCGACCAGATTACGGTGTCTATTAACGATGGTGCCTATGTGACCAAAGTGGCTCTTTCCAAAGCCGTTGAAGAGGGTTCTGTGGCTAAATTGGTGATTGACGCCAACCAGTTCAATCCTGAAATCAAACTCGAGTGGATCAGCCCTGCTTTGGGTACCGAGGGAGGTTTGGAATCACAGGCTCGCGGTAACTGTGTGGCTGTAGATAACAAGGGTAATGCTTATATGCAGGTTGCCAAAGGTGAAACTAAAATTTACAAACTCAATGCTGCGGATGGTTCCATCGCGTGGAGTTATAATATCGGTTTCACAGGTGACAACAACTCTTCTCCTTCTTGTGAGCCTGATGGTAGTGTGATTTATGCTTGCGGTGGTACAGGCGGTAGCGGTCGCGTTGTAGCTTTGAATGCTGACGGATCTGCAAAATGGACTTTTGCCTCTTCCGATTTTGTCGGATTCAAGGATAATGCACCTACTACTCCGGCTCCGAACTTCAACTGTTCAACGCCTGCTGTCGGCAATACGCATATTTATGTAGGTAATGCCGGTACGACAGGAACCGTGGTCTCCATTAATAAATCAACAGGTAAACGTTCTTCCTACATGTCCAATGCGGCAGGAAACGGTGGCCCTGCGGGTGGTGTGATGTCCGGTGTCGGTATCTCTTCAGCCAACCAGGTAGTCTGCATGGCGGCCTATGGTATCTTCACAGCATCCAAGACTTTGATGGATACGCCGAATAAGACCTTGGAGGGTGTGGGCGGATATACTCCTTGGAGCCAGAGAATCTGGCACGGTTGGCAGTATAACCAGACCCGTTCTGGATTTGCTTGCTCTAACATCAATGGGCAGAATGTTATCTGGGGTAACGCTCTGGAGCAAACGAATACCGGTACATACAATCTGAGAGTGTTCTGGAAAGCTGTTTCCAACGACGACTCCCTCGTGGAGAATTACACCAAACAAGAATTCGGTGCGGAAGCTAATATCCAAAATGTCACAGCACAGGATCAGGGTGGTATCGTAATTGGCCCGAGAGGTGAGGCTATTGTTTCTTTGAAAGGTACTCCCGGTTCAATCAAGGCGATTGGTACGGATGGTAAAGAGGCTTACTCTTACGTGATGAGCAAAGGTAAAGATGTCTGTGGCTCTTGCGCAGTGGACAACAATGGTTATATCCACATCGTTTCCGATTACAATAGTGGTGAAGGCGCTATCTATAGCATTGTAAAACCCAACTACGAGACCAAGACTTGCGAGGTGGTAGCATCTTCTGTATTGCAGGATTTGGCAGAAGGAAAAATGGGTGACAGCAATGCCATCCGCGCCTGGACTTCTGTAACCTTGGGCAATGACGGAAAAATCTATTTGGGTGTTTCTGCGTTTACCTTGGAAGGATCGGCTTGGAAGAGTCAGAATGCCCGCGTTATGTGTTTGTCATACAATGGTGTGACCGGACCGAACGCAACATCTCCTTGGCCTCAGCGTGCAGCTGACTGCCATCATACAGGTGTACAAAAATAAAAATTATGCTTAAAAAGAATCTTATTTGTGGTAATACTATGACAGGAGGGGGACTTTATTCCTCTCCTGCCGTAGTTGTTTTGTTAGCAGAAACCACCTCCCCGTTGCTGGATTCCCCTGAAGGCGGATTTGATGGCGACGAGGGTTGGATGGATGAAGATGATTTGTAAACAATGGTTCGAAGATTTTTCTATTTTTTCGTGATGTTTGCATGCGTTATGATTTCGTGTGCACGTATCGATGATACCGTAAGTTCATCACAGAATGATCAGCCACAAATAGAGGATACGGAGAATTCTACGGATGAGGATGGGGAGATTGTCGATCCCTATCCTCATGTGGAATTGACAGATACCCTACGCATTGAGTGTAAGGGTGATAACAAAGAGGAAGAAAAGAAAGAAAACGCGGAAGGAGAGGATGATACCAAGACCTACCTGAACGCGCAGAATTATATTTATTGGAAGAAAGGCGATAGAATTAAAATCTATTACGCCGATGGCGGTACCAATTACACGGTATCGGAAATCAAGCATGGCGACCAACAGACTTCGACCTTTGACGCCTTGGTTGATAAAAATGCAAGTTATTACTATGCCTTTTACCCGGAAAATATCGAGGCCGTAATGACCGATATTGCGGGGAATGGCGCGTTTGAAGTGGTGATTCCGACCACCCAAGATGGAAAATTCGAAAATTGTCATTTGGCGATTGGCAAAAGCTCTGCCGAGGATAGGAGTTTTTCATTCAAGAACATCGCCAGTTATATGAAAATAGTCGTGGATGATTTGACCGCGACTTCTCTGACTTTGTCGGCTCGCGACGAAAACAATGCGATTGTGGGCACTTTGGTGGCTCCCTTTGCCGACGAAGCCGGAAATTTGGGCTCTTTGAGCCTTAAAAACGGCACGGGCTCTTCTTCCGTGACCGTCAATTTGGCGTCTGGACGTAAGGCGCCTTGTACCATTTATGTGGCATTGCTGCCGGGTGTGAATTTCTCACAGGGTTTTCGCCTGCGTTACAACTACGACGCCGAGACCGGACCGGGCTTTGCCTACACCTCCAATCGAAGCATAGAAAGAAAAAAGATATTGAATGTCGGCACGCTCTCCAATCGTATTCATACGGATTGGTTTGTCAAGACCGACGGTTCCGTTTCAGACCCGAGTCAGGGTGGAAACAGCTGGGATAATGCGTTGAACACCGCTGGTTTGGTGGCGTTGTTGAATCAGCCGACCGTTGATGGCGTTCAGGACAACGCGCTGGCATACGATAAGGCCTGTGTATTGGATGGCGCAACCATTCATATTGCACAGGGTAACTATACCCTCTCTGAATTGAAACTGTCTGCTACGGGCTACGGCAATTTGGTAAAAGTCCGCATTTTGGGCTCTTATCCGACGGGTCTGACAGGTACCAATACAAGCGCTACTCGCGATGTCGTGAACAAGAGAACGACATTTGCGGGAAATGGCTCCAGTCGCATACTTTTGGTAGAAGATAAAGTGGATTTGGCGCTTGATAAGTTGTGGTTTACCGGCGGACGAAGTGCAGAGGGTAAAACACACGAAGGCGGGACCGCTTTAAGAGCTCAATCTACCGCAATCGACCAAGCCTCCAATTTGTCTTTGTCTCATTGTGGTTTTGAAGACAACGTGGCTTCCGGTCAGAACGCAGACGGTGGTGCGGTCTATCTTTCTCGTGCTACCGCCTATATGGAGAATTGTGAGTTTAAGAACAATTCTTGTGGTGAAGGCCAAATCGGTGGAGCCATCAACTTATATGATGATGATTACCATGCGACCCTGACTTTGAAATCATGTCAATTTAGTGGAAATAAAGCGGGTTTGTCTGGTGGAGCCGTTTCGTGCTCAAAAGGAAGGCTGTATATTTCCGGCACAGAAACATCTCCGACTGTTTTTGAAGAGAACAGCGTGACAACAGAAGGTAGGACAACAAGAGGCGGTGCTTTGCTTCTGGCTTATGAAAGTTCTGTTGAGGTAGAATACACGAATTTCAAAGGAAATTATGGCATATCAACTGGAAAAGTTGGCACAGAAGGCGGCGCGGTCGCGTTTGCTGAGACTTCCTATGGATCCTTTGAGCATGTGTCTTTTGTGGGAACAAAAGAGGCGAAGAAGAATGCTGTTCGCAATGGCGCCCATGTTTCTATGGATAATACTTCTAATCCGGCGCAAGCAACAACTTTCAAGAACTGTAGTTTTACCAACGGACAGACAAGCAATGTGGCCGGAGCCATCCATATCCGTGAATATTCGAAACTTTCGTTTGAGGATTGTTCCTTTGCGAATAATACGACTAGTAACTTTGGTGGGGCGCTACATATCAACAATACGAATGCACAGGCGAACTTTACGGATTGTACATTTAGTGAAAATTCCACGAAAGTATATGGTGCTGCCTTGTCGATGGAAGATGGAACCTGTAATTTTTATAATTGTTCGTTTCAGGATAATGTAGGTCAGTACGGGGCAATCTCTCTCTATTTTCAGAAAGATGTAACAAAGGTAAGTCCGAATTTGAATATCTATGGTTGTACCTTCGAGGACAACAGCAGTACCTTGGATGACAATGCAGCGACCCTAGATGTGCAGAAAAGTGGTGGTGGTGCCATTTATGCCGGACATGGAACGGTGTTCGTGACTTCTTCAGATGGTACAGCAAGCGGTATCAGGACGAGTTTTACGAGAAATAGCGCCGTATCAGGCGGTGGTGCTATTTCGCTCATTCCCAATAATGGCGATGTGTCTGCGGATATTCGTTATGCCGATATCAATCAGAATACAGCAAGTGAATATGGTGGTGCGATTTATGCGAATGCCGACTTGTCTATGACCGATTGTATCTTGGATAAAAACTCGGCTACGCTCGGAGCATCCGCTTTGTATGTGTCTGGAAATCTGACTGTTACTGGAAGTGATACGACAAAATGTGCCATTCGTAATCATAGTGAGTCAGTGTCCGGTTCCATAATTCGTTATTCGACGACTTCTGCATTAAGTTTTACCAAATGCAAAATTTCTAAGAATACGCTTTCGGATATGAGCGAGCATGGTGCTTACTTCCCGCTGAAAGGTAGCAACAGTTTGTCGATGACAAATTGTGAATTTAGCGGAAATACGCTTCCTTCCTCGGCAAGCACGAAATATGGCGGATTTGCTGCTTTATATGAGGGCTCAACAGCAAGTCTGGCTTTGACCGGTACGAAGGTGGCGAATTGTTCGGGTTGTAAGCATGGTGGCGCGATATACGTCAAAGGCGGCAAATCGTCGGATTATGCGGTGAATATTTCCGGTGGCTCCTTTGAGAACTGTTCGTGTGACGCTTATGGCGGTGTGATTAATTTTGATACACCTAAGGACGTGGCGATTAAGGCACAGGTTATAGGAACCAGTTTTACGGGAAATAGCGCTGGGTATAAAGGTGGCGTCTTCCATTTGAATGGAGATGGCAATGCCCGAGAATTGCTGCTTGAATCTTGCACATTTAGCAACAATAAGCATACATACAAAAATAAGACAGCCAGTGGCGGTGGTGGTGTGATTAATATGGCGGGTGGAAAACTGACCATTAACAGTTGTGCTTTTTCGGGCAATAAGAGTGTTGCTGAAATTCAAAGTGAAGATGGAACGACCGGTGCCGGTGTTGGTGGTGGGGTGATTTATGTGAATGGTACCCAAAAAGCAGAATTATATATTGGAACCAAAGGTGAACGAGTTATATTTGAAGAAAATGAAGCAACTGCGTACGGAGGTGCCATCGCGATATTTAACACAAATAAAGAGTCTGTCATTGATATAAATAATGCCAAATTTAAAGAAAATAAATCTGCTGCATGGGGTGGTGGACTGTATGTAATGAACCAAACTTCTTTGTCTTTATACAATGTTGGCTTTACGGAGAATCAAGTCACAACAGCCCAAAATGGTGGCGATGCGCTGTTCTTTGATGGAACAACCTTCACAATGGATGGCACGGGAGCAAACTTGAACTACATTAACGATCAAACGTCCACCTATCCGATGCATACGCCCAATGTGACAGAATATACTTTCAATAATTTTGATTTTAAGCGCAATACATCTACGCGGGATGGTGCTTTGTTGCATTTGGATAATACCGTGGCTCGTGGTTTTACCATTACCAATTCTTGTTTGTATGGTAACTCTGCGCCCGAAAAGGGTGGTGTGATTTATGCGGATTTGCATCAGGATTCTCGTGAGAGTTTGATTGAGAAAACACAAATCGATAGCAACCAAGTGACGAGTGAGATTGGTTTGGGCGGTGCGATTTATTGGAATTGTGATTCTTGGAATAACAATGATGCAAAGCCTGGATTAAAAATATACGGGAACTCAACTTTAAGCAAGAATAAAGCCGGCAAATCGGGTTCTGCTGTTTATCTTTTGCTCGGCCACTTGGAATGTAACAAGGTCACAATGAGTGAAAATACCTTCCACAATCTCACGGCTACGGATGATGAATATGGCGGAACGATAGCGATGTGTCACAATATGTCCAAGGTGGATTTCAATAGCTCTGTGGCTCATAACAATGTCTCTACAGGAAAGGGTGGCGTTTTCCATATACGCGGCGGCCGCTTGTTTGCTAACAATATCCAGGCAGATAATAATTCAGCCAATACTCGCGGCGGGTTTATTTTCCAAACATCGCATGTGGGGGCTGAAGGCTTTGTCTTGATTCAGAAGTCTTCTTTTGTGGGTAATCATTTGCGTCATAGTAGTGATCGGTGGGGGAAATTTTCACATGCCAATTCAAATAATAATGGTATGCATGCCATGATGATTTCCCGCTGTACCATTGATGATGGCAGTACTTCTCGTCCGGGTGCGGTTATCAACGGAGCCCCTAACCTGTTGTTGTTGGGCACAACCGTCTATGCCAATTCGACTTCTGCGGCGGTTCGTCTGGAAGGAGGCCAGATGGCTTTGTTGCTGAATAATCTTATATTGAACCGAGAAACGAGTGCGCCTTCTTTGTTGCAGAACGGTTCGTTTACCTTTAGTGACAAATCTTGTTACAATGTGATGGGGACGGTGTCTGCGGCAGCATACGGCAGTTACACAGGAGATCAAACAGGAAAAACGTCGGCTAATTTGGGCTCGTGGGCTTGGAATGCGACCAATCGTGTCTATACATGGGACGGAAAGGTGGGTGACACGGCGGGTGGCACGGCGGTGGCGGTAACCACACCGGCGATTGACTACACCAATAAGACGGACAATATTTCGAAGGCGTTTGATGAGGGCTTTATGTTTGATTACTCGCAAACAGATGGTCTTAAATTCAATGTAACTCAAAGCAATATCGGACAAAGATTGCGTGATTACTGGGGTAGTGGTTCCTACTACAAAGACCAATTGGACACCGAGCGCACCTATAACGGTCATTATCCGGGTGCCTATACCAAGAAGTAAGCGTTCTCCCTTCTGCGACAATAATTTTTCGCCCGAATTGCTTCAATATCAGAAAAATTGTTGTAAATTTGCGCCCTTGTATTGTGAATTAATTCTTTAAAAGTATAATTATGCAAAGTAAAGGCGCAATTAGACTGGTGGCAGCCCTGCTTGTGTTGGCTTGCGTTTGGCAGTTGTCTTTTTCCCTCGTTAGCAAAATCGTTGAGGGTAAGGCAGATGTCGCAGCCGAGGCAGCTGTAGAGGCAGCGAAAGCAGACACCGTCGCATTTTCAAAAATTGCCGCAGCGGACACGGCATTTTATCTTGATGATGTCCGCAGAGTAGCGAAAGCTCAATACATTGACTCTGTATCTTCACAGAGCGTATATTTTGGCTATACCTACAAAGAGGTAAAAGAAAAGGAAATCAACCTTGGTCTTGACCTCAAAGGTGGTATGAACGTGATGCTTCAAGTGCAGCTTGAGGACCTCGTGAAGGCTATTTCTGACGACAATAAGTCTCCTGAATTTTTGGCGGCTATCGAGGCTGCCAAAGTTAGCAGTGTAAGTTCCGGTCAGGATTTTATCACGGCGTTCGGTGAAGCTTGGGTAGAAAAAGGTCAGGGTCGTCGTTTGAGCGAGATTTTCGGTACTTATGAGATGCGCGATAAAGTTCATCCTGAGTCCACTGATGCAGAGGTTTTGGCAGTGATTCGTGCAGAGGCCGAGAGTGCTATCAACAACTCTTTCAATGTGTTGCGTAATCGTATCGACCGTTTCGGTGTGACCCAGCCCAGCATTCAGAAGATTGGCAATACCGGCCGCATCTTGGTGGAGCTTCCGGGTGTCAAAGAGCCCGAGCGTGTTCGCAAACTCCTTCAGGGTACAGCTTCTTTGGAGTTTTGGGCTACGTATGACAATGCTGAGATTTATCCTTTCTTGGTAGAGGCTAACAAATTGTTGGCTGAAATGCAGGAGGGAGATGCTGTGGCAACTTCTGCTACCACATCAGAGGTGGACGAGTTGGCTGCACAGCTTGAAGGCGACAACGCCCAGGCTTTTGCTGAATTCAAGAAGCAGAATCCTCTTTTTGCCGCTTTGAACCCCAACTCTTTCCAGGGTGGTTTGGGTAAAGGTGCTTGCATCGGTTATGCCAACTATGCTGACACCGCCAAAATCAACCATTGGTTGGCTATGCCTCAGGTTCAGGCTTTGTTCCCCGCAGAGTTCAAGGCGATGTGGACCGTGAAGCCCTCTGCTTATATCGAGGGTGGCAATACCTACGAATTGGTAGCCATTAAATCTACGACCGTAGATGGTAAAGCTCCCCTTGATGGTGGTGTTGTAACGGATGCTCGCGTGAACTTTGGTAACGGTGGCAGCGGCAACCCTGACGTGTCTATGACTATGAATGCAGAAGGTGCCAATATCTGGGCGCAGATGACCAAAGACAACATTGGTCGTCAGATTGCCATTGTGTTGGACGGCATGGTATATTCTTATCCTATGGTGAACACTGCCATTACCGGTGGTAGTTCACAGATTACCGGCGATTTTGATGTAACAGAGGCGGAAGACCTTGCCAACGTGCTCAAATCCGGTAAACTTCCCGCTCCTGCTACCATCGTACAAGAGCAGGTGGTTGGTCCTTCTTTGGGTGCCGAGTCCATCGCTTCCGGTTTGATTTCATTTGTCATCGCTTTCCTTTTGGTGCTTTTGTATATGATTGTCTTCTACAAGGGTGCTGGTTTGGTAGCAGATGTCGCTTTGCTTGTCAATGTCGTATTGCTCTTCGGAACCTTGGCTTCTTTTGGTGCTGTTCTTACCTTGCCGGGTATTGCCGGTCTCGTTTTGACTTTGGGTATGGCTGTGGATGCCAATGTGATTATATACGAGCGTATCAAAGAAGAACTTGCTTTGGGTAAAGGTTTGAGTTTGGCTATCAAGGATGGTTTCTCCAACGCTTACTCAGCCATTATCGACGGTCAGATTACCACCCTCCTTACCGGTCTGGTACTCTTCGCTTTCGGTTCCGGTCCTGTGAAAGGTTTTGCGACCACTCTTATTGTAGGTATCATTACTTCTGTTCTTTCTTCTATTTTCATTCCTCGTCTTATTTTCGACCGCAGGGTGTCCAAGGGTAAGAATATCAGCTTCGATACCAAGATGACTCGCAACTTCTTGAAGAATACGCAGGTTAAGTTCCTTGAAAATAGAAAATGGGCTTATACGCTTTCTGCCGTATTGGTAGTTGCTTCTATCGCATCTATCTTCACCAAAGGATTTACGTATGGTGTTGACTTTACCGGTGGACGTACCTACGTGGTTCGTTTCGACCAGCCTGTTCTCGCCGAGGATGTGCGTAACGCTACTTTGGCTGTGTTCAACGAGGCTGCAGCTGCTGACGAGAGCGTTAAGAATGCTTCTGTCGAGGTTAAGCAGTTTGGTGGTGACAGCCAGATGAAGATTACTACCTCTTATAAATATGATCAGGAGTCTACGGAGGTGGACAACGAAATCGAGGCAATGCTCTTTGAGGCGCTCAAAGGTTTCTTTGCTCAGGAGTCCATTACCTTGGATGAGTTTACTTCTACTTTGGATAACCCCAACGGTATTATCTCGTCTGACAAGGTGGGTGCGACCATCGCCAACGATATCAAACGTAGCGCGGTTGTTTCCGTAATCTTGGCTTTGATCGTAATCTTTGCTTATATCGCAGTTCGTTTCCGTAAATGGACTTGGGGTCTGGGTGGTGTCGTTTCCTTGGCACATACCTCTATCATTGTGATTGGCTTCTTCTCCTTCTTCTCTGGAATTTTGCCTTTCACCCTGGATGTGGACTCCACCTTTATCGCTGCGATTCTGACCATTATCGGTTACGCTATCAATGACAACGTGGTGATTTTCGACCGTATCCGTGAGATGATTGCATTGCATCCCAAGATGAAGTTCTCCGAGGTGGTGAATGCAGCTTTGAATGCTACCCTCTCTCGTACGATGAACACTTCTTTGACCACTTTGGTTACCATGCTTTCAATTGCCATCTTCGGCGGTGAGACCATCCGCGGTCTTGCAGTGGCTTTGATTTTGGGTATTGTGATTGGTACTTACGCATCTATCTTTATTGGTACAACCATTATGTATGATGTAACCCTCGCATCTCAAAAGAAAAAGTAAATTTTGATAATTGAAACTATATTCGTATATTTGCAGCCCACAAAATTGCTTTGTGGGCTGTAATTTATTTATAATCAATTAATTAACAAAACCAATGCCTGGATTAATTGGAAAGAAAATCGGAATGACTTCCGTTTTCGGTGCCGATGGAAAGAATATTCCATGCACCGTAATTGAGGCTGGTCCGTGTGTTGTTACGCAGATTCGTACAGTAGAAAAAGATGGTTATGCCGCTGTACAGCTTGCCTATGACGAAATGAGTGAAAAGCACGCCAGCGCGCCCCTCAAAGGGCACTTTGAAAAGGCAGGAACCACTCCCAAGCGTAAATTGGTCGAATTTAAGGCTAATTTTGCAGGGGAACTGAAATTAGGCGACGTCCTCTCAGTTGCAGATGTGTTTACTGAGACCAAATTTGTGGATGTTGTCGGTACTTCCAAAGGTAAAGGTTTTCAGGGCGTTGTAAAACGTCACGGATTCGCCGGTGTCGGTGGTCAGACCCACGGCCAGCACAACAGACTCCGTCACCCTGGTTCTATGGGTGCATCCTCTTGGCCTTCACGTGTATTCCCCGGAATGCGCATGGCTGGTCAGATGGGTAACGAGAGAGTAAAGGTTTTCAACCTTGAAATTGTGAAAGTAATCCCTGAAAACAACCTACTCGTTGTTAAGGGCTCTATTCCCGGAGCCAAAGGTTCTTATGTAATTGTGGAGGGCTAAGCTATGGAATTGTCAGTTTACAAAATCGACGGATCAGAGTCCGGAAAGAAAGTAACGCTCGATGAGCGCATCTTTGGCATTGAGCCCAACGATCACGCTATCTATCTTGATGTTAAGCAGTATCTCGCTAACCAGCGTCAGGGTACTTCTAAGACTAAAGATCGTAGCGAGGTAGCATACAGTACAAAGAAAATGGGTCGCCAGAAGGGCGGCGGTGGTGCACGTCATGGTAGCATCAAAGCAGGTATCTATGTAGGTGGTGGTAACATCCACGGACCCGAGCCTCGTTGCTATCGCAAGAAACTCAACAAAAAGCTCAAACAGCTCGCTCGTTTCTCTGCTCTTTCTTACAAGGCACAGGAAGGCGTTATTACTTTGGTTGAGAATTTTGCAATGGATGCCCCCAAGACCAAAGAATTTATCGGCATTTTGAACAGCCTTAAAGCCAACGGCCGCAAGGTACTCTTCGTATTGCCTGAGAATTCCGACAACATTTTCCTTTCATCACGTAACCTTCCTGAAGTAAATGTAATCACTGTAGATGAAATCAATACCTACGCCATCATGAATGCAAATTCTTTGGTAATGGTAGATGGTGTACAGGAGATTATCGCTTCCAGAATTAAATAATCAAAGCGATGGGAATTATCATTAAGCCAATACTTACAGAAATGATGACGGTTCAGGGCGAAAAATTGAACCGCTATGGCTTCATCGTTGACGCCAACGCCAACAAGATTCAGATCAAAGCTGCAGTCGAGGCGCAATACAACGTCACCGTAAAAGAGGTCAATACTATCAACTATAACGGTAAAGTAAAAAGCCGTTATACCAAAGCTGGCGTCCTCACCGGTCGCTGCAATCACTACAAGAAAGCGTATGTTACTCTCTCCGGAGATGACAAGATTGATTTCTATGCAAACATCTAATAAGGTAATAAGGCAATGGCAGTAAGAAAATTCAAACCGGTTACCCCCGGACAAAGAAACAAGGTAATTTCTGCATTTGACGACATTACCTGTAAGAAACCTGAAAAGTCACTCCTCGAGCCTCTTAAGAGAAGCGGTGGACGTAACAATCAGGGTAAGATGACTATGCGCTACATTGGTGGCGGACACAAGAAGATGTATCGTATCATCGACTTCCATCGTAACAAAGACGGTGTCGTTGCTATCGTTAAGACCATCGAGTATGATCCTAACCGTAGTGCCCGTATCGCCCTTGTTCAGTATGAGGATGGCGAGAAGAGATACATTATTGCTCCTCAGGGACTTACCGTAGGACAGGAGATTTGCTCCGGTAAAGGAGTAGCTCCCGAAGTTGGTAACACTCTCCCTCTTGGTGAAATTCCTTTGGGTACGTTGGTTCACAATATTGAGCTTCGTCCTGGTCAGGGTGCCGCTATGGCACGTTCAGCCGGTGCATTTGCTCAGCTCGCAGCGCGCGAGGGCAACCACGCTATTCTCCGCTTGCCTTCAGGCGAGACCAGAATGGTGCTTTGCGAGTGCCGCGCAACGGTCGGAACCGTATCCAATCCCGATCACAATTTGGAGTCTCATGGAAAAGCCGGACGTAAGAGATGGCTCGGACGCAGACCTCGCAACCGTGGTGTCGTAATGAACCCTGTTGATCACCCGATGGGTGGTGGTGAAGGACGTGCTTCCGGAGGACATCCTCGTTCACGTAAGGGTCTTCCTGCTAAGGGCTACAAGACACGTAATCCTAAGAGCACTTCCAATAAGTTTATCATTGAAAGAAGGAAAAAATAACGGAATAAATTAAGAGATTATGAGTCGTTCATTAAGAAAAGGTCCTTATATTCAGCAGGCCCTTGAAAAAAGAATTCTTGCTATGAATGAGGGAAGTATGAAGAAAGAGGTTGTCAAGACTTGGTCCCGTGCAAGTATGATTTCTCCTGACTTTGTAGGCCACACCATAGCTGTTCATAACGGAAACAAATTTATTCCCGTTTATGTTACTGAGAATATGGTCGGTCACAAGCTCGGTGAGTTTGCACCCACGAGAACCTTTAAAGGCCATTCGGGCAATCGTTAATAAGTAAAAGAGTACAGTATTATGGGAGCTCGTAAAAGAATTATGGCCGAGAAACTAAAGGCCGAAAAGAAAGTAACAGCTATCGCGGTGCTTAAAGATGCACCTACTTCTCCTCGTAAAATGCGTCTCGTCGTAGATATTATCCGCGGCGTTGAGGTTAATAAAGCCCTCGACATCTTGAAATTCTCCAAGAAAGAGGCTTCTATCCGCCTTGAAAAACTTCTCAAGAGCGCTATCGCTAACTGGGAAGCCAAGAACGCTGACAAAGCCGGCGAACTTGAAAAAGGTAATGTGTATATCAAGACCATCATGGTAGACGAAGGTCGTACGCTCAAGAGAATCCGTCCTTGCCCTCAGGGCCGCGCCGGACGTATCCGCAAGCGTTCCAACCACGTTACGATCATCCTTGATGTTAAATCGGAGAAATAATTATGGGACAGAAAACTAATCCTATCAGTAATCGAATTGGAATTACCCGTGGTTGGGACTCCAACTGGATCGGTCGTAACAATGCCGAGTATGCTCAGCGCATTGCAGAGGACTACAAGATTCGTAAGTATCTTGTAAACCGTCTTTCTAAAGCTGCTTTGAGCCGTATCATTATTGAGAGAACCTTGAAACTCATCACTGTAACCATTCACGCTGCTCGTCCCGGTTTCATTATCGGTAAAGACGGTAAGAATGTAGAAGGTTTGAAAGAGGAGTTGAAGAAGGTTACCAACAGAGATATCCAGATCAACATCTATGAGGTGAAGAAACCTGAGGTTGACGCCAACATCGTGGCTGACACCATCGCTCGTCAGATTGAGGGCCGTGTTTCTTACCGTCGTGCCATCAAAATGGCCGTGGCTACTACCATGCGTGTAGGTGCAGAGGGTATCAAAGTTCAGATCAGCGGTCGTGTTGGTGGCGCCGAAATGGCCCGCAGCGAAATGTTCAAAGAGGGACGTACTCCTCTTCACACATTCCGTGCTGATATTGACTATGCTTTGGCAGAGGCACACACCAAAGTAGGTGTTCTTGGTATCAAAGTATGGATCTGCAACGGTGAGGTTTATGGTAAGAAAGACCTTTCTCCCAATGCAGGGATTGCCGCTCAGGCTGCTCAGTCTCAGAACCGTGGCGGACGCGACAACCGTCGTGCAAGACGCGGTCGTAGAGAGGAGCGCAAGTAGATTTTTTAGCAATCATCTTATATTTTTATTTGACCGGTCGGGCATTTTGTCAGACCGGTCTTTTTATGTATATTCGCAAACGAATCTTAATGTGTAAGGAGAAAAATATGTTTGCTATAACGAAGAAATGGACGCTTTTGGCAGCTTTGATGCTACTCTCTTTGAGTGCTTCCGCCTGGAATTATAGAAATTTTGGTGTAAAGGCGGTAACGGGCTTTGATAAAAACGGAAAGGCGCTGACCCAGAATGTATCCTTGTCTGACTATGTCGGCAAAGGGAAGTATGTCCTGATTGATTTTTGGGCGTCCTGGTGTGGTCCGTGCAGAGCAGAAGTTCCCAATCTGCAGGCGATTTATAAGCAGTATGGCGGCAAGGACTTTGAAATTGTCAGTGTGGCGGTTTGGGACAGGCCGATGGATAGTTGGCAGGCTATCAAAGAAGAAGGCATGACCTGGACGCAGATTGTTTGCACCGAGCAGGATAGTCAGGTCCCGACCCGCGTCTATGGTATTTCCGGCATTCCTTATATCATTCTGGTGGCGCCCGATGGCAAGGTCATAGGCGAACGCTTGCGTGGCTATAAAATCGAGGAAGCCGTCCGCAAGGCTCTCGGAAAATAAGTGCCGTCTTTATGGAACTTCGTGAGTCCATCAAATTATTCCCTCATGCCCCCGGTGTCTATCGATATTATGATGCCGAGGGTACTGTTATTTATGTGGGAAAGGCGAAGGACTTGCACAATAGGGTCGCGCAGTATTTCGTCGACAGCTCGCGTCTGACTCGCAAGACCGCTTTGCTGGTCTCAAAGATTGTCCGTGCAGAATATACGATTGTCGATAGCGAGGCGGATGCGCTTTTGTTGGAAAACAACCTGATAAAGCAGTATAAACCCAAGTATAACATTCTGCTGAAAGATTCCAAGACCTATCCCTGGATATGTGTCAGCGGGGAGAATTTTCCTCGTGTCTTTCTCACCCGCCGATTGGAAACCGCCGGCAAAAATCGTTATTTCGGCCCTTATAGTTCGGTGCATCATGCCCGAGCTTTGCTTGAACTCTTCTTTTCGCTTTATCCTTTGCGCGGGGTGGAGTGTAAATATAAAATAAACTCGGAGGGGCTTTTGCATCGCAAATATCGTCCTTGCCTGAAATTACAGACTCGTAGTTGTGCCGGCTGTTGTGTGGGGAAGGTGTCCCAAGAGGAATATGGCCGATGGATTGAGTCTGTGGCGCGTATTCTTCAAGGAGCCGGAGGGGAGTTGTTGAGAGAATACAAGGCTGCCATGGCGCAACGGGCGGCGGAATTGGATTTTGAGGGGGCGCAGAGCTATAAGCAACGCGTTGATCTCTTACAAAGCCACTATGCCAAATCCGTCATTGTCAATAGTTCCCCTATTGATGCCGATGTCTTTTCTATGGTATTTGATGGAAATGAGGCCTTTGGCAACTTCCTGCGCGTGCGTTCGGGCTGCATAATTCAGAGCCTGAATCTGTCTTTCCATTCCCGTATAGAGGAGTCGCGCGAGGATGTGCTGTCTTTTTTTATTGCGGAGATTGAAAGCAAATTCGGCCGTCTGTCCAAGGAGGTGCTGGTTCCTTTCCTTCCGGATGTGGAATTGGATGGCGTGAAATTCATCATGCCTTCTCGCGGAGATAAACTCTCTTTGCTTCAATTAGGGCAACGCAATGCGGCACAGGCTCGTTTTGATGCCTTGAAGCAAAGCGAACATAGCGACCCGGATTTGTTCCGCCAACGGGTTTTGACCGAACTTCAGCAAGCGTTGGGAATGAAAGTCTTGCCCGAACATATAGAATGTTTTGATAACTCCAATCTGCAAGGTACGCAAGCGGTGGCTGCCTGTGTTGTTTTTCGTGGAGGGAAGCCGGCCAAAAAAGACTATCGCCATTTCTTGATTAAAACTGTGGTGGGGGCAAATGATTTCGCATCGATGAAAGAGATTGTCAATCGCCGATATGCCCGTATGCTCAATGAAAATCCGGAAGATTTACCCCAGCTGATTGTGGTGGACGGAGGAAAAGGCCAGCTTTCATCGGCCTGGGAAGTGTTGTGTGAATTGGGCATAGAAGACAAGGTGACGCTGATTGGTTTGGCAGAGAGATTGGAGGAAGTGGTGCGAGTGGGCGATCCCAATCCTTTGTTCTTGGATAGGAATTCTCAAGCCTTGAAACTCTTGCAGCATCTTCGTGATGAGGCACACCGTTTTGGCATTACCCACCATAGAAATCGCAGAAGCAAGGCCCAGATTCGTTCAGCCCTGCGTGAGATAAAGGGAGTGGGTGAAAAGATGGAGCAGCGACTTTTGCTTCGATTTGGTTCGGTTCCCCGTATTGCAACGGCTTCGGAGGAGGAAATTGCGGAGATTGCGGGGGCAAAGTTGGCTGCAATCATAAAGTCTTCTTTGTAAATGTTTTGTTATTCGGGAAATTTTCCTACCTTTGCAGGGTTATTAACAAAGCATTTTTAGTAATTAATTTTATAAAACTATGTCAGAAGTAGCAGAAAAAGTAAAAGAGATCATTGTCGATAAACTCGGCGTTGATCCCGGATTGGTAACCGAGACCGCAAGTTTTACCAATGATCTTGGTGCAGATTCTCTTGATACCGTAGAGCTTATTATGGAGTTTGAGTCCGCTTTCAGTATCACTATTCCCGATGAGGAAGCTGGCGAGAAGATTCAGACTGTAGGTGACGCGATTAGCTATATCGAGTCAAAAGTTGCTTCTAAGTAATAAGCAAGTAGATCAAAGAAAACAATAAGGGATGGCCTTTCGGTCATCCCTTTTATTTCGTGCGGCAGTCCTTGGGAACGCTATAGACAATGCGGAGAACGGGTGGTTTGCTACCCTCGGGACCTTGTAGAATACCCTTGTAATAGCGGCCTGTGTCAATCATATTCTGCACGCTGGTATTGGAGTTGGATCCGCTGTTCATCATGCTGTAATAGTACATCATATTATAGTAGCTATTGTAGCTGTTGTAGCCATATCCTCCGTAGCCGCCGTATCCGCCATATCCACCATAACCATATCCGTCATAGCCACCATACATGCTGTTAAGGTAACTATAATACAACATTTGATTGTAGTAGTCGCTTTCTTCAGAGGTGGTCTGCTGCTGATAGATGGTCTCCGGAGCCTTGGTAAACATCCAGATGTCCTGATTTTTCAGGGCACTTTCGCTGGGCTCTTTCAACTTGATCAAATGTTGCGTGTGGAAAGTAATATCCGGCGAATAGCTCAAAGTTGAGCGGTTCAAGCTGCCCTGGTCCTCGGCGCTGACACTGGCGTCAGAGATGGGAGGAAAATCAGTATAAGCAACGGTTACCGTGTCTCCATACACTTTGCTCGTGATTTTGTAACGACTGGAGTGCATAGGGGAAATCATCTTGGGGTATTCGACAAATTTGCCGAAGTCGTGCATGTCGCAGAGGTTGAAGATGAGGCTGGCACGGTCCACAATGATTTTGCTGTAGTTTGCCTTGTCAATGCCTTTTTGAGCAAAACGCTTTTCAAGGCTGTCTCGGATTTCTGCTGCTGAAATAACGGGACGAAGTCCGCTGCCGCCTTCAAAATAAATTTTCTCTTTGGCAAGGAAGGCGTTGCCCTCTTTTGTCATACCATCAATAGCCGCAATTTCGCTGTGTTCGCAGCCGTTGAAGGCAGATTGTACCGGCAGGTTGGCCGCATCCTTGGGCACAGCAGAAGCACCAATCAAGAAGAGAATGGAGGTGTCAGTTCTTTCTTTTCGCCCTTTATATTGGGTGTTGAAACGCAGTTCTGCGTAGTTCTGCTCGATGACGTAGGAATTGGTATTGAGTCCCAAAGACAAACTGAACAAGTTGAAACGTCCTCCCATACCTTTGGACGGCTCGCAGTGGATGTAAAGGCCGGGGAAATCTTTGAGGTAGGAGGAGTTGCTGATGGTGTCAGCGTTGTCCACTACATATACGCCCTCTTTGGCTTTGCTGACAAGTTTGTTGCCGAGTTGTTCTACAAAGTTTTTCTTAAAGTGGAAACAAAGCGTGTCTTCGCCGCTATAGGTGGGCTGATAATCCGTAATAGTCTCTTTCCCTTTGAAATACTGACTCATTTTACGGATATCGCTTGTATACATGAATTGGGTCGGATTGTTGAGGTCGGTATTCTCGTCCAACGCGTAGATATTGATATTCTGAATCATCCCGGGGTTGCCGCCGTAAGGCACGGAAAGGGAGTCGCGGGAAAGAGTCAGGTACATGCTTTCAAATTTGGGGTCGGTGCCGAAATCCAGGCTGTCGTCTGCCGGAATCAAAGTGAAAGCAGATGATTTTTGAATCAATCCGAAATCAGGGTCGTTTACGGCGCCGACTGTAATACGGTAGGTGTTGTAGCCGTAGGTGCTGTCCGCGCGCGTTACGCAGATATTTTTCAAGGGAATATCTTCGCAGAATACATCAAATTCGTGCTCCTGGGGCATAAGGTTCTGTCCCAATTCGTTGTTTACCTTCATACAGGAAAACGGGGCGCACAAACAGGCTCCAAGAAAAATTGCGGATAAGATTCTATTGAACTGCATTTTAGAATTGCTCGTAAAACTGATTGTAATCGTCAATGTAACTGCCGTTTTCAATCGCCTCTTTGTTGTATTCCAAAAGGGGAAGGTCTATGCCGCGGCAGAAGTCACAAAGCTCGGGGTCGCAATTTTCGCTACCCAAAATAATGCCATCGCTATATTGTGCGGCAATTTTCGCAAGATTGATGCCGGTGGGATTTTCCAAAAGCGCCAAATCCTCCTGGGTGCATCCGGGAATCAAGGCCTTGCTGGCGAAGTCTGCCTGGAAGGGCTCTTTTTGCAAATCGTCATACAACGAAAGCACGACGCGGCAAGAAGAGAAGATAGGATCGTTGTAGTAGGACTTTTTCAAATACAGGGGAATCAAATGCGTAATCCATCCCTGGCAGTGAATAAGGTCGGGAGCCCAACGCATTTTCTTTACGGCCTCCAACACACCACGGGCAAAGAACACGGCGCGCTCTGCGTTGTCGGCAAAACTTACTCCATCAGCATCGGTAAAGCTCGCTTTGCGCTGGAAATAATCCTCATTGTCAATGAAGTAAACCTGTGTGCGAGCTACGGGGAGGGAGGCAACTTTGATAATCAGCGGGCGATCCACATCGCCGATAATGAGATTCATTCCGGAAAGGCGGATTACCTCATGCAACTGGTTCTTTCTTTCGTTGATGCAACCATATCGAGGCATAAAGGAACGAATTTCTTTTTTACGCTCCTGAATTCCTTGCGGAAGCTGTCTTCCTATATTTGCAATCGGACTTTCGGGCAGGTAAGGGAAAATCTCCGAATTGACAAATAACACTCTTTTGATATCACCCATAGGCTTTTTCTTGAAATCACCCCACAATACGGGGCAAATAAGTACAAATTCTTACAAAGGTAACAATTTTTTTTGTTTTTTGATTAACTTTGCTCCGCAATGTCAGAAGGTCAATCGAAATTACTGTCCCGCAGGCTTGTAAGTGCTTGGGTGTCATCGGTCATCAGTATCTCTTTGGTGCTGTTGCTGGTCGGTGTGGGCAGCCTTTTGCTGGTCAATGCCAACAAATTTTCCCGCTATATCAAGGAAAATATGAATGTGACCGTTCTGATGAAGCAGGACGTGAGCGAAAATCAAGCTTTGGCCTTTCAGTCCGAACTGGATCGCAGCCCCTATCTCAAGTCGTCCACTTATGTATCCAAACAACAGGGTATCAAGGAAATGGCTGAGCTTCTGGGAGAGGATTTCTTGGATATCTTTTCGTCCGAGCCCATTCCCATTTCTTTGGATTTGACCTTGAATGGAGAGTATGTGCACAAGGATAGTTTGGAAATTTTACGCAAAAATCTCATGGCTTCTTCTCTGGTCGATAATGTGACGTATCAAGAGAATATCGTGGAGGCGATGAATGACAATCTGGCGCGCATCTCTCTTTTTCTCGGCCTTTTTATCGCCCTCCTTCTTTTCCTTTCTTTTGTATTGATTAACAACACGATACGGTTGAATGTCTATGCGCGTCGCTTCACCATACACACGATGAAGATGGTGGGTGCGACCAAGAATTTCATTCGCGCTCCTTTCCTCTCCCAGGCTTTTGTGCAAGCTCTGTTTTCGTCTTTGATTGCTTGTGCGGCTCTGGTGGGATTGTTGTTTTTTCTGAAAGTGCAGTTGCTCCCGTTCTATGAGATTTTCCCTTTGGATCGCGTCTTGATGGTAATGGGGATTGTGATTTTTTCAGGCCTGTTGATTTGTCTGACCAGCACTTGGGTGACGGTCGGCCGAATGGTGAGTGTAAACAAAGACGAACTATACTATTAAATCAATATGATTATGGAGGATAAGAAACTCAATAACAATCAGGAGTCATCCATGCCCATGGGGCGCCAAAACATTATTTTGTTGGCTGTAGGTTTTTTGGTGATGGTTTTGGGCTACATCTTGATGATGGGTGGCGGCAGCGATAACCCGGAGGTGTTTAACTATGATATGTTTGACGCGCGCCGTCTGGTGATTGCTCCCTTGACCATCTTGGCGGGCATCGTGTTGGTAGTGGTGGCAATTATGAAAAAACCGAAGAAATGAATAATTGGGAAGCATTGATATTGGGCCTGGTGCAGGGACTTACCGAATTTCTCCCTGTCAGCAGCAGCGGACATCTGATGATTGGCCGTAATCTGTTGGGCGTGGAGGTGACGGAAGATTTGATGTTTGAGGTGGTGGTGCATGCTGCAACCGTGCTTTCTACCATCGTGGTTTTCCGCCATCAGATTTTTTCCATTCTCAAAGAATTTTTCCGTTTTCGCTATAATGATGGAATGGATTATGTCTTGAAAATCGCCCTTTCCATGCTGCCTGTTTTTGTGGTGGGCGTGTTTTTCAAGGATTATGTGACCGAACTTTTTACCTCTATGACTGTAGTCGGAAGTGCTTTGCTTGTGACGGCGTTGCTGCTTCTGCTCTCGGATAATTTCGATGCGCTCAAAGCTCGCTTCTCTTGTAAGAAGTGCGCGCGTGCGGCCTGTGGCTCGGCCTCCGCTCCTCGAAACGGCCTTTCTTATGGACAGGCATTTGTGGTCGGACTCTCCCAAGCGATAGCTGTGTTGCCCGGATTATCTCGTTCCGGCACCACCATTTCAGTAGGACTCCTTTCCGGCGTTCCCCGTGCGGTCGTGGCTCAATTTTCCTTCTTGATGGTGCTGGTCCCTATTTTAGGCGAATCGTTCCTGGGTCTGGTCGGAGGAGAAATGGCCTCTTCGCAAGTGGGTGTTTCTGCGTTGATCGTTGGGTTTTGCGCCGCTTTTATTTCGGGCTTGTTTGCTTGCAAAGTGATGATTGCTTTGGTTAAGAGGGCGCGCTTGTCTTGGTTTGCGCTTTATTGTGCCATTGTGGGTGCGCTGACACTTATATTTTTACAATAGACCATGGCAAAATCTTATTTCGTAGCAGATGTGCATTTGGGACTGACGACTTGCGACCCTCATGAAAGGGAGTTGCGTTTTGCCCGTTTCCTTCGTGAGTTGCCCGCTGATACCGAGAATCTTTTTCTGTTGGGCGACATTTGGGATTTCTGGTACGAATATCGTGATGTAGTGCCCAAAGGTTATGTGCGCGTGCTTTCTGCCTTGATGGAATTGATGGATAGAGGGGTGAATGTGTATTTCTTTCAGGGGAATCACGATGTCTGGACCTATCACTATTTTGAAGAATTGGGCATGAAACGCCTAGAACAACCCTATATGGTGTTTGTCGGTGGAAAGACCTTGTGCCTGGGACATGGAGACGGTCTGGGGCCCTGTCCTTTCGGCTACCGTATTTTGCGCGGCATTTTCCATAGCTCTGTGCTGCAATGGCTGTTCAGTCTGCTGCATCCTTATATTGCATTCTCTTTTGGCAACGGTTGGTCACGTGGCAAAAGGAAGAAACGTCTATATCCTTACCAGTTCAAGGGTGCGGATGAGGCACTTTTCAAATTTGCGGATGAATATGCCCGTGAAAAGACAGCAGCAGGAATGCCTATAGATTATTTTATTTTCGGACATTATCATGCAGATGTGCGTCTTGCGTTGCCTTCCGGTGGCGAATTGATCGTCTTGAAAGATTGGTTGAGGTCTTCGCCCTATGCTTGTCTGGATCATGAAAATGGAGAATTGATAACTGTAAATCAATAATATGATGACCTTGGAAACGCCTTCTCCGTTGTGGAAGGATTATGAAATAATTGATTCGGGAAATGGGGAGAAATTAGAGCGTTTCGGACCCTGGGTGCTTCGTCGTCCCGAGCCTAAAGCTTTGTGGGATAAGACTTTGTCGGAGAAAGAGTGGCAAAGACTGACGCATACACATTTTCGTCCCGGTGCAGGTTTTGGCAAGGCCGGAAAAGAGGACAGCGGCACCTGGGACATGCAAAAGAAAATGGATGAACAATGGTTTATCCGCTATGCTTCCGGCGTTGCAGGCCCGACGTTTCGTCTGCGTTTAGGATTGACCTCATTCAAGCACGTGGGTGTGTTTCCCGAACAGGCGCCTAACTGGGAATATATTTATAGAAATACGCGCGCACTGGTGGAAAAGGCTGCGGCCCAGGCTGCTCCCGGTCAAGCGCCCGCTCCTGTTCGTGTTCTCAATCTTTTTGCTTATACGGGGGCTGCTTCGTTGGCGGCCAAGGCGGCAGGTGCCGATGTTACCCATTTGGATTCGGTGCGTCAGGTCGTTACCTGGGCGCGTACCAATATGGAGAACAGTGGCATGGACGGCATTCGTTGGATTGTCGAAGATGCCTTGAAATTTGCCCGCCGTGAAGCCCGCCGTGGCAATGTCTATCAAGGAATCATTTTGGATCCGCCCGCCTACGGACACGGTCCTGATGGCGAAAAATGGAAATTGGACGAGTGTCTCTTTGATATGCTGCAGCAGGTAGCCGCGATTTTAGCTCCAAAGGACAGTTTCATGGTCCTGAATCTCTACTCCAATGGCTTCAGTGCAAGTCTGGGCGAGACGGTGGTGAAGCAAGCCTTCCGATTGAAACCCACGGAGGCTCGTCAGCTTGCTGATGATGGCCTCAAACTTTCCGATGGGCGACAGCTTGCAGACGGACGCCAGCTTGAAGGCGCTTATCAGATTGAAAGCGGCGAGTTGGCCCTCACCGACCGCAGCGGCAAAGTCCTCCCCTTAAGTATCTTCGTTCGCCTGAAACGATAATCTCCCTCCTGCGCTTCCTTTGCGCCCCTCTGCGGCTTCTTTACGCTCTTTTTGCAGCGCCCCATTCAAATAGTGGGGATGTGTTCCAAAAAACCGCCCAAAAGCGCAACACATGTCCCGCGCTTTTTCGCAGCACTCATACTGGAGTGCGTTCTATGGCCGATTTGCTATATCGCTCTCCGAGATGTGTTCCGAAAAACGGGCAAAATATTGTACACATCCACATCTATTAGATTTTCAAAATCTTTTCTTATATTTGCAAAGTTTGAGTGATTAAAGTCACTCCGTATTACATATTGAAAGCGTTTAGCGCCTTCTTGTTTTTAGTGAATCTGGACAATTCATTGCGCGACAAAGAAAGTGTGACGCTCATCGTCGCTATTCGTGGCTTATAGCCTTACGATACAGCGAAAGTGTGAGTTGAACTAGTACTCGTTCGTCGTGCATGGCAGTCCAGAGCCAACTAAAGGAATGAGTTGCTAATGAGGCCCGCACTTTCTTTTTATATTTTTTAATATCGTCTTCCCGGGCTCCTGACGACCTGTAAAGATGATTTCTTCTCCCCAATCAAGCACAATAATTCGTCGGTTAGGACTTATTATTTTGACTGTTCTGTTGGTACTTCTGGCTTTGCGTCCTGCGGCAAAGTGGATGAGTAACGAACTTTTAGATTACGATGAGGCGGGACAATTTTGGATGTCAAAAGGCTTACATCATTATTCTGCGCCCTATTCCGAATGCGGTTCTCTTAAAGATGCTCTGGAGTATAATCGCCATTATAATATGGATCCGGGCGGGTTTACGGCAATCTTATATTTTTGGTCAAAGATTTCCAACGATATTCATTTTCTGCGCTTGCTTCCTATCATTTTCTATTTGTTATCAATTTTGGGTACCTATTTAATAGGTAAAAAATTATTTTCAAGTAGAGTTTGGGCGATAGCGCTTGCTTTGTTGCTTGTTTTACCTTCTCCCACCGCAAGTGTTCCGTATTTTTCAATTCCATTTGCTGCCAGAGCGGGATATTTAAGGGCTTATACAATGGAAATGGCTGGTGTGGTTCTGTGTGTTTGGTATTTATTGAAAGAGCATGATAATTTGACGAGTAAAAGTTTGTTGAAACTTAGCCTCTTGATGTGCTTTTTCTGTACAAGTCGTTATGGCTTTATCATCGCTGCTTTTGCCATGTCATTGTATGTTTTATGGCAGATTTACAATCAAAAAGAGCCATTATCCATCGCGATTAAAAAGATTTGTGTTTATTCTATACCTCTTTTGATTACGGTTGCCGCCGTATATTTCGGAGAAGCGAAATATCAAAATTCTGGTCTTGAATTGTTGCCGTATTATCGTGCTTTAGGGCAGAGTGCCGAATTGTGGTGTGGTTGGATGTCAGTTTCTCTATATCTGGTTTCATGCTATGTCTGTGTCCAGAAGTTTATACGGAAAACATCTGTTTCACCCTTGTATGTTCTTACCTGTGTGATTGGGTGGGTGTTTGTGGTTTTTTCGTGTTTGAATAAATATCCGTGGGCGCCTCTTTCAACAATGCCAGTGATGATATTAACGCAAATATCATTGTTTAGTCTTCTTCTTAAAAGTTTTAAGAGAATCCCAATAAGTGTCGTGTATCCATCGTTGTTGGTAATAATGTTATTTCTCAATCTTGCTCTGTGGAGAATTCATATTCGTGCTGTTGGGAAATACCAGAGTGAATTGGACCTAAAAGAACTTAAAGAACTATGTTATGAGTCTCAGTCCGTTTTAGTGACGACCGGTATGAATCCGACCTATCGATATCTCTTTGAATATGGTGCACTACAAGATGTTGCTTACCCTGCTTCATTTTCGTTTTGTGGGGGAAATATGCATCATGATGATTTTTGGCAAATAAAAGAGGAGGCGGATATGATTGATTATCAGAAATATACTTATGTCGTGATTGATTCGAAACTGGCTCAAGTAGTACCTGAAGGGTTTGTTCAAATCGGAAGTTATACTTGCAAGAATATGCAAGGTGAAAAGTGAATATGAGGCTTAATATAAATTACATTATAACCACATTGTTGGTGCTTATTTATACGCCAATCTTTATATTTTTTATCGGTTGGTGCCGTCCATTGGTCTCTATTCCCATTTTTAGTCCTAAATTAAGTTTACATTACTAACTCACAGACTGTAAACCTATGTCAGGACAAGTCAATCACGAAATTCCTACTGAACGAATGGCGTATTGTTATAACTACGTTTCAGGGGATGTTTCCAATGATATCTTTTATAAATATGTGTCCAGTCGATAATATGTACGATTACCTAATCGTTGGTAGCGGATTGTATGGGGCTACTTTTGCTTACCTTGCGCAAAAGGCAGGGAAACGTTGTTTGGTTATTGACAAGCGTTCGCATACGGGCGGTAATGTTCATTGCGAGAGGGTAGAAGGGATAGATGTTCATCAGTATGGAGCACATATTTTTCATACTTCAGATAAAGAAGTGTGGGATTTCGTTAATGGACTGGTTCCTTTTAATCGCTATACGAATGCTCCGGTTGCCAATTGGAAGGGTGAGTTGTATAACCTTCCTTTTAACATGAATACTTTCAACCGTATGTGGGGTGTGATTACTCCGCAGGAGGCAGAGGAGAAACTTCGTGAGCAGAGGGAAGATGCTGCAAGAAAACTAAGGGAGTCAGGTGCGGATGAACCTCGTAATTTGGAGGAGCAGGCTTTATTGTTGGTGGGGCGTGATATCTATGAGCGTCTTATCAAAGGATATACGGAAAAACAATGGGGCCGTCCTTGTTCAGAACTTCCTGCGTTTATCATTAAGCGTCTGCCCGTAAGGATGATTTTTGATAATAATTATTTCAACGATGATTATCAGGGTGTTCCGATAGGTGGTTATAATGCTTTGATTGATGCGCTATTAGAAAAGATTGAGGTGAAAACGGGCGTTGACTTTTTCATGGATAGGGACGCTTGGGAGGCATCAGCCAAGACCATCGTCTTTACAGGTGCGATTGATGAATTTTATGATTTTCGTTTTGGCCATCTTGAATATAGGACGGTGCGTTTCGAGACGGAGATTTTGGATGCACCCAATTGGCAGGGGAATGCCGTGGTTAATTATACGGAACGCGAAATACCTTATACACGAATCATCGAGCATAAACATTTCGCAAGTTTTGGTCAGGCGGTATATGATAATCCGAAGACGGTTGTCTCAAAGGAGTACTCAACGGAATGGAAGCCGGGAATGGAGCCTTATTATCCTATCAACGACGATCGAAATCAATCATTGTATAAAAAATATAAAGAACTTGCTGATCAAGAAGAGGATGTGATTTTTGGTGGGCGCCTTGCTGAATACCGTTATTATGATATGGCTCCTGTCATCAGGCGGGCAATGGATATAGCTAATAGTTTGTTTTAAGAGATAAAACGAATCAAAAATGAGTCTTATCAAAAATTTGTGGTATCGTTTCCGCGAATTAATCCTATATGGTATCATAGGCGGATTTTGTGCAGCATTGGATTTTGGCATTTATACCCTGTTGGGCTTGTGGATTCCCTATTTATGGGCGAATGTTGTCAGTGTTCATTGTGGAATATTTTGTAGTTTCTTCCTGAATCGTTCACTTAATTTTAAGGTGAAAGATCGTCCCGCTCAACGCTTTACTATATTCTACATGGTGGGGTTATCCGGGTTGGCGCTGAGTGAAGGGCTTATTTGGCTGATGGCTACTCGTTGGGCATGGACCTATATTGCCGCAAAACTTTTAACGGTCATTGTGGTGGCGATATATCAATTTGTCCTCAATAAGTTAATTACATTTAAAAAATCAAATAATGGATAAGTTTTACATTGTAATGCCCGCCTATAACGAGGCAGAAAACATTGAGGATGTTATTTTGCAGTGGCATCCTGTTGCAGAGAAAATCAATGCTGATGGTGATTATTGTCGTTTGATGATAGCCAATGATGGGAGCAAGGATAACACTTGGGAAAAGTTAAGTGCGTTGCAGGATAAATATCCTTATTTGATTGCTTTGAACAAGCCTAATTCCGGTCACGGTGCCACGGTTTTGTATTTGTATCGTAATGCTCTTGCGGATGGTGCGGATTATATCTTCCAGACCGATAGTGACGGTCAGACTTTGCCGGAAGAATTTTGGCCGATGTGGGAGAGTCGCAAAGAGTCCGATTTTCATATTGGCACACGCGGTGGCCGTCAGGACGGATTTAGCAGAATTGTCGTTACAAAGACCTTACGTTTTATCGTCTGGCTGATGTTTGGCGTTTGGGTAAAAGATGCCAATACGCCTTTCCGCCTGATGAATGCCGAGGCGCTCAAACGTGTGATGGCCGTTATCCCGGAAGATTTTTTCCTTTCAAATGTAGCGGTATCAGCGATTGCTGTGAAATGGAAAGAGAGCATTTCTTGGTATCCTATTACTTTCCGTCCGAGACAGGGTGGCGTGAATTCCATCAATATGAAAAGAATCTTCAAAATCGGTTGGAAGGCTTTGGGCGATTTCAGGATGATAAATAAAGGAAACGATATACGTGTTTGCACTAAATGATATTAGGAGGCATACCGTGAGCATATTTTCACCCCTTAGGCGACTTTTTCTCGAAACTCGCACAAGGTATACTATATTTCATGCAAAACTGCCATTTTTTGATACCCCTTAGGCGACTTTTACTCTAAACTCGCGCAAGGTGTAGTAAATTCGTGTAAATTCGTGTAAACTACGTGTATGCAGGGCACTTCCGTGTGCTCGTGGGTTATTGTAGGTCGTTGAGTTTGATGATGCCTTGCAGGACGGCGTAGATGGTGAGTTTGCCCAGGGAGCGGGTTCCTAATTTTTCGCAGATGTTGTTGCGGTGGAAAATTACGGTGGTGGGGGAAATGTTGAGGTGGTCTGCTATCTCTTTGTTAATCAATCCCTTTACGAGAAGTGAGAGCACGTCTTTTTCGCGGGCGGACAGCAATTCGTCCTGCGCCTCTCTCTTTTCGCTCGGGTGTCCGCTTCGGTGCAATTGCAGAATGGCGCCAATCAACTCCTTTTCGGGCAGCGAACTGTCAATGACTTTGTATCCACTTTCTTGGAAAATCGAGCCGCGACCGGAAGATAGGATGATGCATTGTTTTTTCAAGGGTTCGAATTCTTCGGCGTTTTCCAGGAGAATCTGTTCGCTGATGAAATAATGCACAAAATAGTGGTCGCAGTCGGCTGAAAATGCCTTCATGGAGCCGTAGGAGCGGATTTCTACCTCATGGAATAGTTCCCACAAAATATCCTTCAACGCCAGGGCGGAGAGGGTGTTGGGGTCGATGATGGCGATGCAAGGGTTCATGGCGGTATTAAAACATCTGCTCCATAATGGAATTTGATGTTGCAAAGTTATAAAAAACTATCATTTATAAGAGTAGCGGGATTGGCGGAACGGATGTATCTTTGCATTCGATTAAAATTGTGATACAAACGATGAATTATACGGGTTTGCTGGTCGGTCTGGGCGCATTTGCCTGCATCGGTCTTTTCCATCCCTTGGTTATCAAGGCGGAATATCATTTGGGAGTGCGCTCCTGGTGGATTTTTGCCTTGCTGGGTGTGGTCGCTTGCGTGGCTTCTCTATTTGTGGAATCTTATATTTGGGCAACCCTTTTGGGAGTGTTCGGCTTTTCTTCTTTCTGGAGTATTCACGAATTATTTAAACAAAAGGAACGTGTGCAGAAGGGGTGGTTCCCGGCAAAGCCGAAATCGTCCAAAAACGTCCGCTTGCTAATTGTCTTTTTTGCGCTGTTCGCCCAAACGGCCATACCTGCCCACGCGCAGGAGTCTGCAGAATCAGCCCAGGTACGCAAGGGTATTTATCAGGGCTTTGATGGGGGTATGATGCTCCATACGGGGTATTTGCAGACCAACCTCGCACCGCTTGGAAATTACCGTGCGGAGGGCGCGCCTTTTGGTATTGGCGGAGTGGCGCGCATTCATTTGGGA
>CAJGBW010000002.1 GCA_904501835.1 uncultured Bacteroidales bacterium
ACCATAACCGCCCGTACTATGGTTGCCGGTAAAGGTCACGCCATTAACACTGACAACCCGCGCCGAGGTAGGCGAATTAAAATTAGACGAAACGCGCAACGCTGCAGCACCGGCACCATAAGACTTGTTGTTTGTAAAATTTCCACCTGATATGGTAAAACTACAATTATTACCCGCCAAAAAGACGGTTCCACCACCCGATGTTCGGTTGCTGACAAAATCAGAATCGGTGATTGTTACCGCCGCGTCCTTGATATACAAGACCGAACCCGCAATACGACTCATTTCGTCCACATTTGTTTGCCCTTCGTTTGGAGCACCGGCAGCAATGGCATTGCTATTATCTGTAAAGTCGCTGCCCTGGATTTTCAAGGTACCGGAATTCGCATAGATAACGCCACCGGCTATCATTTCAGGATAGTTCTTTTCAAAATTGCATTCGTTTACGAGCAAATTTGTCGTAGTAGTATTCGGTTGATGAAGGAAGATACAGCCTCCTCCAACAGCACGACCGACATTGCTCGTTCCTTCTCCTTCTTTCGAGTCAAGGTAATTGCCGCTGAAAGTACAGTGATTCAAACTCACATCAACAATACCGGAATCGTGTTTTTGAGTCCCCATCGGATAGTTACCAATAGCCATCGCACCCCCGACATTGTGATTGGCACCCGTTCCATACTTGCAGTAATTGCCCGTAAAGGTACAATCATTGAAAATGGCCCCATTGTAGCGTTGTACATACACCGCGCCGCCCTTGCCGTAAGCATTTTCGGTATAGTTTCCAATAAAGTCACATTCGTTAAAAGTCGCTATCGGCTTATGGTCATGCGTAGAAATATGCTCATCTGAGAGCCATACTGCACCGCCATTACCATAGGCCGTCTCATCTACATAGTTATTTTTGAAAGTGCAACGAGTAAGCGTAGCCGAGCCGCAAGTAAATTTTACCGCACCTCCACTATCTTGCTTATTTGAATATGCCTTGGCATAATTCCCCTCAAAATAACAATCCGTAATGGCAGCATCAGCATAGATTCCATCAAAATTGATGGCGGATCCTCCACCGCTGCTATTGTTCAAGAATTGACAGTGTTGTACTTTGACATCATTGATATAATTGTCCGGATTGGTATCTACATAAATAACCAACGAAGCGCCGACGCCACTATTTACATTCTCTTTAAATGTACAGCCAAGAACTTCCGTACGCGTATCCAGTGCCTTTTCTCCCTTGATGTAAAGCGCAGCGGCTCCCGTTTTCGTCGTTGCCATTCCGGTCAAAACCAGACCGCTCAGAGACAAATACGAGGGACCAGCAACATACATCATACTCGCTTCCTTATTGGACATATTCGCACCCGAAAGAATGGTCTGATGAGTCTGAGGGTCACGCAATTTGCTCGCGGCATTGCCGTTGTCAATATCGGAAGGATATCCACCCATAAAATTGAGTTTGCGAACGCTGCTCTTGTCATCTTTCGCCCAAATCGGATAAAAATTAATCGTATTTACGGGTTGATACGTACCGGCTGCAATATGAATATTGAGCGACGCGTCTGCAGAAAGTCCCTCTATTTCAGAAGAAACGACTTTGTCTTTGGTATTCAAATAGTCAGACAACTGCGTCAAATTCCACGCCTTATTCCAGGAAGAACCATCTGCCGAGCCACTTGCATTCGCTTTGACATAAATATCCTTGGAGAAATACTTGTTCAACGAAGAGGCAAACTCCAAAATTTGGTTTTTCGCCACTTTCTTGCTGTTTTTGAGCGTAGCTTCACCGACGGCGATGCCATAAGTATCCAAATAGGTCAGGGTAATGCCATCGGTAAAATCCGTATCGGGAACAACGGCGATAAAGGCTTTTTGACCATACGCACCCTTTGTTGCGGTTACTTCTGTAGACCCCTCTTCAAGATCTCCCGTCGTCAAATTACCCGTATAATCCCCGTTCATGGTTGCCGTCACAGGAATCACACCGGAAATGGAAGCAGAAGGACTGGTCAAACGGAAACCACCGAAGGCATAGTTGGTCGGATTGACCGCCACATAACCACAAAGCGTCTTGAAACGCATCTTTCGGGTCTCCAAACTCGTGCGTGCCACCGCAATATACGCATCTTCAAAAGAGCCACCCTGCTTACGGATGTCCACCTTCACCGTACCCGTTCCGTCTGTATCCCAGTTGGCTGACTTCACGAAAGAATGGTAGGCGCTGGCGGGCGTTACCGCATACACCGTCTTGGCATCTTTGAAAATTTTATCAACTTTGAAATCGGTCTTCACATCCGTCTTCTGGGCCACACCAATACAGCAATCTTCCGCATCCGGACCCCAGACAAACATGACTGAATCCCCTTTATCCCAGCTCACACGTCGGCTGCCATCCGTCGTACCGCTGTTCGGCTCACCCAAGGTGATTTTCGTCTCCTCACTCTCTTCCACTGTGAACACCATGCTCACCAAGTCGCCTTCCTGGTATTTGCTCGGAACCTTCTCCTCCTCTTCGACGGGAGGAAGCACCTGAATCATATCGTCCATGCCGCTCTCCATCTTCGAACAAGCAGAAAGCGCCATCATCGGCAACAACAGACCGAGAATATATTTGCTTAATTTCACCATGGCAAACATCAATTACAAAATTACCCAACCATCATCGACGATATCATCATCGCCGATCTCATCGGAACCACCGACATCTTCCAATTGAGAGCCACTGCCCACCTGAAGCATATCCTGCATTGCAAGCGCTTCAAGTATCTCCATTTCAGGGGTAAGATAGGTTTTCTTCATTTATTCAGTCTTACTTATTTTTCGATTTTGACATCCACATAAATCGGAAGATGGTCTGAAGCAACAGCCACATCCCCTTGCTTGAACACGGTACAAACTTTTCCGCCTACGACTTTTACAGAAGCCGCATTGCGGGCAAACACAAAGTCAATGCAGCGGTCCGGAGCATGGGAAGGGAAACTGTTGTCAGGAACAGAAATCAGCGTCCAACTTTCCTGCATATAGCTTATTGCTTTTGAATCAGGATAAGCATTGAAATCTCCCACAAGGAAAACAGGCTTCTGGTAAGCCAACGAATCAAAATACTGACAAACCAACTGGAGTTGCATCATTTGATTTGCTTCGCCAAAATCAATATGGGTTGAAGCAAAGACAAAATCCTCATATTCCACAACCGCAACGGCACGAGGCTCGTTTCCAGTCCCTTTGGGAAGGTGCAAAACATCGGTGGCCAGTACCGTATATTCAGGTTTTGCCAACACGGACACGCCATATTTTCCGCCCTTGTAAGGCATCGCGTCTCCATATTTTCCACACCATCCGCCCAGATAGGTACAAAGTGAATCCAACTGATCGACCTTACCGGTACGGGTGGTACAGCTATCGACTTCCTGAATGCCGACCACATCGGCCTGCATCTCACCGAGCATATCCGCAATCATCGATATCGTCGAATGTCCGGACTTGTGAAAAGCACCGACATTGTAGGAAACAAGACGAATCGTTTTTGCGTTTTTTGCATCCGGAGCACCCGGCACATTGCAACAAGCAACAAACAACGCCAAAGAGCACAACAGGTAAATCGTTTTTTTCATATTATATATAAGGTATAAGTTTTATTAGTTACTTCTCGTTCCCGCATCATAAGCACCGGGGAATGTAATGTGTTTGGATTTGTCCGTTTGACTTTGCTTTCCACGTAGTTGCATACGCTGATCTTTTCCCCAAGATGCCGTCGAAGCAGTTGACTCGGAAACAACCTCCTTGCTTACAAGCCACGCATAAAAATCCGGAGCAGTATTCTTCAAGTCATTGTTCATATTGTAGAGCATAGAGGCGTATCCATAACCACTCTTCGGTATTCCATTCCATTTCCAATAACTGCTATCCCAGGTCTGATTTCCGTCAACCCACTCCAATTGAGGGAAATAGGTCGTCGTACCATAGGCTTGTAGCGTTGAGCCACCGATTGAAGAACCATCTTGCATTTCATTGGGCAATTTCATTACCAAAGGATTAGCTGAATTAGACGTATATCCAGATGCCAAAGTCGTCATAAATCCACGTGCACCACTCGTGGGCTGGTCATTTACCAAATTAATCGTCGCATTGTACCCCGTAAAGGCATAACCCTCTGTGTTGGTATTACAAACAATACTGTTGATAAAATGAATTTTAGTACCGTCACTCGCACCATCGAAACGAATCAAACCTTCAGTCGAAACATGAGGATCCGCTACGCCATCATTAATCAATGAGGTACCGATAATGGTCGAGTTCGCTAATACGAAATGGCCCCCTTGCAGGTTGATACGTGCTCCATTCCATCCACCTTGCGACCAAGAGCCGTAGAAGGTGGTATTATTGATAAACAAGCCTCCTCCATTATTGCCGGAATCACGGTTGCGGTGAATATCCGGACCAATGGCATAAGTAACGTGATTTTTGTAAAAAAGACAATTGGATAGATAAGTACGGGAACTATCCGCCATAATGGCAAGCGCTCCGCCTTGGTTGGCGTTGTTTTCTCTAAAGGTACATTGGAAAATTTTTGTCTTGGTTTTGCTTATGGCATATTTGGTATTATCTCCCGAACCCACCTTGGTTCCTCTTTGAATCACAATGGCACCACCTACATCCACGCCATAACTACCGGCATTACCTTTCGTATGGTTTCCCTCAAAAAGACAGCGTTCTATGGAAAAATCACCCTCCTTGGGATTTTCAATCACACCGGCACTCACACTTTTACCCGCATTACCCGCCGCAATAGAAATGGCGCCGCCGGAAGCATAGACATAATTGTTATCGGTGTAATTATCATGAAATTCACAATCCTGTATCTTAACCTCTCCCGAGGTCTGACAGCCAATGGCACCACCGCCCGTCTGAGTGGTGTGATTTGCAGTAAAAGTTGAATGCCTTACCACCAAATTCACCTTGCAAGTATCATAGGCTACAACATCAGCCAATGAATTGGCAATCTCATTTTCTGCATGGTCAAAACCTTTGTAGGTTGAATAACCGGGATTACCACGATTGGAAACCTCCAAAGCACCCGCTCCATCCTGTGCATAATTTCCCGTAAAGGTACAACTATCCAAGGTCACGGTATTGGTTGCCCCATTTTCACCACTGACATAAAAAGCTCCGGCTCGGTTTGTCGTATAATTCCCTATGAATTGACAATTTGTAAAATCCGCATTGGTATTCTTATAAATGGCGACGGCACCGCCATAACCGCCGTCACTAACATTCTTTTCAAAGCGTACGCTTCTCAATGTTATCTTTTTTCCTGTTTCAGGCGAATTAAAATTGGAGGAAACACGGAAAGCTGGTGCACCGACCGGTGAAGTATTATTGGTCATAGAGCCTCCACTCATTGAGAAAGTTCCCTGTCCATCTAGGTAAATCGTACCGCCTCCAGTAGATGTATTCTGATCAAAATGCGAATTCTCGACTGTTGTGTTGCAATCCTTTACATACAAAACGGACGCTGTAGCTTTCGCTGATGACGTACCTACGTTCGTGTTTTTACTGAATGTGGCGTTCTTGACAGATAAAGTGCCGGATGCGCCATAAAGGGCCACTCCCTCTACATAAGGGGCTGTATGATTTTTGAACACACCGCCGTCAATATTCACATTGACCTCATAATTCTCCGGCTGATAGACTGCCACGGCACAACCTCCGGGAATAGCACCCGTGAATGTCGTTCTATTTACCAAGTTTTTTTCAAAATGACAATTGTTCAAATTCAACGCGTGAACATTACCACGCATCACAGGGGCGCTTTCATTATCTCTACAAGCCCCCACCATAATAGCACCGCCATAGGAGGTTGCTGAGGATGTTGTGGTTTGATTCGCAGTAAAGGTACAATTGTTAAAATTGGCTTCATAAAAGCGCGCCACATAGACGGCACCGCCTTTTCCGTACGCGGACGTGGTTGTGTTTCCCGTGAAAGTACAATTTTCAAAGGTCGCCACAAAAGGATGCGCATCTGTACCGCCGCCATCCGCAGCAGAACCTGCAGTTTCATCCGTGAGCCAAACAGCACCTCCACTACCATAAGCCGTAGAATTATTTTCAAAAGTGCAATTCTTAAACGTAGGAGAACCACGACTCACTTTCACGGCGCCACCGTGGGTTTGCTTTCCTACGATGTATTCTATATTAACCTTATTCTCCTTAAAAACGCAATTGTAAATTTTGGGCTGCGCATAATTACCATCGATATTGATAGCAGAGCCAGCACCGGAGGAATTGTCTGTAAATTCGCAATCTTCGACAACAATGTCATTATAAAGTGGGCCTTGATTATTAACAGCGATAGCCATTGCTGCTCCCACTCCATTTGTATTCTTATTGTTTGTGAACTTGCAGTGTCTCACTTCCGCCTGCATATCTGCTTCTACTTCTTCATTGATAGTAAAACGGAAGGCATTGATGCCCGTTGCATTGATTGTTTTATCTGAAACCGTGAAGCCACTGACACCTGCGCGGACGGGCGCCACAATGTTGATCATATTGTAATTCTCAGGCAGGGAGGAACCGGAAATAATAGTCTCATTATGTTGAGGGTCACGCAGTTTGCTCGCGGCATTGGCGTTTCTAATATCATCCGGATAACCACCCAAGAGATTGTATTTGCGACAGTTACTTAATTTCCATTCATCAGATTTACCGCTCGGATCTTCGAGATACTTTGCATTCAAGAACACAGTGGAGGTCGGCTGATAAGTTCCGGCTGCCACATGGATATTGATAACGGCATCTGATTTCAAACCGGATTCAAACACGGTCGCATCTTTGGTATAAGTCATCATTTGGGCCAGGTTCCAAGCCTTATCCCAAGAAGAACCATCGCCCGTACCATCGGCCGTTGCCTTGACATAATAGTCTTTGGAGAAATACTGGTTCAAAGAAGAGGCAAACTCCAGAATGTTGTTCTTTGCAACACTTGTATTGTTTTTGAGCGTCGCTGCGCCCACCGTCACGCCATAGGCATCCAGGTAAGAAAGCGTCATACCCGTGGCAAAACTGGAGCCGGGAAGAACAGCGACATAGAATTTATCACCGGCCACGCTGGCTTGAGCAGTCACCGCTGTAGAAGTCTCTTCCAGCGTTCCTGTTGACAAATTGCCTGTATAATCCCCGTTCATTTCGGCTGTCACAGGAATCACAGCAGAAATGGCTTGCGAGCCCTTGTTTTCCAACTTGAAGCCACCGACAATAAAGTTCGTCGGATTGACCGCCACATAACCACAAAGCGTCTTGAAACGCATCTTGCGGGTTTCCAGACTCGTACGTGCCACCGCAATGTACGCATCTTCAAAAGAGCCACCCTGCTCGCGGATATCCACCTTCACCGTACCCGTTCCGTCTGTATCCCAGTTGGCTGACTTTACGAAAGAATGATAGGCGCTGGCGGGCGTTACCGCATACACCGTCTTGGCATCTTTGAAAATTTTATCAACTTTGAAATCGGTCTTCACATCCGTCTTCTGGGCCACACCAATGCAGCAATCTTCCGCATCCGGCCCCCATACAAACATAACGGAATCTTCTTCATCCCAACTCACGCGTCGGCTGCCGTCACCCGTCGTACCGCTGTTCGGCTCACCCAAGGTGATTTTCGTCTCCTCACTCTCTTCCACCGTGAACACCATGCTCACCAAGTCGCCTTCCTGGTATTTGCTCGGAACCTTCTCCTCCTCTTCGACAGGAGGAAGCACCTGAATCATATCATCCATGCCGCTCTCCATCTTAGCACAAGATGAAAGCGCCAACATCGGCAACAACAAACCGAGAATGTATTTGCTTAATTTCACCATGGCTGACAACAATTATAAAATCTCCCAACCGCCGTCGCCGATGATATCATCGTCACCGACCTCGTCGGAACCACCAACATCCTCCAACTGGGAACCACTGCCCACCTGAAGCATATCCTGCATCGCAAGCGCTTCAAGGACTTCAATTTCGGGGGTAAGATAGGTTTTCTTCATTTATTTTATTTTTTGCTGCCTACCTATAATTTGGCAGAATAATACTATTAGCCAACAAAGATAATAATAAAATTATTATTTGGCAAAAATTCCCCACGCCCATCGAAATCAAAAAAATTACTATCTTCGCCTCTGATTAAAACAGATTAAAATGGCCAACACAACAAAACATAAAACGATTTGGTTTTGCAATGCCTGTGGCGCGGAAAGCCCTAAATGGATGGGACGATGCCCCGCCTGCGGAGAGTGGAACAGCATGGTGGAAGAGACCGTTGTAACGGGTAAAAAAACAAGCATTTCCAACATTCTGAATTCGCAAAATCACAAACCCACGCCTTTATCCTCCGTGGATACCCAAGCCGAACAAAGAATCTCATTGGGAAATGGCGAATTAGACCGTCTGTTGGGTGGCGGATTGGTCGAAGGTTCGTTGGTTTTGATTGGTGGCGAGCCCGGCATCGGCAAGTCCACTTTGTCCTTACAAATCCCCTTGCATTGCCCCGACATCCGCACCCTTTATGTGAGCGGAGAAGAGAGTGTCAGACAAGTAAAATTGCGTGCCAAACGCTTGGGTGGAAATGAAGATAACTGCTTCATTTACAGCGAGACACAGATGGAGAACATCCTCCAACAAGCCCGCGAAGTCGCCCCGCAACTGATGATAGTCGATTCGGTGCAAACCATGTATTCGCAAGCGTTGGAATCCGCCGCCGGAAGCGTCAGCCAAATCAAGGAAAGCGCCGCCATGCTTTTGCGTTTTGCCAAAGAAAGCGGCATCCCCGTCATTTTAATCGGACACATCACCAAAGAAGGCAGCATAGCCGGTCCGAAAATCCTCGAACACATTGTGGATGTCGTGTTCCAATTTGAGGGCGAAAACAAAGGCAGTTACCGCCTGCTCCGAAGCATCAAAAACCGCTTTGGCTCCACCAACGAACTAGCCGTTTTTGAAATGACAGGAAGCGGCTTAAGAGAGGTCTCCAACCCCTCTGAAATGCTGATTCCCATGCACGAAGAAGGCATGAGCGGAGTGGCCGTAAGCGTCACCATGGATGGCACCCGCGCCTTCCTGATTGAGACCCAGGCACTCGTCAGTTCGGCAGCCTATGGAACCCCCCAACGCTCCGCTACCGGATTTGATGGAAAACGCCTCAATATGCTACTGGCTGTGCTTGAAAAAAAGGCCGGATTCCGACTGGGCGCCAAAGATGTTTTTATCAACATGGCAGGCGGTCTACGCGTCAATGAACCGGCTTGTGATTTGGCTGTTGTTTGCGCCGTTTTATCCTCCAATTTTGACTTCTCAATTCCGGCTGACACCTGCTTTGCCGGCGAGGTCGGATTGAGTGGAGAAATCCGTCCGGTTTACCAAGTGGACCGCCGTATTACCGAGGCCGCGCGCCTGGGATTTAAGCGCATTTACGTCTCATCTTTTAGCGCTATTTCCGAAAATCACAAAGGAATTAAAGTCGTGAAAATCAAGGATATACCGGCCCTTTGCCGCGACCTGTTCGCCCAGCAGGATTAGAATAGATCAAGAAAGAAAAATGAAAACACTCGAAGAACTTACGGCTCTCCAACAAGAGTTTTTAGACGCCGGATACACGGCAGAATTCGGCTTTAGAATGGCCTGTCTCACCCTACTAAAAAAGAGCCTGAAAAACGAGTTTGACAAAGACAGTGAAACGGCAGATAAAGCGGTGGATGAGCACGCAAAATCGGAGGCGGAAGCAAAGATAAAATCGGAGTTGCTAAAGCATTTGAACAGGCAAATCAAGGCCCTTCAAAACCTACACTGGAAAGAGATTTTTCAGCATCTTTTCCGCCGAATTTTTCAGCGCGAAAACCAAGCCGAATGTCCTGCCGATTTGCATCCCGCCATCATCCCCATCAGCAACGATTTTTCATGTATTTACGCCCTGACTGAAGCCATTTCCAACGGGCAATGCGCCATACTCCTTGCCTCCTCCGAAACAAAGGATATGAGCGAGTGGATAAAGACCATCGTTGAGGATAATTTCACCGAAGACTTTGTCGCGGTTTACACCCCTTCAGAAGTCGTGGGAGAGATGAAGCCATAGAAGGATGTGCCCTGCACCATCATCCCTGGGTGTAACCATATATAAAGAAAGAACCTGGCTAATCTGTCGTAATGACTTTTTAGTCAGGCTCTTTATATTATAGGTATGTTAAAAACTAGAAGATTTCTTCTTTGTTTTTGTTAGGCTTGAATCCGCCGTTGCGACCACCGCGCTCCTCACGACGAGGGCCGCGCGCACCACGATCCTCACGACGAGGACCACGATCGCCACGGTCAGCACGAGGCTTTCTTTCCGGCTCTACATAACCCTCAGGTTTCTCAATCAAAACCCTGCGAGAAAGTCTCATCTTACCGGTCTTGGCATCGATTTCAAGAAGTTTTACATCCACTTCGTCGCCCACGTTCACAACATCCTCCACTTTCTCGGTCTTCTTCCAATCCAACTCAGAGATGTGCAACAAGCCCTCTTTGCCGGGAAGAATCTCAACAAAAGCACCAAACTCAAGAATGCTGACAACTTTACCGTGGTAAACAGTTCCCACCTCAGGCACTGCGCAGATACCATTGATCCATTCCAAAGCTTTGTCAATAGCTGCTTTATCTGCTGCAGCAATATCCACAACACCCTCGGAAACACCATTGGTCTGGGCCTCCTCAATATTGATAACAGCGCCGGTCTCTTTCTGCATACGCTGAATGGTCTCACCACCCTTGCCAATCACAGCACCGATAAACTCGCCGGGGATGCGAATCTGTACAATACGAGGAACGAAAGGTTTGTAGTCCTCACGAGGCTCGCTGATGGCTTTCATCATTTCGCCCATGATATGAAGACGTCCCTGACGGGCCTGCTCCAATGCACGCTCCAATACCTCGTAGCTCAAACCATCCACCTTGATATCCATCTGGGTAGCGGTGATACCATCTTTGGTACCGGTTACTTTGAAGTCCATATCGCCCAAGTGATCTTCGTCACCCAAAATATCGGTCAAAATAGCATAGCGCTCATTCGGACGGTCTGCATCTGTGATAAGACCCATAGCCACACCGGCTACAGGCTTGCTGATTTTCACGCCCGCATCCATAAGTGCCAAACATCCACCACAAACGGAAGCCATGGAAGAAGAACCGTTGGATTCCAAAATCTCAGAAACCACGCGTACAGCGTAAGGATTCTCGGGAGCCATAGGAATCACAGGCTTCAAGGCACGCATCGCCAAGTTACCGTGTCCGATTTCACGACGGCCTACTCCACGCTGAGGACGAGCCTCGCCGGTAGAGAAAGGAGGGAAGTTATAGTGGAGTACGAACTGGTCTTCCTCCTGAATAAGCACCTCATCACGCTCTTTCATATCCATCTTGGTACCCAAAGTTACGGTAGCCAAAGACTGAGTCTCACCACGGGTAAAGATAGCTGAACCATGGGCGCAAGGGAGATAGTTCACCTCACACCAGATAGGACGAACCTGAGCGGTCTGACGGCCATCCAAACGGATACCCTCATCCAAAATCATATTACGCATGGCCTCTTTTTCCTCGTTGTGATAGTAACGGGAAATCATAGCGGCTTTAGCTTCTTTCTCTTCCTCGGTCAAAGTTGCCAAAAACTCTTCCTTGATAGCAGCAAATCCTTCAGCACGCTCATTTTTGGGTTTGGCGGATTTGGCGAGCTCATAGCATTTATTGTAGCAGAAATCATGAATCGCTTTTTTCAACTCTTCATCCTGCTCATCGTGAGGATAGTCACGTTTTACATCATTGCCCAACTCGGTGCAAAGTTCTTTCTGTACGAGACAGTGCTTTTTAATTTCTTCGTGAGCAAATTTGATAGCCTCGAGCATGTCGTGCTCGCTTACCTCTTTCATCTCACCCTCTACCATCATGATATTCTCATAAGTAGCGGCTACAATCAATTCGATATCGGCGCGTTCAGTCTGGGAGAAAGTGGGGTTAATCACAAACTCACCATCTACACGAGCCACACGAACCTCGGAAATAGGACCAAGGAAAGGAATGTTACTGCTTGCCAAAGCGGCAGAAGCAGCCAAACCTGCCAATGCATCGGGCTGAATATCTTTTTCAGCAGAAATCAGGTTCACATTGACAAAAACCTCCAAATGGAAATCATCGGGGAACAAAGGACGAAGGGCTCTATCAACCAGACGAGACACCAAAATCTCATAGTCAGAGGCCTTTCCTTCGCGTTTCATGAATCCGCCGGGGAAACGACCTGCCGCATAATATTTTTCCTTGTAATCCACCTGCAAGGGCATGAAATCCGTGCCCTCTTTCACATCTTTTGCACAAGTTACGGTTGCGAGCAGCATGGTGCCACCCATTTTAACAACCACTGAGCCGTCGGCCTGTTTAGCCAATTTACCGGTCTCAATCTCAATTACCCTACCGTCGGATAATTCGATTTTTTTTGTAATTACGTTCATTAAAATTGCTTTTCAACCGACCTCTCCCAATGAGAGTTAATTAATACTACTGACTTCAAATATATTTTCATCGCATACACCGCTGTCGGTTGAGATTTGTTGGCGGCGAGCGAGGATATTTTGCAAATAAGGGGGCCTATCCGCAGAAAATTGCCAGACAAGACCCCCACATTCTTTTCCTATAGTTTTATCGACGGAGACCGAGTTCCTTAACGATATTTCTGTATCTCTCGATGTCAGTCTTCTTCAAATAATCAAGAAGGCTGCGTCTCTTACCAACCAAACGAAGAAGGCTACGACGAGTAACAACGTCTTTTTTGTTCTTCTTCACGTGTTCGGTAAGGTGAGCGATACGGTAGGAAAATAGAGCAACTTGACTCTCAGAAGAGCCGGTGTCTGTATTAGACTTCCCGTACTTCGCGAAAATCTCTTGCTTTTTCTCAGGGTTCAGATATTCTGCCATGATTGAAAAAGTTTTGATTGTTAATAATTGTACTTCGCTTATCCTTTTGGATAAAGCGGCGCAAAGGTAAGAAAAATTATTGAATTACAGCAACTTTTTTACGAGCAAATATTTTTAACACAATTTGCGTTACAATGTTCGCGAAATTATTCTTAAATTTGTCGGATTTTAGACAAGAAAAAAGAACCCAAAAACAAAAACCAATGAGACAAGGATTTGATAATGAGAAATATCTGAAAATCCAATCAGAGCATATTAAGAAGAGGATCGAGAAGTTTGGAGACAAGCTCTATCTTGAATTTGGTGGAAAATTGTACGACGACAACCATGCCAGCCGCGTACTCCCCGGGTTCCAGCCTGACAGCAAACTCAAAATGCTCATGCAGCTCAAAGATGACTGTGAAATCATCATGGTCATCAGTGCAAAAGATATTGAGAAAAACAAAGTCCGCAGCGATTTGGGCATCACCTACGATATGGACCTGTTGCGCCTACGCGAGGAATTTGAAAACAGAGGCCTGCTTGTCAGTTCCGTGGTCATCACCCACTTCAACGGCCAGGCCAGCGCCAAGGCGTATCAGGAAAAGCTCCAACGTCTGGGCATCAAAGCCTATTACCATTACACCATTGAAGGCTACCCCAACAACGTAGCCCTGATTGACTCCGACGAGGGTTTTGGCAAAAACGATTATGTTGAAACCACGCGTCCCCTGGTGGTTGTAACCGCCCCCGGGCCGGGCAGTGGAAAGATGGCCGTTTGCCTGAGCCAACTCTACCAGGAACACAAAAGAGGCATCAAAGCCGGATACGCCAAATTCGAGACTTTCCCCATTTGGAATCTGCCTTTGAGACACCCCCTCAACACCGCCTACGAAGCCGCTACCGCTGACCTCAACGACGTCAATATGATTGACCCCTTCCACCTGGAAGCCTACGGCGAAACCGCGGTCAATTACAACCGAGACATTGAAATTTTCCCCGTGCTAAATGCTTTATTTGAAGGTATTTACGGAGAAAACCCTTACAAGTCTCCCACCGACATGGGCGTCAATATGATTGGTTCCTGCATGAGCGACGAAGACGCCTGCTGCAAAGCGGCCAGCAACGAAATCATACGCCGTTATTACGCTGCCCTCAACAAGATGGCAGACGGAAGTTGCAACGACAGCGAAGTCAATAAAATTGCTTTGCTTATGAAGCAAGCCAAACTCAGCACCGATGACAGAAAAACCACTACTGCCGCCAAACTTCGCAAGGAAGAAAGCGGCGTGCCTTCCTCTGCCATCGAACTGGAAGACGGCACCATCATTACGGCTGCCACCAGTCCCCTGCTCGGACCGAGTGCCGCCCTCATCCTCAACGCTACCAAACACCTGGCCGGCATAGACCATAAAGTAAAATTGCTCCCGCAGGAATTGATTGAGCCTATTCAACACACCAAACTCACCTACCTGCACGGAAACAACCCCCGTCTGCACACCGATGAGGTTTTGGTCGCACTTTCCATTCTCAGCAAAGAGGATCCCAACTGCAAAAAAGCCTTGGAAAAACTCCCCTTATTGAAAGGATGCCAGGTTCACTCCACCGTGATGCTCAGCGAGGTAGATCAGAAGATTTTCAAGAAATTGGGCGTAGAACTCACCTGCGACCCCATCAAGAAGAAATAAGGGACTCCAAACTATCGATATTTCAGATTCGGCAAAAGCACCGCGATGATGCCCATCAAAGGCGTCCACGCTACGATATTGTATATGGTCTCAATGCCGTACATATCAATATAATAGCCCAAAATCGCCGAAGCAATTCCACCGATTCCGAAGGCAAAACCGAAAAACACACCCGACACCAATCCTAGCTTGTTGGGCAGCAATTCCTGTGCGTACAAAAGAATAGCAGGGAAAGCGGAAGAGAGCATAAAACCGGCACAAAAACTCAACACAATCGTCCAGACAAAATCCACATGGGGAAGCAAGAGACTGAAAGGAGCCGTTCCCAGAATGGACAACCAAATCACATATTTTCGCCCGATTCTATCACCTATCGGCCCGCCACAAAGCGTTCCCGCCGCGGTCGAAAACAGGAAGACAAAGAGACAGATTTGCGAAGCACTGATACTCACCTTAAAATGCTCGATTAGATAAAAAGTGTAATAACTCCGAAGACTCTCCAAATAAATGTATTTGGAAATAATCAGCAAGGTCAGAATCCCCACCACAAACACCGTCTTACGCAAAGTAAGCGGCAAGGGTTTACGCTCAAGCGTCACAGACTTGGATTTAAGTTGGTGAATGTATTTCTTAAACCATATCACCACAGGGGTTGTCACACAATAAGAAACGATGGAAAAGAGCACAAACCACATCAGATTGCCACGCCCCACGGGAGCAACGACCAAAGCCACAATCAGCGGACCGATGGAGCCACCCAAATTGCCACCTACCTGAAAAATAGATTGCGCCAATCCTCTTTTTCCCATAGACGCCAATGAGGTGATTCGCGAAGATTCCGGATGGATAATCGAAGACCCCATACCAATAATAAACACCGCGATATATACCCAGCCGACACTCGGTACGAACGAAAGACAGATGATGCCCAACATCGTCAGCGTCGTCGCCAACGGCAGACTATAAGGAAAAGGTCTCTTATCGAAAAAAACACCGACCAAAGGTTGAAACACCGAAGCCGCAAATTGATACACCAGCGAAATCGTTCCGATTTGGGCAAAGGTCAAAGACATATCTTCCCGCAAAATGGGGAAAGTCGCCATCAGCGTCGATTGCAGAAAATCGTTGATAAAATGCGTCAGACTCAACGCAATCAAAATCGGAATAACCGGTTTAGCGGACGTGTATGATTTCTCCATTACAAAATACATATTTTATACAACAACGGTCAGCCGCATAGACCAAATTAGAAGTCGCATTATAAAGCGGCCTCATACGACTATCCGTCAAATCAACCAACATAAAATCAGCCAGATAACCCGGCTCGATGCGCCCTGCTTTGATACCAAAAGCAGCCGCCCCGTTTTCAGTCGCCCAAGCCAAGACTTGCTCGGCAGGAAGAAGCGCAGCATCCCCTCCCGATTTGGCAAGCAACGCCGCAAACTTCATCGCCTCCCTCATATCCAAATTATTGCCGGAAGAAGCCCCGTCTGTTCCGAGACACACCCTCACTCCGGCACGAATCATACGTTCATACGGAAAGACGCCCGAACCCAATTTCATATTGGAACAAGGACAATGCGCCACACTCACTCCTCTCTCCGCCAAGAGGTCCGCCTCCCGTTCATTAATATGCACACAATGCGCGGCGATTAAATCCGGACCCAGCAGCCCTATATTATCCAGATACTCCACCGGACGCACCCCATGCATTTTCACACAATCCTCGACCTCTTTTTGCGTCTCCGACAAATGAATATGCAACTTCAAATGATTCTCCCTTGCCACATCGGCCGCCCGACACAATTGTTCGCGAGAAACGGTATAAATCGCATGGGGAGAAACCACCAGTTGCAGACGCCCGTGCGTCGGATCTTTCCATGCTTTCAGAAAAGACAATTGCTGCTCAAAATCTGCCTTGGGATGGCCCTCCAAAATCGTCAAGCCCACCGCTGCGCGCATACCCGAAGCAAGCACCGCCTGCACGATAGAATCCTGCTCAAAATACATATCATTGAAAAAGGCCGTTCCGCTTTCTTTCATCTCCTGTATCGCCAGTTGATTGCCTTTGTCAAAATCCGACCGCTGCATCTTCGCTTCAAAAGGCCAGATATGTTCAGACAGCCATTGCATCAAGGGCATATCGTCCGCCAAACCACGCAAAAGCATCATCGCCGCGTGCGTGTGCGTATTATATAAGGCAGGGAAAATCGCATAATCATTTCCCTCTATGACACGCTCCACCTGTCCCTCATCCACAAACAGATGATCTGCCACCGCCGATATGGTATTTCCCTCTATCAGGACATCCACACGCCTGTCACGGAGAAGGACGTGTTTAATCAACAGATTCATATTCTTTCAATAGTTTTTGATAGCGTTGGATAAATAATTCTGGGGATAAATGTTCACAGGCCATCTGACGCGAAAACACTCCCGCCTTTTGCAATTCCTCCTCGGAGAGATTCAGGGCTTTTTCAAGCGCTTGGGCTATGGATTTTACGGAAGACGGATTACACAAAAAACCATTCTCACCGTCCTTTACATAAAGTTTATTATCCCCTACCGCGCTGCACACCACACATTTTCCGCAAGCAAGTGCTTCCGCCAAAGAGTTGGACGTCCCCTCATAAAAACTCGGCAAACAAAAGATGTCGCATTCCTTATATAGGGCAAGCACATCCGACACCGGAGGATGAATTTTCAACTTGTCATCTAAGCCTAATTTATGAATACGGGAAAGACATTTTTTCGCATAAGCGCTCTGCTTCGAAAGCCCATACCAATCCAGTTGAAAATCCGCGCCTTTTTGCTTCAACTGACCGAGCGCTTCAATCAAAGAATGAAGATTTTTTCGACGACAGACACGCGCAGTTACCACCAGTTTTTTTCGCCTTGTTTTCGCCGCGCCTCCACCGTTCATTTCTTCCACACTTTCCTTATGCTCCGCCGTCGGTACAAAGCTATTCAAATCCACAAAATTATTGATGGTCGTAAGCTTTTCCGAAAGCCCTCCAAATGCTTCACGAAGCAGTTTTTCCTGCGCATAATTATTGCAGACAATCTTGGACGCCCGTCTAAAACAAGCCAGACGGAAATAGTCATGAATACGGAGCGAACGACTGAAATTACGTTCGGAAACAATCAACTTGAAATGCGGGAAAAGCAGATGGACCAGACAAGCCTTGATACTGGTTCCCGGCAAAAAAGCAATCAGCAGATCACAAGGATTTTTCTTCAGATAAGAAGCAATACGACACACCAACATCAAATCACTTCCTCTCTTTTCAATCACCACATTTTCCACCCCGGATTCCGCCAATTGACTTTGGTAAAAATTGACATTATGATAGGTCAGAATACGCACGTCATGTCCCTGCTGCTTCAAGGCAGAAGCCAAGCCGAGAAGTTGCCTTTCCGCACCTCCCAAACGCAGAGAACTGATCATGCATACAATTTTCATAAACGATATCTCAAACCCAAAGTCAAGGCAAAATTATTCTTCAACACTTCCCCTATATCTCCGTAAATGCCATATTGCAAATTCAAACCTTTCACGCCCGCCAAATTCGGCCATTCGCCCACAAACGCTGCCGAGAATTGAAGAAGAGGCGTTTCCTTCACCGTCCCCCAAGGCTTACCGGATGGATTTTCTCCCGCATACTGCTTTCCGTAACTACCATAATTCTGGCTGAAAGTGAGCATCAGTTTATAGGGTGCCTTCAAAAACAACATTCCCGAAAGTCCTATATGATGGGCTATCAGACGCGTATTTTCAAAACCCACACAAGTCTGGTGGCGGCTCCAAGTCCCCGCTTTCGTCCCCACGGGAAACATCAAGGGCATAGTCATCGGACGACCATAATAAGTCCAGCCGGATTTGTATTCCATATTATTAAAATAGTCATCCCGACCAATGAAGCACAAAGACGGATTCCATGGAATCGGATTGCCGTGTTCATCCACTTCGGGGTCGTGGATAGGACCAGACTGATACATCGTGTAGGCAAACTCATACAACACATCGCTCACCCATTTCTTTTTATCATTAAAAGAGAAAGACAAGGTATTGACTCCATCGGGAAAATTTTGAAATTTCATCCCGGACTTATCACTATACGGAATATCGTGTTGAAAGACAATTTTCCAACCATTTCCCTTGAAATCAAAACGCAACAATTCCGCACCGCCATGATCGCCCAAGACATTCATCTGGTCATTCTGGGAGCCGGAAGCCGAAGCCGCACGCCCCGTAATCACACGAAAATAATTGCTGAAATTCACAGAGTTATTCATCGCTTGTCCCGGCGCCAATCCACCCCACAACGCATAATGATCCAATCCGAAAGAAAAATCCATCCAAGATGTGATGCAAACTTTCAAATAAAGACTCATGCGGTGACACAACGCCCCTTCCACATAGCGGTTATCCAGCATTTTATAATCGCCAAAAGAACCATAAAACCAAAGTCGCTCTTTGGTAAAAGGAATGGCGACGGGCTGACATACCAGATTATAACCCGGCATTGAACGCGCATTCACCCCTGAAAGAAGATGGCCCCCCGTTGTCGATAGCGAACCCAGATGAGTCGAGGCACCATAAAAATCAAGTTCCCTATGTTTGAATCCCACATCCAGCACCAAGACCTTCCAGCGCAGACTACCATAGAATTCATCCACCATCACCTCATTGCATCGTTGCAAACCCTGCCCCATTCCATCCGCACGAAAAGCCAAAGAAGCACCGCAACGATACTGTAAAGCCTGTTCGGTATTGAAATTCTTCTGAATGGAAGCCGTTGCCAACACGCCGTTGGATTCAGGCGCCAGTCCAAATTGGTTGGCAGACGCCCAAAAAGGAAGGGTACCTCCTGTTGAAAGTGCCCCCATCAATAGAAATGATGTTATCCAATCTCCCATAGAACTGCAAATTTATCAAAATTTTAGCGATATTTGCAGAAATATGATAAGATTCATTGATACACACAGCCATCTCTACGACTCCGCCTTTTCACAAGACGCCGACTCGGTTATAGAAAGAGCGGTACAGGCCGGAGTTGAACAGATGATACTTCCGGACATCGACAGTTCGGTCCGCGAAGCGATGATTGCCCTGGCTCGCCGTCATCCCGAGCATTGCCATTTCTGCATCGGCCTGCACCCTACTGAAATCAACGCAGAGAATTTCGACAAAGAAATGCAAGCGGTTTTAAGTGCCAGCCTGCTTCATAAAGATGAAATGGTTGCCATCGGAGAAATCGGCCTGGATTATTATTGGTCGAAAGAATTTGTCGAACTCCAACAAAAAGCATTCAAGGAGCAGATACTGCTGGCAGACAGTCTCGACAAACCCATCCTCATCCATTGCCGGGAAGCCATTGGAGATTGCTTGAATATCCTGCAAAAATATAAAGGTAAAAACACACGCGGGGTATTTCATGCGTATAGTGGAAGCCTGGAAACGTACCACGAAATCAAAAAATTAGGAAATTTTTTATTGGGAATCGGCGGCGTTGTCAGCTTTAAGAACTCAGGACTCGCAAAAATCATAGAAAATGTTGATTTAGAGGATATTATACTTGAAACTGACGCCCCTTATCTCACCCCTGTCCCCTACCGTGGAAAACGCAACGAAAGTGCCTATATTCCATTGATTGCAAAAAAAATAGCCGAAATAAAAGGGGTCAGTGTGGAAGAGGTTGCACAACACACAAGTTCAAATGCCTCAAAGATGTTTTTTGGCAGGGATTTTTTGGTGAAATGAAAAAAAATGCATAAATTGCACCGCTTTTGTGGGCAACCACGACGAATAAGTACAAAACAAACAATACATTATTAATTAAACACTCAAAAACAGTTATGAAAAAAATTTTCATGTTTTTGGCAGTAGTCGGTCTATTGGCCGTTTCTGCACAATATGCAGCAGCTCAGACTGACGCAGCCGCATCAACAGAGACTGAAGAGGTTGTTGATCCTTTTAACGCCCCTGCAGCAGACATTCCTCTTCACCAATCTCTCAAAACCAAGTTCATCGAGGGTGGTCCTGGCTTTATGACCCTCGTTATCATCTGTCTTGTTCTTGGTCTTGCACTTGCAATTGAGAGAATTCTCTACCTTACGCTCTCAAAAACCAACACCAAGAAACTCCTCGCTGACATTGAGGATGCATTGGCAGAAGGTGGCGTAGAGGCAGCAAGAGAAGTTTGTGTAAACACTCGTGGACCTGTTGCGGCTATCTTCGTACAAGGTTTTGATCGTATGGATCAGGGCATTGACAATGTAGAGAAAGCTGTCGTTTCTTATGGTAGCATCCAGCAGAGCTTGATGGAAAAAGGTCTTTCTTGGATTTCTTTGTTCATCGCCATCGCTCCTTCACTCGGATTCTTGGGAACGGTTGTGGGTATGATCCAGGCGTTCGACGCCATCCAGGCTGCCGGTGATATTTCACCTAACGTCGTTGCCGGTGGTATGAAAGTCGCCCTTATCACTACTGTGGGTGGTTTGATCGTTGCCGTTATCCTTCAGTTGTTCTATAACTACCTTCTTTCACAGATCGACTCTCTCACCGTTGAGATGGAAGATGCTTCTATCGCATTGGTTGACCTTCTCGTTGATTATGAAGAAGCTGTTAAAAGCGGAAAACCTTTCGTAGCTGTAGCTGCCGCTGCTGCTGTTGTAGAAGAGGCTCCTGTAAAGAAAGCCCCTGCAAAGAAAGCTCCCGCAAAGAAAACCACAACTGTTAAAAAAACGAAATAATTGACCTATAGGAGACCCTGATATTATGGGAAACAAAATTTTTCAATACGTCAAATATGCCTCTTGGGGATTGCTCCTCGTGGGTGTGTTGATCGTAGTCATCGGAGCCATCGCCGGTCTTGATGCCGGAGATTATGCTCCCGTTGACGTGCTGCTCTACTGGGCATACGCACTCGTTGCTATCGCTCTTTTGGCCATCGTTGGACTCGGCCTTTATATTGCAGCAGTAAACGACATCAACCAGCTCAAGAAAATTGGCATAGTTGTTGGCGGCGCGGTTGTGCTTGTGCTCGTAGCTTGGTTGCTCGCACCGGCTTCTGCCCCTCTCGCCTACAATGGTCCTGCCGTTACAGACGGAGACCTTAAACTTACCGACACCGTTCTTAACCTTACGTACATTTCATGTGCAGCGTCTCTCGTTGCCATTGTATTCAGTACTGTTTGGAAAGCACGCAAATAAACGAAAGATATGGCTTCGAAGAAAACACCAGAGATTAACTCCAGTTCAACGGCGGATATTGCATTCCTCTTGTTGTGCTACTTCCTGATGACAACCACCATGGGGTCGCAGACAGGTTTGCAGCGCCGTCTTCCTCCTATGCCTGATCCCAATCAGAAATTGGAGGACCAGAAAGCAAAAAGGCGTAACATCATCATCGTGAAGATCAATAGCGCCGACCGAATCTTTGCTGGTAACGAGCCCATATCCGATGTATCATTACTCAAAGACAAAATCAAGGAATTCATCAGCAACCCTGCCGATATGGACAACCTGCCTGAAAAACAGGAGACCGAAATCGAGGGATATGGTGTAGCCAAAGTATCCAAGGGCGTTATCTCTTTGCAGAACGACCGTGGTACCAGCTACCAGGCATACATTGCCGTTCAGAACGAATTGGTGAAAGCCGTTAACGAACTTCGTGACGATTTCTCCATGCAGTGGAAAGGTAAGAAATATGCCAAATTGTCTGAGGAAGAACAAGGTATTGTCAGAAAGGCTATCCCTCAGAATATTTCCGAGGCAGAGCCTAAGGATGTCAGCAAAAAATAAGGAGGAATAAAGTATGTCTAAATTTAAACCCGGAGGTAAAAAAGAGATGCCGGCTATCAGCACGTCATCACTTCCTGATATCGTGTTCATGCTTTTGTTCTTCTTCATGGTGACAACCCAGATGCGTGAGACCGAAAACAAGGTTTCTGTGCAGCTCCCTGCCGCTTCTGAAATTGTCAAACTGGAAAGAAAAGACTTGGCTTCTTACATCAACATCGGTTCGCCCGTAAGACACCTTCAGGCGCAATACGGTACCGATGCCCGTATCCAGCTCAACGATTCTTTCAAGACCGTAGATGACATCCGTGACTTTATCGCAGCAGAGCGTGAAGCAATGAGCGAGGGCGACCGTCCCTTGATGACTGTTTCCATTCGTGCTGACGAACAAGTCAGAATGGGTATTGTTACTGACGTAAAACAAGAGCTTCGTCGATGCTCAGCATTGAAGATTATGTATGCCGCAAGAAAACCGGCGGAATAATCAATACTCTATATAACCTGACTGGTCAAAACTAAGATTTTGGCCAGTCAAGTTTTATAAAAACGTTTCAATGGAACAAATTAAAAGAAGTAAAGTAAAAGCCCTCCTGAACATGAATGCAGGAGAGGATGTTCTCGCCAAAGGTTGGGTGAGAACCAAAAGAGGAAACAAGGAAGTTGCGTTTATCGCACTAAACGATGGCTCTACCACGAAAAACATCCAGATTGTAGTGGATAAAGCCGCTTTTGATGAGAATACTCTTGCTAAGATTACCACGGGCGCCTGCATAGCCGTCAATGGAAAACTCGTTGCCTCTATCGGTAGCGGACAAGCCGTGGAAATCCAAGCAAACCATATAGAAGTTTATGGAGAGTGTGACCCTGTAAGATTCCCCTTGCAGAAGAAAAACACCTCCTTTGAATATCTGCGTACCGTCGCACACATGCGCCCGCGTACCAATACCTTTGGCGCCATCCTGCGCATCCGCAGCCACATGGCCAATGCCATCCACCGCTATTTCTATGAGAAAGGCTTTGTCTATCTGAACACGCCCATTATCACCCAATCAGATTGTGAGGGTGCCGGACAGATGTTCCAGGTAACCACCTTGGACATGGACAACCTGCCTCGCAACAAGAAAGGCGGCATCGATTACAGCAAGGATTTCTTTGGCAAACAGACCAGCCTGACTGTGAGTGGACAGTTGGAGGGAGAGCTCGGAGCCACCGCATTGGGCGAAATCTACACTTTCGGCCCGACCTTCCGTGCTGAAAACTCCAATACCCCCCGCCACCTGGCAGAGTTCTGGATGATCGAGCCCGAAATGGCTTTCTACGACATCAAGGACAACATGGATCTGGCAGAAGACTTTATCAAGAGTCTGGTGAAATATGCGCTTGAAAACTGCCGCGAAGATATTGAATTCCTCGCATCCAAATATGATGAAGAATTGATCAGTCGCTTGGAAGGCGTGTGCGATACAGAGTTTGTGCGCCTGACCTACACCGAGGGTATTGAAATTCTTGAAAAGGCGGTTGCTGCCGGAACTCAATTTGAATATCCCGTCAGCTGGGGCGTGGATTTGCAGAGCGAACACGAACGCTATCTCGTAGAAAAGCATTTTGGCAAGCCTGTAATTTTGACGGACTATCCCAAGGAAATCAAGGCTTTCTACATGAAGCAGAACGAAGATGGCAAGACCGTACGCGCCATGGATATCCTCTTCCCGAAAATCGGCGAAATCATCGGTGGTTCCGAAAGAGAGGCATCCTTTGCCCTGCTTGATGAGCGCGTCAATGAGTTGGGTATGAGCCGCACCAATTTGGAATGGTATCTTGACACCCGCCGTTTTGGTAGTTGCCCGCACAGTGGATTCGGATTGGGATTTGAGCGTCTTTTGCTCTTTGTTACGGGTATGCAGAACATCCGCGATGTCATCCCCTTCCCCCGCACGCCCAAAAACGCTGAATATTGATTTTCCGCAAGCTTCATAGCGAAGATAAAGCCGGTATCTACCTAACCGTGATACTGCACTTGTGTGTAATCATCATTCTCCTGGTCATTCAAATCGGAAAAGAACTCTCGGCAGAGAGCAGTTTTGTCATGGACTTCACCAAACAGGAAGAACTAGAAAAACAGCAGGCCGAAGAAGAGTTCAAAGAAGACATCAGCGACAAGCTGGATGAAATGATACGCAACCACCAGCTCAACATCAAGAATGTGGCTGTGGATGCGGGCGATAAGGCTTTGAAGGATGATAAAGGCAATGATGGCAGGGAGCTATACGAAGAAGCAGAAAGGCTCCGTCAAGAGATTTTGGAGGCACAGAATCAGACCTTTGACGAGTTAGCCGTAGAAGAGGTCAAAGAGGAAAAAGAGCAGATTCTGGAAGAAAGCAACTATAAAGGTCCTTCTGTATTATCCTATAAATTGGAAGGACGAAAAGCCAGCTATCTGAAAATCCCCGTTTATAAATGCTATGGCGGTGGTTTTGTTACCGTCATCATCACGGTCAATCCGCAAGGTAAGGTCATTGCAGCACGCGTGATGGAATCTGAATCGGCCGAAGATGAGTGCCTGCGTCGCAGCGCCATTGAGGCGGCCATGCAGTCTCGTTTCTCCCGCAGCACCACCGCACCTCCTAAACAAATAGGCGAAATCTGTTACTGCTTTATTGCCCAATAAGCCTTCGTTATTATGGAAAAAAAGAATGCCACTCTAACGCTTATCTCGCTGTGCCTGATGTGTTTAGCCATCGCTGTCGGGCTGTTTTATATCTATAAAGACGCGCCCAAACCCGAGGTGAAAAACGACAAGAAACAGTTGGAAACCTTATTGGAAGAGGATGAACTCCAGAACGAGGATGACAAACAGGGCGAGGAGGCAGAGAAAAAAGCGGAAGAGGCGAAAAAAGCAGCCGAAATAAAGAAAAGACACACAGACGGTCCATTCAGCGTATTGAACTGCGCCACAGGAAAAGTAAATACCTTGGAGAGAAAAAACGGACAGCTCAGCCTGACCAATGAAAATGGGAAAGTGCTGTGGAGCATTCCGTTTGAAACGCCCCTCTGCTCGATGGCGGGTACCATTGATTATTACGCCAATGGGAAATTGCAATTCCTCTTTATCTCCAACGATGAAATCCGTTTGTTTGACCGCACAGGCAAAGAGGTTCCCGGCGTGAGAACCAAATTGGCAAAACCTGTATTGATTGGACCTGCCATTTATGATTTTTCCGGAAATCGAAAATACAACATCCTGACATTAAATACCGACAATACGATAGACATGTATAACCTGAAGGGTCGTAAACCTGCAAAATGGCAATCCATTCAAGTAAATGAGCCCATTCAAAGCCTCCCCCAATACATTATTCGTAAAGGAAAAAGTTTTTGGTGGCTCAGAACAGAAAATAATTGCTATCTTTACGCATTTATGGGTGGTACGCCCTTGAAAATCTTTCCTGCGAACACCTCGCCTGCCGATGTGTCGTTTTAAAGACTAAGAGTATGCAACAAGAAACCTTTACCAAAATCTACGAGAAAAGCTTCAAAAAGAATTGGGAGCGAAAAGCGCTGTCCAATTACCAAGGAGCGACATTGTATTACAAGGATGTAGCCAAGAAAATTGCCTGGTTTCACATCTTTTACAAAAATTGTGGTATTCAGAAAGGAGATAAAATTGCCGTTTGCTCACGCAACCAGGCCAATTGGAGCGTAAGTTTCTTCTCCGTGATTACCTACGGAGCCATCGTTGTGCCCCTTCTGCACGAGTTTAAGCCGGCCAACATTCACCACCTTGTGAATCACTCCGGCACCAAAATTCTCTTCGCAGACAGCGGTATCATCGACAGCTTGAATTTTGATGAAATGCCTGACTTGCAGGCTATTATCAAAATCAATCCCTTTAGTGTCGCCCATTATAGAGGGGATGTTAAAAACATTTTTGATACGACAGATACCGCATTTGACAAGACCTACCCTCGCGGATTTACCCCCGATTGCATCAGCTACGAAGAGGACAATCCCGATGATTTGGCTGTCATCAACTACACCTCCGGCACCTCCGGATTTTCAAAGGGAGTGATGATTCCCTTCCGTTCCCTCATCGGTAACATCCGTTTGGGCCGTTTTGCCGAGCCGCAGATGAATGAAGAGTCCGAAGTGGTGGCCATGTTGCCCTCCGCGCACATGTATGGCTTGTCGTACGAAATCCTCTACGAACTTTCCATTGGCGCGCACGTGCATTTCTTGACCCGCCACCCCAGTCCGAAAATCCTGCTTAACGCGATGGCGCAGATTAAGCCCGCCGTTGTGATTGCCGTACCTTTGATTATTGAAAAGGTCTATAAAAGCAGCATCAAGCCCAAAATGGACCAATGGTGGTTCCGTCTGGCTTTCAACTTCCCCATCATAGGAAGATATATCAAATACAAAATCCGCAAACAACTCGTCAATGCCTTTGGTGGCAATTTCAAAGAGGTGATTATCGGTGGTGCTGCCTTTAACAAGGAAGTGGAAAAATTCTTCCACCGCATCCATTTCCCTTACACGGTGGGATATGGTATGACAGAATGTGGCCCCATCATCACCTACTGCAGCTGGGAGAAAAACAAATTGTACTCCTGCGGAAAAGCGGCGGTAGGTATGGAAATCTGCATTAACTCCCCCAAGCCGAACAAAATACCGGGCGAGGTGTTGGTGAAAGGTCCCAATGTATTCCTGGGCTATTTCAACAATGACGAAGCCACCGAAATGAGTTTCAACCGTGAAGGTTGGCTGCGTACCGGAGACATGGGCATCCTGGATAATGATGGATTCCTCTTCTTGAAGGGACGCTCCAAATGTATGATTTTGGGTCCCAGCGGACAGAATATCTATCCGGAAGAAATCGAATGTACCATCAACTCTTTGGATTACGTGGTAGAATCATTGGTTATCGAAGATAGCGGCAATTTGGTCGCCCTCATCTATCCTGACTTCCAACGTGCTGAAAAAGAGCAACTTGCCGTAGAGGACATGAAGGCCGGTATCGAAAAATCGGTCAAAGCCGCCAATGCCACCTTGCCCGTCTATTCCAAGATTCACCACATTGAATTCATGGTGGATGATTTTGAAAGAACCCCCAAGAAAAGTATCAAACGTTATATCTATCAACGTTCTTAATCAATATGCAGAAGTTCGACAAACGATATTTGGAAATGGCTGCCGTATGGGCGCAGAATTCCTATTGTAAACGCCGCCAGGTGGGAGCTTTGATTGTCAAAGACCGTATGATTATATCTGATGGCTATAATGGCACCCCCGTCGGCTTCGAGAATATCTGCGAAGATGAAAACGGCTTTACAAAAGTGTATGTTCTGCACGCGGAAGCCAATGCCATTACCAAAGTGGCCAAATCCGGCAACAGCAGCGAAGGAGCAACCTTGTATGTGACGGCTTCTCCCTGTATCGAATGTGCCAAGCTCATTATCCAATCGGGCATTCGTAGGGTGGTATATCGTGACGAATATCGCATTACCGACGGCGTGGATTTGCTTCGCAGAGCCGGCATTGAGGTTGAACAGATTGATTTAGACTGATGAGACGAAGCCGACACCTCATCCTTATCTCCGTATTGTCCATAGCCATTGGCGTATGCGGAACGCTATTATTCCAACTGATTCAGGAAAAACAGTTCGGAAAGGATTGGGAGTACGGACAATGGAGGAAACTCTCACTCATCCTCAACGAGGTTGAAAAGCACTATGTCGATACCATCGATATCAAAAAAATGACCGATGCGGCTGTTTCATCCGCCCTGGAAAGTCTGGATCCGCATAGCGTGTACCTGCCTCCGGTGGAATTGAAAGAGAGCAACGAAGACCTTGCCAGCAATTTTGAGGGAATCGGTATCGTATTCAATGTGCCGAATGACACGGCGACAGTACTTCAGGTGATTGTCGGTGGCCCCTCTGAAAAAGCCGGCCTGCTTGTAGGCGACCGCATTCTGCAAGTGGACGACAAAATGATTGCCGGCACCCGCACCCCGCAGGACAGCATGGTCAGATTGATGAAAGGACCTGCCGGCACCAAGGTAAAACTCACCGTCGAACGCGAAAAAGAGCGTATCCCTTTTGAAATCACCCGCGGTAAAATTCCTTTGCACAGCATTGACGCAGCCTTTATGGTCAATGACACGACCGCCTACCTGAAATTGTCCAAATTCTCCATGAGCACCTTCAAAGAATTTGAAGAAAGCATGAATAAACTCAAGGAAGAAGGCATGAAAAAACTCATTATGGACCTCAGAGGCAACAGCGGAGGCTATTTTGAGCAAGCATACCGACTCTCCAACGAGTTTTTGAACGCCGGCGAACTGATCGTCTATATGGAAGGACGCAACCGCGCACGGGAAGATTTTTATGCGACCGGCAGCGGTAAATACAAAGACATCCGTCTGATTATTCTGCAAGATGAACATTCCGCTTCCTCTAGCGAGATTTTTGCCGGAGCCATGCAGGACAATGACAGGGCAACGATTATTGGTGTGCGATCTTTCGGAAAAGGATTGGTGCAAGAGCCTATCAACTTCACAGATGGATCGGGCATACGCTTGACGGTAGCACGTTTCCATACGCCTTCCGGCCGTTGTATTCAGAAACCTTATTCTGACCGCTATGCGTACGACATCTACGAGCGTTACGCCACCGGAGAAATGTCCTCTGTGGATAGTATCAAACGTGATACCAGCCTGATATATAAGACAGTAGGAGGTCGTACCGTCTATGGCGGAGGAGGTATTATTCCGGATATCTTTGTCCCCATCGACACGACCAAAGCGACCGCTTTCTACCTTTCCTGCAATAAAAAGGCGACTTCCATGCGTTTTGCATCCGCCTATTACGACAAAAACAAGGCGGACTTAAAAAAGATTGCCACGATGGAGCAATTGGAGCGCTATATTCAGACTCACGACATAGAAGGAGACTTCCTGAAATTTGCCGCCCAAAGAGATGGTTTGAAACCCGCGTCTAAAAAAGAATGGGAGAAGACCAAAACCTACCTTCTGCCTCAACTCAACGCATTGGTCGGAAGATACTCTCAATTGGGAGAAAATGCCTTCTACAAAATGTATATGGAGATTGACAGAACCATTTCTATCGCCATCGAACAATAAGATATCCTGATAAAACAACTAAACACATAAAAAAACATACTTATGAGCAAGTATCCTAAAATTGGTATTCGTCCCACCATTGACGGTCGTCAGGGTGGCGTGCGTGAAAGTCTCGAAGAAAAGACCATGAATCTGGCAAAAGCGGTTGCCGAATTGATTTCAGCCAACGTAAAACATGCGGACGGCTCTCCTGTGGAGTGCGTGATTGCCGACGGCACAATTGGTCGTGTGGCAGAGACGGCTGCTTGTCAGGCTAAATTTGAGCGCGAGGGAGTCGGTGCAACGATTTCCGTAACCTCCTGCTGGTGTTATGGTTCCGAGACCATGGATATGCACCCTCATTGGCCCAAGGCCGTTTGGGGTTTCAATGGTACAGAGCGTCCCGGCGCCGTGTATCTGGCGGCGGTGTTGGCCGGTCACGCACAGAAAGGCTTGCCCGCGTTCGGTATTTATGGACACGATGTACAAGATTTGTCAGACAATACCATTCCCGAGGATGTAGCCGAGAAGATTTTGCGTTGGGCGCGTGCCGCTTTGGCTGTTGCGACCATGCGTGGCGAAAGTTATTTGTCCATCGGTAGCCAATGTATGGGTATTGCGGGCAGTATCGTCGATCAGAACTTCTTCCAGGAGTATTTGGGTATGCGCAACGAGAGCGTGGATGAGACCGAAATTCTCCGTCGTATGGAGGAAGGTATCTACGACCAGGAAGAATATGCCAAGGCGATGGCCTGGACAGAGAAATACTGCAAGGTAAACGAGGGATGGGATAAAAACCGTCCTGAAAAACAGAAGGACCGCGCCGGTAAAGATGCCGACTGGGAGTTTGTCGTAAAAATGACGCTTATCGTGCGCGATTTGATGCTCGGTAATCCCAAGCTCCGCGAAATGGGCTTCAAAGAAGAGGCCATAGGCCACAATGCCATCGCGGCCGGTTTCCAAGGTCAGCGTCAATGGACAGACTGGAAACCCAATGGTGACTTTACCGAAGCCTTGCTTTGCAGCACTTTTGACTGGAACGGCATCCGTGAGGCCTATGTCGTAGCGACAGAAAATGATGCCTGCAACGCCGTTGCCATGCTCTTTGGCAAATTATTGACAGGCTGCGGCCAGATGTTCTCCGATGTCCGTACCTATTGGAGCCCCGAGGCTGTGAAGCGTGTTACCGGCAAAGAATTGACCGGTCTGGCTTCCGGGGGTATGATTCACCTTATCAACTCCGGTGCGACCACCCTTGATGCAACGGGTGCCAGCACCAATGCAGCCGGCGAGGCTTGTATGAAACCCACTTGGGAAATGACCGATGCAGATGTGGAGGCTTGTTTGAAAAATACGAATTGGATGCCGGCTGACCGCGATTATTTCCGTGGTGGCGGTTTCTCTTCCAACTTCCTTTCAAAGGGTGGCATGCCCGTTACCATGTCCCGTCTGAACCTCATCAAGGGTCTAGGCCCCGTTTTGCAGATTGCAGAAGGTTGGACAGCGGATATCGATCCTGAAATCCACGATGTCTTGAACATGCGTACCGACCCGACTTGGCCGACGACTTGGTTCGTGCCTCGTCTGGATGAGACGAAAGCTCCTTTCAAGGATGTTTACTCTGTAATGAACTACTGGGGTGCCAACCACGGCGCGATCAGTTATGGTCATATCGGTGCAGACCTTATCACCTTGGCTTCTATGCTCCGCATTCCTGTGTGTATGCACAATGTTCCCGAAGAAAATATCTTCCGTCCTGCCGCTTGGAACGCCTTCGGTATGGACAAAGAGGGAGCGGATTACAGAGCTTGCCAAAACTACGGCCCTATTTATAAATAATTGCAATGCGCCCGCTTATGGGCGCATTGTGTTGAATATAAACACCTTATCATGATTACAAAACTTCATATAGAAGAGTTTATCAAGCAGGCACACCGCGTAGGCGATGCCGGACTTACCGTATGCAGCAGTGGCAATCTCTCTTGGCGCATCGGTGACAACGCCCTTGTTTCCGGCACCGGTTCTTGGGTTCCTACCCTCCAGGAGGAGAAGGTTTCCCAATGTGTAGTCGCTACAGGAGAAGTCCTCAATGGCGTCAAACCCTCAATGGAAAGCGGTTTCCACTTGGGCGTACTTCGCGCGCGTCCCGATGTGAATGTGGTACTTCACTTCCAATCTCCTTATGCAACGGCGGTTTCCTGCATGAAGAAGAAACCCGAGAATTTCAATGTGACCGCCGAGGTTCCCTGCCACGTGGGTCGTGAAATTCCCATTATTCCTTACTACCGTCCCGGCTCACCCGAATTGGCGAAAGCCGTTGTTGAAGCCATGCAGGAGCATAATTCCATTTTGCTTACCAACCATGGACAGGTGGTCTGTGGAAAAGACTTCGACCAGGCGTTTGAACGTGCCATGTTCTTTGAAATGGCCTGCCGCATCATCGTGCAGACGGGTGGCGAATACTCGGTACTGACGCCCGCGGAAATCGAAGATTTGGACATTTACGTTCTGGGCAAAAAGACCCCCTTGCAAAAGTAATCGGACTTTTAATAAAAGAGTAAGCGCATGAGCAAAGTATATCTTGCTGCAGATTTCGGAGGTGGCAGTGGACGCGTCATAGCCGGATGGCTGGATGAGGGCAAACTGACCATGGAAGAAGTGCATCGATTCGGCAACCGTCAGGTGCGTCTGGGCGATCACGTCTATTGGGATTTTCCTGCCTTGTTTGAGGATATGAAAGCCGGCTTGAAAAAAGCGGCGTCAAAGGGATATTCCGTTGAAAGCATCGGTGTGGATACCTGGGGTGTGGATTTCGGTCTGATTGACCGTGACGGCCAACTCATAGGAAATCCCGTTTGCTACCGCGACGAGAGAACAGCGGGTATGACGGAAAAACTGTTTGCATGCCTCAATCCTACCGAGCATTATGCCACAACAGGTATACAGGTCATGGAAATCAATACTTTGGCACAATTGCTCAGTATCAAAGGCACGGCGCAGTTGGAGTCGGCCCAACGCCTGCTCTTTATGCCCGACCTTTTCAGTTACTTCCTCACCGGAACGGCCAACAACGAATACTGCATCGCTTCAACCTCCGAACTCCTTGATGCCCGTCGCAGGGATTGGTCGTGGGAAACCATTGAGGCCCTCGGCCTGCCCAAGCATATCTTTGGAGAAATCGTCATGCCGGGCACTGTTCGCGGACAACTTCGCGACGAAATTGCGCAGGAGACCGGGTTGGGCAAAGTGAAAGTCATTGCTGTTGGATCACACGATACCGCCTCTGCTGTGGCTGCCGTTCCTGCGATGGAAGGAGACGGAGCAACGGCTTTCCTCAGTTCGGGCACCTGGTCTTTGCTCGGCTTTGAATTGGCAGAGCCCATACTCAGCGAAGAGGCTCGCAAGGCCGAATTCACCAACGAAGGGGGCGTCGGAGGGCGCATCCGTTTCTTGCAGAATATCACGGGATTGTGGATTATGCAACGCCTGATGGCAGAATGGAAAGAACGCGGCGAAGAACAGAGTTTTGCTCAGATATTGCCCGCGGCCGAAAAGGCGCAGATTACCAGTCTCATTCCCGTAGCAGATGCCGCATTTATGAATCCTGCCTCCATGGAGAAAGCCATTTGCGACTACTGCGCAGAGAGTCAGCAACAAGTTCCGCAGACAAAGGCGGAGACCGTCCGCTGTGTGCTGCGATCCCTGGCAAGCAAGTATCGTGAAGCTTTTGATGGCGTTGAAAAAATCCTGCCGCAGAAGCCCTCACGCCTGCATATCATCGGCGGTGGTTCCCAAAACAATCTGCTCAATCAACTGACGGCGGATGCGTTGGGCATTCCTGTATGGGCAGGTCCTGTGGAAGCAACGGCAATGGGCAACATCCTCGTACAAGCCATGGCCGCAGGAGAAATTGCCGATATGAGCGAACTACGCGAGGTCGTACGCCGCAGCGTAACTCCTAAAATTTTTGAACCGCGCAAGGCTTGATACCACGCTCGCGCCTTATACAAAGTACTTTAATAGAATACACCCTGTTTATGCAAGCAAAACTCGTTGAAAAGAAATATCTGGTAAGTTTCATACTGATTACCTCCCTTTTTGCACTCTGGGGCTTTGCCAACGACATTACCAACCCTATGGTGGCAGCTTTCCAGACCGTCATGGAGTTGTCTGCCTTTGAAGCTTCGTGGGTACAATGCGCTTTCTATGGCGGCTATGCCACCATGGCGATTCCTGCAGCCTTGTTTATCCGCAGATTCAGTTATAAAAGCGCCATTCTTTTGGGATTGGGATTGTATGCCATCGGTGCATTTTTGTTCATTCCGGCAGCGTCTATGCAGAATTTCCTATTTTTCTGCCTCTCACTTTATATCTTGACTTTCGGATTGGCTTTCTTGGAAACGACGGCCAATCCCTTCATTCTTTCGCTCGGTTCCAAAGAGACCGCTACCCGCCGACTCAACCTCTCACAGGCCTTCAACCCGCTAGGATCACTCTCGGGCATGGCTGTGGCGTCGTTGGTGGTGCTTCCCTCTTTGTGGTCAGACAGACGTGACGCGATGGGAAATACCTTCTTCCATAGCTTGGGCGAAGCAGAAAAGGCAGAAATCCGCCTGCACGACCTTGAGGTGATACGCAATCCCTATGTCATGTTGGGCTTGGTCGTACTGGTGATGTTTGTCATCATCGCCTTGAAAAAAATGCCGCAAAAATCCACTTCTGAAAAGCAGGATGGCGCAGGGGCTACCCTCCGTCGCTTGTGGAACAATACCGTATACCGCGAGGGCGTGCTGACACAGATGTTTTATGTGGCGGCACAAATCATGGTCTGGACCTTCATTATCCAATATGCAGATAATCTTGGCATTAACAAAGCAACGGCGCAGAACTTCAATATCTTCGCCATGGCTATGTTCCTTTGCTGTCGCTTTATCAGTACCTTCTTGATGAAGTATGTCAATTCGCGTTCTCTCCTTGCGATATTTGGCGTGGGCGCAATGATATGCACCTTGGGGGCCATACTCATTGTCGGTATGCCGGGCTTGTATTGTTTGGTCGGCATTTCAGCCTTTATGTCGCTGATGTTCCCCACCATCTATGGCATTGCGCTTGAAAACGTGGAAAGTCAGGATAGTTCTCTGGGAGCAGCATTTCTGGTAATGGCGATTGTAGGTGGCGCCATCATGCCTCCTTTGCAGGGCACCATCATCGATATGGGGACGATTTCAGGTCACCCGGCCGTCAATGTGTCCTTTGTCCTGCCGCTGATTTGCTTTGCTATTGTCACCCTCTACGGGCTGCGCTCCTACCGCAAACTGAAAAAAGCTTAATCTCTCACTCCTTTCCAGGTGGTGGGAACGGGAGCTGTCAAGGATAACTCCTCTTTTTTTACGGGATGGAGCAAAGAAACGCTATACGCGTGTAAACAAATTCCCCCATCGGGATTGCTGCGAGGCGCCCCATATTTCAAATCGCCCTTGATGGCGATACTTTTTGTCCGTCAGAAAGGCAACTAGCTATTTGATTTTGGAATATCTTCCTTCGATAACCAACATACCCGGGAGTATCTCGCTACCAGAGGTTTTTACAAGGGTGGTGTAGGGCAGTTCAGAGCCGACTTCCTTCTCTTCTGTTGCCATATATCGGTTGTCCCAAATTTTATTTCTTACCGCCCTGAGCGTGGCAACATAGCGATAACTTGTTTTGCTGGTTATGGGGTCTATTTCCTTTCTTACTACTTGGAAGGTTGACCTTTCGTTGATGCCTTCTTTTAAGCCAATTTTCACCGCATAACCTTCCACTCTGCCATGTTCATTATACACGACTTCATAGATAGGGGTTTTAACCTTAAAGTCCTCGTATTGAAGTTGTAAAGCCGCAATATTTTTATCAATAGAACGTTTACAAATGATTTTTACCAGGTCGTGCCTATTGTATTTTCCTTTCAGTACGCTTTTTTCGCTATACTCATATTCGTGGGCAACATATTTGAGGAGGAAACGCTCGTCGGCAAGGAATTTTTTCAATTTTTCCTCGTCTGGTTCGGTCAAGTAGTATTCGTTGTAGAAAATAGCAGCAATCTCCTCGTTCCATTGTAAGCGGAAAAGGTAACTGTGATTTTTTACGGTAAATCCGGTGAAAGAGTCTGCAATTTTTGCTCCTGTTTTGCTTAAATTTCTGCCAAAAGAGGTGCCCAAGAGTCCGTCGATAATGCTACCCGCAATAGACATGCCCACTTTGGCTGCGGCGGCTCTCTCTTCGGCTGTAACATAAGTCATATCATTAATGAGCAAATAGGTATTGCCAATCAATTGTTCACCCGCGTCAGCCAACATAGCCAACCCTCTCGCCGATTGATTGGCGATGGCTATGTCTAATTCGGTGGCATTGTAGTGACCTCTTTTTTTGATTAACTCTACATTACAAACCTCGCTTTCATATAAGCCAAACCATTTGGCAATCATATAATTGGCGATTCTATGTCGGTTCAAAACATTTTCCAAACCCAACGCATTGATGCGTACATCATTTGCATTTAGGTTTTTGCCGAATTGGGCTTTGATGAGGCCGTATTTCTGACGGCTGGAAATTTGGGGGATATTTCTGTTGTCAATGACATTCAGACCAATATCGTGTTTGTCGTATTTGTCGGGGAAGGGCATGCTTTCAAATGCGGTTTTGATATCCGCAGCAAACTCATCTTCCGCATGATAAATCATAGCCACTGCTAATGCACTTCTGTCGTAGTCCATTTGTTCTGCGACAGCGGCATTGTGTGCCTCAATCTCTGCTTGTCTTGCCAATTGCAGAGAATCACTTTCTTGTGAATAAACAAACTGGGCCATGCATAAGCTGGCCCAAAAGAATAGTTTTTTCATTGGTCTTACCTTACCTGATCCAATTCATCGTGACGGTTTGATCCGGCTGATTTTCTCCGTATGCAACTCCGACTGCCTGCCAAGAGGCAATTCTTAGTTTTTCAAGATCAATACCGTCTTGGTATTTCTTCATTTCCCACTCCCAGTCTTCGCGAACTTTGGCTTTGATTTCTGTGTAAAGTTCCATGGCTTCGTTGTAGCAAGAGGCCTCGGGAAGAATTTCTGCCAAGTATTTACCCGCGATGGTTGCTCCGAGAGAATTTTGCTCTGCGGCCCATGCGGAACGGGCTTGTGCAAGGTTTTGTTGAGCGGTATAATCTACATAACTCTGGTAGATTTCATTACCCAAAGCAAGGCTGGCACTGTATTGAGAGCACTCTGTGGGAATGCCGTTTAACTCATAAAACGCCTCGTCGAATTTCTTCTGTTGAGCCAAAGCCTTGGCACGAGCAAAGATATTTTCCATCTCGGCTTCGTAATAGGCAATGATTTTCTTTTTACCTTCCGCAATGAAGGCAGCTGCTCCCGAAGAGGAGATTTTGGCTCGTTTAATGGCGTCAAGGTAGCTTCTGGTTTCAGTGCTTCCTACTCCTTTGGCTGAAGTTGAATAAGTAGAGAATACGATTTTTCGTACTCCATCAACGATATAAAAATTAAAATCCAACTCCTGTACAATCTGTGTAGGGGCACCATTTACAACTTGTTTTTCTACCGGATTGGCAACAACCGTGATGAAAAAGTTGTTGTAGATATTTGTAGAGGCAATACCGTTGGCGGTCAGCATTTGGCTGATTTTGTTGGTCATTTGCACCTTGGCGTTGGCCGGGAAGGGTGCAGGCATATCTTCAACATATATTTTCAACGGCAATCTGGACTGTGCATTCAACATAGCGATTGAGATGAATGCTCCAATAAGGCTAAACAATATCTTTTTCATACTACTTTTCTCCTATAATTAATATGCATCTTCCCAAACCACTGGGCACTACTTTAACTTGAAGATTGTAGGGCTCAGCACGAAGGAATTTTCTCAATTGACGGGCCCATCCTTCTGTGTCTATGGCAGCACCATTTTCTTTGTAAAGGGGAATGCGTACTTGCTCATAAGAAAGGCGAGTTTCGGTACCAGTCAATTTGGTGAAACGACCCATAACGGTGTTGGCTACCATCCATTCTTCAATGATTTCGGCCAATTCCATTCCATTGAATTCGCTTTCCATATCAATGCCGAGTCCATTGTCAAATACACGAATATCAAGGGCTACTTCACGACCATTGGTGAACATATCCTCAAAGTGTGCTTGCAATCTGTCGTTGAACTCATCGATGCGAGAAAGTACGGCCTCTTCCAATAGCACAACGGGCTCTGCCGAAATGGTGGGAGCACTGGCACCTGAGGAACCGGCTACTTGTTTGTTGGAATAGGCATCGATACCTCTCATAATATAGGTGAGGGTAGATTTGGGGCCTTGGAAAGTCACATCCCAACTGATTTCAATGAGAATGTCTGCTTGGGCCACTCTTCTCAAACGGTCAAGAGGGCTTTCTGCTACTTGTGAGCCAGACTCCTTGCTTGTGATAAGCATTTCTTCTGCCTGCTGTCTTTCAATATTGGCTAATGTGGCCTCCATATCCTTCAAGGGGAAGCCTCTATCTGCCATCAACTCGTTCATTTTGGCAATCACGAGTTTCAAATCCATGCTATTTGTCAAGGCCGCCTTATAATCCGATACGGTTTTTTGAACACCCATCTCGTCATAGGTCTGCACATATCCATTCTTGTTACACCAATTATCGCTGGGAATAACCATAATGGTCGGCTTCTTGGCCTGTCCCATCAATGCCGTTGTGGCCATAACCATGGCCATGAGGCACAAAGTAATTTTCTTAATCATGGCTTACTTATTTAATGATGTTATCCTGTTTTAGTTTTTCTTTGAGTGCGGCTACATTCACGGTAACATTGGTAAAGCACTTAACTTCTTGATTGCTTCTTTGGTAAGTGCTAGAGCCACTCCTTCTGTCTCCCGTAGCGCAGTATTTGCGATATTCGCCCTTTCCGAAGAATAGATTGAAATAATCTTGGTATTTCTCTTTGGCGTTGACTTCCATTACCAACGGCTTTAACGAACTGGTTGTAGAAGAGGTGGAAACAACTCCATTGAAAATTACCTCATATACGGCTACTTTCTGGGCCTCAATCATGGCCGAGGCAGCATCTTTATCAATACCGCAGGCACGAATGACATAGGTGCCGTCAAACTCTGATCTGATAAGTTGAGGAGCAGCGTCGTAATAGGTAAGCGAAGTCGTAACGCCGCATCCTGCAAAAGCAAGCAAACTTGCCACCAATGCGATAAATTTGATTTTCATACTTGACACAAATTAAAATCCATATCCAAGTCCTTTCACAATTCCTGCAGCTTCGAGGGCTTTGCGGAGTTGATCTTTGGACACTGAAACCATAATGCCAACATGGTAGGAGGTGCCTACTTTGATGACTTCTTGGCTTCCACCAGTAACTCTTACATATTTATTATATTCTCCACCGTTAGCGAAGAATTTGTCAAAATAATCGGCAAATTGCTGTTCAGCGCCGGGTTCTTTGACAAGGGGATTTTGCGGTCTTACAGTTCCATGAGCGGGATATCCTTTGAAAATAACACCATGAACTGCATTTTTCTTGCAGATTTCAATGTCCACCTTTGCGGCATTAGAGTAGGTCCATACTTTTACGAGGTATGTGCCTTGTGAGCCATTGCTGATACCCTCGAGTTCGTATTGGAAACGGCCAGTGCTGGTTTGACTCAGTTTTGTGGGAGCACCACAACCAGTCAAGAATACCAAAATGCTGGCAAATAAAAGAGTTGAGAGAATCTTTTTCATGATACTTGGTTTTATAGTTGTTGTTTATTTTTCTTGAATTCCTTTCCACGAACTCGGGAAGGGAGCAGTAATCGTAAGTTCTTCTTTTTTTACTGGGTGCAGCAGGGTAATGCTGTATGCGTGCAATGAAATACCTCCGTCGGGATTGCTGCGGGGAGCACCGTATTTCAAATCGCCTTTGATGGGACAACCTGCGTGTGAAAGTTGGCAGCGAATTTGGTGGTGACGACCGGTGAGCAATTCCACTTCAATCATGTGATAACGCTCGGTGCTATACAAATAACGGTATTTCAAGCGAGCCAATTTTGCTTTTTCTCCTCCGCGTACCACATAGGATTTATTTTGTTTCTCGTTGCGGCTCAAATAATCTTCAAGCAAGGCTTCCTCTTCCTTGGGACGCGCGCAACAAAGGGCACGATAGCGTTTGTGCACACTCCCCTCACGAAACATAGCCGATAACCGCTCCAGCGCTTTGGACGTCTTTGCCAAGATGACACAGCCACTGACAGGACGGTCCAAACGATGAGGAATCCCCATAAACACCTGCCCCGGCTTCTGGTCTCGCTGGGCAATAAAGGCCTTATAAGTCTCTGCCAGACATTCATCTCCCGTCTTGTCCCCTTGCGTAATTTCTCCCACTCGCTTATTGACAATAAGCAAATGGTTATCTTCATACAGAATACGTGACGACAAATCGGAAAATTCTGCAGGCGAAAGAGAACGATACACCGACATAAAAAGCCTAATTGAAGATGACGGTCTTGTTCTTATAGGTAAGAATCTTACGCTCGATATGCTTGGTCACCGCACGACTTAAGACGATTTTCTCCAAATCTCGTCCTTTCGCCACCAGACTTTCAGGCGTATCCTTATGAGAAATACGCACCACATCCTGCTCGATAATCGGGCCCGCATCCAATTCATTGGTTACATAGTGGCTGGTCGCTCCGATAATCTTCACACCGCGCTCATAGGCCTGATGATAAGGCTTCGCACCGATGAAAGCCGGAAGGAAAGAATGGTGGATATTGATGATATGATTGGGATAAGCGGCAATCATATTGTCACCGATAATCTGCATATAGCGCGCAAGAACGACAAAGGAAACATTCTCCTTCTCCAACAGTTCCATCTGCGCTTTCTCCACCTCAGCGGCATTGGAATGGTCTTTCTTGACCGGAAGAACATGATAGGGAATATCAAACTGCTCTGCGACAAATCGCATATCCTCGTGATTGGATACGATACAGGGAATCTCCACATCCCATTCCCCTGCTTTATAGCGCGCCAGCAAATCATAGATACAGTGACTCATTTTGCTGACAAAAATGGCCATTCTGGGGCGCACATCACTGAAATACACCTTGAAGACCATATCATATTTCTGGGCAATCATGGTGTTGATATACTCATATATACTGGCACGGGGAATCAAGAAATCTTCCAATTCCCATTCAATACGCATAAACAAGCGATGATCGATGATATCGACATATTGGTCAAGATAGACGATATTGCCTCGGTTATCCGAAATAAAACGGGTTACCTCATTGATAATACCCTGCTGGTCCGGGCAATGCAGCAACATGATGGCTGTCTTTTTCATACAGTTGGTTTTAATTATCATACAAAGTTAGCAATTTTTTTTCTCTGCCAAAATGTCATATCTTTGCATTTGGCACTTGATTTGTGTAAGAGAGTGTCATAGAAACCCTATTTCTACGAAAGAAACAGATAAAATTATTATACCATTATGATTAAACCTTTAGCAGACAGAGTGTTGGTTGAGCCCAAAGAGGCCGAGACCAGAACCGCATCAGGACTTATTATCCCTGACACAGCAAAAGAAAAACCCCAACTGGGCCATGTGGTGGCAGTAGGCCCCGGAAAAAAAGACGAAACCATGGAAGTAAAAGTGGGCGACACTGTACTTTATGGCAAATATGCCGGTACCGAGGTGACTTTTGAGGATAAAAAATACCTCATCATGAAACAATCGGACATTTTGGCAACCCTTTAATTCAAATTGACACATTTTAATCAGAAATCAATATGGCAAAAGATATCAAATTCAATGTAGATGCCCGCTCGCAGATGCAGCAAGGGGCAGACGCTTTGGCAAATGCCGTGAAAGTGACCTTGGGTCCCAAAGGACGCAACGTGGTGATTGACAAGAAGTTCGGTGGCCCCCAAGTAACCAAGGACGGCGTGACCGTAGCCAAAGAAGTGGAGTTGGAAGACCGCATGCAGAACATGGGCGCCCAGATGGTAAAAGAGGTCGCCTCCAAAACCAACGACCAGGCCGGTGACGGTACGACCACCGCAACCGTATTGGCCCAGGCCATCATCAATGTCGGCTTGAAGAATGTGACAGCCGGCGCCAACCCCATGGACATCAAACGCGGTATTGACAAAGCCGTTGCTGTCGTAGTGGAGAATTTGCGTAAACAAAGCCGCGAGGTGGGAGAAGACTATGCCAAGATTGAGCAAGTCGGTACCATTTCCGCCAACAACGACAACTATATCGGCAAACTCATCGCTGACGCCATGAGCAAGGTAAAGAAAGACGGCGTTATCACCGTAGAAGAGGCCAAAGGTACAGAGACCGAGGTAAAAGTGGTAGAGGGTATGCAGTTTGACAGAGGCTACATTTCTCCTTATTTCATGACCAACGGAGACAAGATGGAAGCCGTTTTGGATGATCCCAAAGTGTTGGTAACTGACAAGAAAATCTCTATGATGAAGGACCTTCTTCCTATTTTGGAGCCGATTGCCCGCGAAGGAAGAGCCCTGCTTATCATCGCAGAAGATGTTGAAGGCGAAGCACTTACCACTCTCGTTGTAAACAAGTTGCGTGGCTCTATCAAAATTGCTGCCGTAAAAGCTCCCGGCTTCGGCGACCGCCGCAAGGAAATGTTGCAGGATATCGCCACCCTTACCGGAGGTATCGTCGTGTCAGAAGAGCGCGGTTACACCTTGGAAAACTGCACGCCTGACATGTTGGGTTCTGCCGAGAAAATCGTTATCGGCAAGGACAACACGACCATCGTCAATGGCAACGGTGATAAAGAAGCCATCGCCGAGCGCGCACAGAGCATACGCACCCAGATTGAAAACACCAAGTCTGATTATGACCGCGAGAAATTGCAGGAGCGCTTGGGCAAATTGGCCGGCGGCGTGGCTGTTCTCTATGTAGGTGCCGCTACGGAAGTAGAAATGAAAGAGAAGAAAGACCGCGTGGAAGACGCTTTGAGTGCGACCCGCGCTGCTGTAGAAGAAGGTATCGTTCCGGGGGGCGGTGTAGCCTATATCCGCGCTTCTGAAGCCTTGAAGAATTTGAAAGGTGACAACGAGGACGAGACGACAGGTATTCACATCGTAGCCCGCGCCATTGAAGAGCCTTTGCGTCAGATTGCTGCCAATGCCGGCGTGGAAGGCAGTGTGATTATCCAGAAGATTCGCGAAGGAAAAGACGATTTCGGCTACAACGCACGTACGGACGAATATGTCAATATGTTTGAAGCCGGTGTCATCGACCCGACCAAAGTGAGCCGTGTAGCCTTGGAGAACGCCGCTTCCGTAGCGGGTATGTTCCTCACGACCGAATGTGCGATTGCCGATCTTCCCGAGAAAGAGCCCGCTATGCCTATGGGCAACCCGGGTATGGGCGGCATGATGTAAAATAGATTTTACACAACAGCATAACTGACAGGAGGGTGACTAAACGCGGTCATCCTCCTTTTTGCATAAAGATAATATGCTATGATTTTCCTTTGATAAATAACAGAGCCATCAGCGGAAGAGCTAAAATGGCCATCGTGGCACTGACCGGCAGATAAATACCGAAATTCACATAATTTACCACACAATAGGTCAGCAGCAAAAGCCCCACGCCCATAAGGGAAGAAAGCAGATAATGCCTGCGTATATCCCCGCCGGGGTGAAGAACCTGGCTCAAATTGGGAACGCCCAAAGAAATAAAACCAATGGGACCGCAAAGACTGACACAGCTGCTCACCAGACACATAATCATAAGCAGGGTCAAGGCTTTCTTCATAGGAGAGAACTCTATTTCGCCTTCATAATGCCGCGTCAAATCCTTTGACAGATAGAAGGAAGCAAAGAGTCCCATGACAAAAAGGCAGAGAGAAAAAGAGATATCAAAGACACTGGCACCCTCGATATTAAAATTGGCAGCCCCCCATAAATAGTATTTCTTCATAAGTTCTCCGGTAGGAGCATTGGTCACGACTATCGTACCCAACGAACCAATAAAGGTCCCGAAGAGAATACCAAAGGTAATGAGTCGGCGCGTATCCACACGAAGAGCCACCAAAAAACAAATCAAGGTCGCCAGCAAGGTACAGATAAAACTGCCAATGGTCAGACTGCACCAGGAAGTCATCGTAGCGACGGCTGCACCCAGACAAGCGGCGGAGCCCAAGCCCAAGGAATAGACGTCCCCCAATTGATTGCGCCACAGATATTGCATCTGAACCCCTCCTATCGGCAGAGCAATCCCCGACAAAAAGACATAGAGCAATCCCAACAATGAAGCCATCTTATTGAATCTCAATCACTTTTTGAGGATTCATACCGCGAGCATCAAAACTCATATTATATTGTCCCGTAAGCCTGTCAAACATCAGAATATCTCCTGTCGTAACATAATCGGAACAACCTACCCATAGAAAATAACGGGTTGCCGAAATGGAATAGGCCTCCAACAAAATCGCTCCAGCGGGTAAAAACGAGCCCACACGGGTATTTTGGGCAGCATTATGCATATAGATATGGGCCCCCTCGCTCTCATAAGCATTGGTCAGGACATACATGGCATCGTCATATTGAGCCACCATAGACACATTTTTGTAGCCCGTATCGGAAAGTTTCCCGTCCTGATAAACCTCCAATTTCGGCTCAATCGTATCATAATCTCCATAACTATGAATATAGAGATACTTATCACGCGAAAACAAGCGACAGGGATTGGTATTCACTTTGAGACTATCCTCAACCGTCAGGCTTTTCGGGTCCACGACTGACACGCTATTGGCATAGTATGGATAGTTCATCCCGCCGGAATTGGCCACATACACTTTTTCTTTGTGCATCACGATACCTTCAGGATTCTGCCCCACTTTCACCTTGCGGAAGCTGAAATCCAGCGTATCAATTTCTCCCAAATAGCCCTCATACAGAGAAACATAGACCTTTCCTTCATGGGAGGTAAAATAGCGAGGCTGACATTGATCCGGAGAGAGCGTCTTGATGATTTTGAAATTCTTATCCGTGACAAAAATGGTTTTGGAACCGCTGACGGACACATACAGTTTGTCTCCATATTGAATGATATCCTGCGCCGTATCTCCCAACTTCAACTCATTTGCGACCTCGAATTCCTTGTAGTAATAGGTCAGATTCTTGCGGTCGTACTTTCCCAACGAAGCATCGCTCATGCCATAACTACCATTATTCAAAATGGCATAATATTTATCGGGATAACTGTCTGAAATCTGGTACCAAGGGTCATTATACAACGACTCACAAGCAGTCAGAAACAAGACGGAAGAGAAAAGTAAAATCAGTTTATTATTCATATTATCAATGTTTTACAATACAATACGCACACTCAATTTGAAATTGCGCCCCGGCATAGGATAATTTTTCACAAGTTCGTAGGATTCATCTCCTATATTATTCAAAGCGGCGCTCAAATGGAGCTGAAAATATCTGAATACAAATTTACGATTTATTGACAAAGAATGCACCATATAGGGCGAAAGTTTGGCCGATTCAAGGGGCTGCGCCTGGGCATAGCGTTCGGAAAGAGCATCAAACGAATAATTGAGATTCACCCAACGGGTCAAGACAGAAAGCGTGGCACCGGCACTATGGGCAGGGGTATAGGGCAAGGGCAAGCCGTAGGACTTTTTGTGGGGGTCCGTAATATCCGCCGTATATTGATAAGAGTATTTGGCTTGCAGGGCGGTGGCGACAGCAGGATGAAAACGATGTGAATAGCGCAAAGACAGATCGGCCCCGGCCGACAAAGCCCGTCCTAAATTATACATCTTCCACACAAAAAGAGTCGGAATGGCAACAATTTTATCACGGACATAATGACAATAGGCATCCACAGACATATCCAGGCCAAAAGAACTCATCCAATGGGTGCCGATATTCACCTGGTCTGCCTGTTCAGGGCGCAGATTACGATTGCCTACGCGGGCATAATACAAGTCATTGAAAGTGGGCATACGACAGGCATTCTTGTAACTGGCCCGCAGCATCCAAGCATCGTTGAAGCGGTAAGAAGCACTTAAAGACGGGGTAAAACGCAACTGGGTACTCCCCTGCAAGCTACCGCCAGTCCCCGAGTTCTTATCATCAAGACGCTCCGTCAAATAATGCAATCCCAACGTCGCTTTGACAAGAAGGCCTCCACGGGTATATTTTCCCGAAAACGCAGAGAGTGCATACAGACGACTCGGACAGACAGAATTTGGCATATCGGTCTCTAAATGAGCCAGATATACATCCTGCGCCAAAGAAAAGTCCCAATGCTGATTCAACTGGTAGGCAGCGACCGCATCGAGGGTTATTTTTTGGTGGGCAAAATGATCCACTTGTGTCTCGGAATAAGCCGGATTCGCATCTTGATAGCGCGTTTGAGAGAGCGCATAGCCAGCTCCTGCTTTCACCCGCCATTTCGCTCCATAGTTTTGAGCCCATTGTACACGCGCCTGCACATCTCGCGTCGCAAGTTGCTCCGTAGGATTTTGCGTATAGAGTATGACCGGACCCGGAAGTCCCTTATCCTCTTGAGAATACAGTATTTTTGCCTGAATTTTCCCCGCTTTCGGACCTAAATCGCCATAAATATCCAAGGCACCATCTGCCTGCCACATAGAGGCGCCCAAACGAGTCTGCTGATAGGAATGTCCGCCATTTTCCACCCAATAGGGATAATCGCCCTGCGAAAAAAGATAGGAAGCAGACAGGCGTGTGGACCATTTTTCCGACCATTTCTGTTCATAATGCAGAGAGGGAGACCAAGTTCCGAAAGAAGCCGCTGACATTTGCGCTGCGAGATGATAGTTGCGGGCCTTATCTGTAGGAAATTGGGGCGCTACACTCCCCAAAAGCAAGACACCGTGAGAGAGCTGTTGAAAAGCACTGCGAAACAACTCATCCGAACCGGCAAGTTCCAAACGCAGCTGTTCGACCTGATCGATATTGATTTTACCTAAATCGACCTGGGCATTCTGCATATTTCCCAAGTCGATCCCATCATAGACCACAGCGGTATGAGCACTCCCCAGACTGCGGACATTGAGGGTTTTGATTCCACCCCATCCCCCATAATCCCGCAAACTGACTCCGGGGAAAAGATTCAGCAAATCGGACAGCTCTGTTCGTCCTGTCTGCTCAATCTGGGCACGCTCCATCTGATACACAGGCGCAGACTCCATTTGGTATGAAGTTGCCAGCGCAGAGATATTGACGGCTTGCAGGGTATCTGATTGAACCGTCTGATACTCGCCCGGCGCAGAGGCCCAAGTTATCAGAGAAGAGCAGAACAGAGCCGCGTGCGCGAGTATCAAAGTCAGTCTCAAAGAAGATTCTTTTCAATCAATTCTTTCAAGTCTTCTTTGGGACGAGCACCACGAATCATCATGGGTTTTCCCTCTTTGGGGCAGAAAAACAAGGTCGGAATGCTGGTGATACCGAAAACGGATGCGAGTTCATTTTCTTCATCCGTATCCACCTTATAAATGTCAATTTTGCCTTTATACTCTTCAGACAATTCTTCCAAAATAGGAGAAATCATTCGACAAGGGCCGCACCAAGTGGCATAAAAATCAATAATCGCCGGCTTGTCGCCTATAAATTTCCACTCGCCGGGAGAGTTTACAAAATCCCATACGCGTTTAACGAACGCTTCTTTATTAATGTGTATGGCAGCCATAATCTTAAAATTTTAACTCTTCTTTATAGACATTGTCAAAACGGTCTGTCACGACAATGGTGACAAGGGATGCATTTCCTGAAGCGCTGGCGACAGGATCGGCCTTGAAAAAGTGATGCGCTTTCTTGGTATGGCGATAGGATGACGGAGTTTTACCTGTACCCTCATACTTTTTACGCAATTCCTCCGTATGAATGGGAGAATAGTCGTCTACCTGCTCCATTTTGCCCTTATATTCTCCATCTTGGTACCATTCCACCTTCCATTTGTCATCGTAATCCCAGACATTGACAATGAGGGATTCGGGATGAAGACGGGTGCTTCCAAAAGGGAAAATTTCCAATTGAAAATCCTTGGGCTCGTCGACCGATTTGTAATACCAGGAAAGTTTAGCGGCCGATTTTGACAAAACCTTATAGCCAGACGGCGTTCCGTCCGCACAGTGATAGGTATCCCAATGTGTACCGCAAATGGAGCCGACATTGTGTTCTATCGCACGCTCGTTGTACTGGAAAACGCCATTGGTATGGTTGTGTCCGGAAAGGAAAACCGCCTGATACTCTTTGAGCAAATCCAATATCTTCTCATGATTCTTAATCATATTGGCATAGTAGCGACCATTGAGCGGAGAGTGTTGTGCAATATACACATGGGCATTTTTAGGCACATAAGTCAAAAGTTTCTCCAACCACTCCAATCTTTCGTCCGTATAGCCCAACACATAATTATGGCGGCCGCTGTAGATAATGTTATCCAAAACAACCACCAAATCCTTTCCTAAAAAGAAGGCGTAATTTTCCGGTCCAAAATTCTCTTGGTAGGTATTAATCGCCTCTTCTTCAACGATATAAGCCTTATTGTGGTCATGGTTTCCGACCACCGGATAGAAAGGTATGCCCACACGGACAATCTCCTCTTTCCAGCGCGGCTGAAACTCATACACATCAAAACAAATATCTCCCAAGACAACGCCTACCGCCGGTGCATCCAAAGCGGCAGCCGTTTGAACCAGGTCGGAGAGCGGGGCACCGAGAAATTGCTGAAAATGGGATTCACGACGGGGTTGAGGGTCGGAAACCGCCAGAATATGGTAACGATTTTTAGCGGAGGCTTTGGGAACGGAATGTTTTTGCAGATCGAAATCAAATGATTCCCCCGTCAGTTTTCGGTAAAACGCAGGAACGCCTGATGACCAATCCGCCACATAGCCGGCAGGTGTGATGATATACACAAACTCAGCGTCATCATCAACTTCTATCGAGTATTTTCCATTGCAAGAGGTGAGTGCAAAATTCTCACCGTCCGTCACCAATACCTTGGCCAAGCCCTTCTTACCGCAGGTCACTTTTCCCGACACGACACGCGCGTGAGCCGGACACAGCACAAAGAGCAGCAACAAGGGAATCAGAATCTTTTTCATCATCTACAGCCTTTAGTCGTGAATGCACTAATTCACCATAATCTCGTCAATAAAGACAAAGGCGGCTTTTCCTGCCGCATCGTGCCATTGGGGCATAGCAGCAACAGGAGCGACCGTCAATCGAAGATAACGAGCGGAAGTTTCGGGGAAAGAAAGCGTGAGATCCTTCACAGCGTCCGCATCGGCTTTTCCCTCGATTTCATAATCGGCAGCAGCCACCACCACAAAATTTTCACCATCCTCGGAGGTGGATATCTCCAAACGCTGCGGGAAGAAAATATGAGAAGGGGTTGAACTCAAGAAACCGGTCGTAACATTGCTGTATGACACATTTCCCTCCATGTCAATGGTAATATCAACGGGATTTTCTCTCCAAGCCACCCACTCTACACTTTTATAAATGGCCGGGCCTCTCACCGCGTCCACAAAACTGTTCGGGGCGCCCGCACAATACTTTCTGTGAGGTTTGGAAGAGTAGGTAACATTTTTGCCGACAGCCTTATGAAAATCAAATTTTGCCACCAGTTCACGGGGTTCAATCCCTTCGGTCAAAGCCACGGCCTTGAGCTCACAAGTCTTGTCGATACACAAAGGTTCAGTGTAAGTCTTGGCGCATATTCCCGGCGTTCTGCCATTCAAACTATATTTGATTTGAGCGCAATCGGGAGCGTCCAGCGTCACCATTACCTTTTTCTCTGCCGGCTGTGCTTCCACCTCTGCTTTCACCTGGAAAATATGCGTGGCATAATTGTAGCCCATGGTTTTGTAGATTTGGCAGAACTTGTAAGCCGCCTCCTGGAAACGCGTCCAATCCTTGCGGTCGGCAGCACACCACTGCACCTCTGACAAAGCGGCCAGACGAGGCAGCACCATATATTGAAGATGGTCTTCAGTCGCAACATATTCTGTCCACATATTTGCCTGAACTCCAAGGATATGCGCTTTTTGCTCATCGCTCATATCTGCAGGATAAGGCTCATAGGAGTAGCATTTTTCAACCGGAAGATATCCTCCGATACCAAAAGGTTCATTCTCGATATCCCTGGACTGATAATAATCCAAATAGTAGTAAGTGTTCGGCGTCATGATGGCATCGTGGCCCTGACGAGTTGCCTCCAAACCACCTTTCTCTCCTCTCCAAGACATGATGGTTGCGTTGGGTGCGATACCTCCTTCGAGAATCTCATCCCAACCAATGATCTTGCGTCCCTTCTTGTTCAAGAATTTCTCCATACGGGTAATCACATAACTTTGAAGGAAATGCTCGGCTTTCTCGCCATTTTTGTCCTTAAAGCCCAATTTCTTGATTTTAGCCTGACATTTCGGACAACTTTCCCAACGTACCTTGGGACACTCGTCACCACCGATATGGATATATTCGTAAGGGAACAAATCGCACACTTCTGTGAGCACATCCTCGAGGAAAGCATAGACTTTCTCATTGCCGGCACAAAGCACATCTTCAGAAATGCCCCAACGGGTCCACACCTCATAAGGACCACCGGTACAACCCAATTCAGGATAAGCGGCCAAAGCAGCCACCATGTGACCGGGAAGGTCGATTTCAGGAATCACATCAATGCCTTTGGCAGCGGCGTACGCCACGATTTCACGAATCTGATCCTGGGTATACCACAAACCTTCTCCATAAGGTACGCCGTCGGTTGAAGAGAAATCTTTCTTGATACAGGTACCTTTGCGAATCGCACCCACCTCTGTCAAACGGGGATATTTCTTAATCTCAATTCTCCATCCCTGATCCTCGGTAAGATGCCAATGGAATTTATTGAGTTTGTGTACCTCCATGATATCCAAATAACGTTTCACGGCATCCACACCGAAGAAATGGCGTCCCTCATCAAGATGCAGACCACGGTAAGCAAAGCGGGGTGCATCCTGAATGGAAAGGCAAGGCAGGGTCCACGCAGCTTTCGGAGCGGGAGTGTTGCCGAAAATCTCCACGGGAAGGAGTTGTTTGAGGGTCTGAATCGCGTAATTAAAGCCGCGAAGACCACTCGCTTTCACCGTCACACCCTCGGGGCAAATATCCAGTGTATAAGCCTCATTCGCCACCGTCTCGTCATACACAAAAGCAAATCCACCTTTTGCGCCGCAAGACGTTTTCGCATCGCAGGTTGTTTCCCCACAACAAACACTCTTTCCACCACAGGTAGATTCTTCACAGCAAGACGATTCTGCGCCGCTAGCGCTTTCTACCCCGCTAATGGCTGAAAGTTTCTGTGCGAATGCCTCCACAACATTGCGTGAAGCCTCATCCAATTCGCCGCAACAGCATACTGCGGCACCTTGTGCATTAAATACACCCTCGCCCTCCTGAACTTCGTTGGGGAAAGGAACCACGTCATACACACTGACTTTTCGCTCCTGCGTAGAACACGCCAGCGAAATGGACATTACTAAAAACAAAAATATCTTTTTCATACTCATAATTTTTACAAATATAGAAAATTGCCTGACTTGGCGCACGTTTTTTCGGAAAAAGAAGTACTTCGACCTTCTATTGAAATGGCGAAGACGACATTATTTGCGCGTCTTGGACAGCCAACGACGCAGAGGCTCATCATAAAGTTTGAGGCAAAGACAAGCCAGCCCAATGCTTACCACAACAACCCCAAGTGCAATCGCCCAACATTCGCCCAAGGTATAGACATCGTTTTTGATGAGCCAGGCATAAAAGATATACATGATGGGATAATGCACAATATAGAGGGGATACGACAGGTCGCCAAGGAATTTATTGGTTTTTTGGGTCAGTCCACTTGCCGAACCGCATGCTCCGAGCCAGACAAGGACAGGGAAGACAAATGCGATGCACACAAATTCATACAAAGAGTTGAGACTGATAGGGTTAGCTTCAGCGGAAGGGATATAAGGCACGGCAAACAAAGCGATGAGCACGCAGGTGCAAATCCAGAAGGCGCCTTTTACTTTTCTGGGCTGAAAGGTACGCGCCAACAACATTCCCATACTGAACGGGAAAAGCATTCGGATAAATCCGCCCCAGAAATTCACCTCGTCGATGGTCCAACCCACGCCAATCATATCGTACTGCGATACGTCTCCGACAAAGAACCACGCGTGAACAACGCCCAGCAGCAAGGTAAAGACAGCCAAGACTTTGGTGGACATTTTTCGCATAAAAAAGGCGTAGCAGATATTGCCGATGTATTCAAAGAAAAGGGACCAGCCGGGACCGTTGAGCGGAAACATCTCACCGTTGCCACGCACTTCATAGGGCACGCCCGGAACGGCCGGTATCATAAACATAGTCAATAACAAAGCAATCATCACCCAACTGGTAGGAGCAATGCTTCCATCCCACCTTTCGCACCCGACTGCAAAGAAAGCGACGGCGCCAATCACGGCTCCCATGATTAACATGGGGTGCAAACGTATCAGACGGCGCTTAAAAAATCCGCCAAGGGACATTTTCCCCCAACGGTCGTCATAGGCATAACTAATCACGAAGCCCGACAAGATGAAGAAAAAATCCACCGCAATGTGGCCATGATTCAGCGTTGTAATCAATCCACTACCTACTCCGTCGGTCGCCTGTGCAAAGGCAAGCCCTTCAAAGATATGGTAAACAACCACAAGAATGGCCGCAACGCCACGCAGCCCATCCAGCAGTTCGTAATGCGGCTTCGTATCTGCAAAATAATTTGTCATATTGAAAGTATAATTTGTTATGTATTTCCATGGTTATAGCCCTTTGGCGTCTGTCGGAATGACGGCCTCGGACAAAATGTAAATATACTCGCATTTTATTGTTTTCCAAAATCTTTCGATGAACAGTCGATAATGACAAGCCAAATCAGGCAACGCAGCTCACGCCAAAGGGCCAATCAGCCTGCTTTGTGCCATCCTGTCTACAAAAACAGCTATTTCTGTGGATAGACCGTCATTTTTGAACTGCGCCCCAAAAGTTGGACACTAAAGAAATCGACATGAAAGATTCAAAGTATCCAATTAAGGTGATGGCTGTTCGCCTGTTGAAGGAAGGCAGAAGTGCGAACAGCATTTGCAAAGAACTCAAGGTGAGTCACAATTCTTTACGCTTATGGTATCAGTTATATATTCGGGGTGGCGAATTGAATCTTCTCCCTTCCCGAAGACGAACATATGACGAAAAATGCGTTATTGTAGATGATATTGTCAAGAATAACCTACCTTTGATGTCAGCCTCAGTGAAATATGGTCTTAGATCTGACATCCTGAAAAGTTGGGTAAACGCCTATAAGTCACATGGCTATGATGGACTACAAAGAAAAAATGCACATAGCATGTCAAAAAAGAAGCGCATATATACAGAAGATGAATTAGATGAACTTGAACAATTGCGTCGTAGGAATGAGTGGTTGGAAGCTGAGAACGCATTGTTAAAAAAAGTGAGGGCCTTAGTAGAAGAAAAAGAAGCCCGTCTACACGCGACTGGGCAGAAGCCATCCAAGAACTAAGGTCACAACATCGTCTTGATTTGATGCTGAAAATCAAGGGGATGGCTCGTTCGACGTTCTACTATAGCATGGATAAGAAACGTGACAAATGGGAGATTGAGCGTCAGGTTATCAATGAGATATACCATCGGAACGAAGGTCGCTATGGATATCGTAGGATCCAGGCAGAGCTCCGTAACCAAGGCTATATTGTGAGCGGAAAGACAGTTCGCAAACTAATGAAGGAACTTGGACTGAAGTGCGAGGTGAGGATCAAGAAGTACCGTTCATATAAAGGAGAGGTTGGTAAGATAGCTCCTAACCTTCTTGAACGTAACTTCCATGCTAGCGTTCCTAGAACTAAGTTAGTTACAGATGTAACAGAGTTCTCATTATTTGGCAGAAAGCTTTATCTTTCTCCGATCTTGGATCTGTATAATGGTGAATTGATAAGCTATACCATCTACGAACGTCCAGTGCTTGAGATGGTTATGGAGATGGCGAACAAGGCTCTTGATGTGATCGGCAACAACAGCAATGCCATATTACACTCTGACCAGGGGGGTGGCAGTATCAGCATAAAAGGTATCAGGAACTGCTGAAGGAGAACACAATAACCCAGAGCATGTCTAGGAAAGGCAACTGCTTAGACAATGCTGTAATGGAGAACTTCTTTGGCCTTCTTAAGTCTGAATTGCTATATTTGCAGAAGTTTGAGTCATTAGATCACTTCAGAGAGAAACTTGAAGCCTATCTGAAGTACTATAATGAAGATAGAATAAAGCTAAAGCTTGATGGCCTG
>CAJGBW010000003.1 GCA_904501835.1 uncultured Bacteroidales bacterium
AGGGTGTTCACGTGGTAACTGTCAACGACTACCTTGCCAAACGTGACTCCGAGTGGATGGGCCCTCTTTATATGTTCCATGGCTTGTCGGTGGATTGTATCGATAAGTATGACGCCAACATGGAAAAGGACAAACGTCGTGCTGCCTATAATTGTGATATTACCTTTGGTACCAATAATGAATTCGGTTTCGATTATTTGAGAGACAATATGGCGACCGATCTGGGTGAACTCGTTCAGCGTAAGCATCACTTTGCAATTGTGGACGAGGTGGACTCTGTGTTGATCGATGACGCCCGTACACCTTTGATTATTTCAGGCCGTGCATCACGTAGCGAAGGAGGTGATATTGAACGATTTATGGAGTTCCGCCCCATGGTGCAGGAGCTTTACAACAAGCAGCGCGCCTTGGTGGTGGAGGTGTTGAACAATGCCCGTAAATTGATTTCCGAGGGAAATGAGAAAGACGGTGGTCTCTTGCTTCTCCGTGCATACAAAGGTCTTCCTAAATACAAGCCCTTGATTAAGTATTTAAGTGAGCCGGGTATCAAACTTTTGCTTCAGAAGACGGAGGACTACTATATGCAGGACAATGAAAGGGAAATGCATATTGCAACCGACCCTTTGTATTTTGTCTTGAATGAAAAACAGAATACCATCGATATGACCGACAATGGTCATGAGGTGCTCAGTCAGCGTTTGGATGATCCCAATTTCTTTGTGATTCCGGATGTGGGATCGGCGATGGCAGAGTTGTCCAAGGAAAATCTCAATGAGGCGCAGAAACAGCGTCGCAAGGATGAAATCATGGCGGATTTCGCTTTGAAGAGCGACCGTATCCATACTGTCAACCAATTGCTGAAGGCGTATGCGATGTTTGAAAAGGATGTCGATTATGTCATTATGGACAATAAGGTGAAGATTGTCGATGAGCAGACCGGTCGTATCATGGAAGGACGTCGTTGGAGCGATGGTTTGCATCAGGCGGTTGAGGCGAAAGAAAATGTGAAGGTGGAGGAATCCACCCAGACGATGGCGACCATTTCTTTGCAGAACTATTTCCGTATGTATCACAAACTTGCCGGTATGACCGGTACGGCAGAGACGGAAGCAGGTGAGTTCTGGAGTATCTATAAATTGGATGTGGTGGTGATTCCTACCAACAAGCCGATTGCCCGTCGTGATGAGACGGATTTGATTTATAAGACCGAAGCGGCCAAATTCAATGCCGTGGTGGCGAAAATTGCTGATTTGATGAACGAGGGACGTCCGGTGCTTGTGGGTACGACGGATGTGGAGACTTCTGAAAAAGTCAGCCGTATGTTGCGTATGCGCGGTATCAACCATCAGGTTCTCAATGCGAAACAGCATGCTCGCGAGGCGGAAGTGGTAGCTTTTGCCGGTCAGAAAGGCATGGTGACGATTGCGACCAATATGGCCGGTCGTGGAACGGATATCAAACTCTCCGAGGAGGTGCGTCAGGCCGGTGGTCTGGCCATTATCGGCACCGAGCGTCATGACAGCCGTCGTGTGGACAGACAGTTGCGCGGTCGTGCCGGTCGTCAGGGAGACCCGGGTTCTTCCATTTTCTTCATTTCTTTGGAAGATAAATTGATGCGTCGTTTTGGCTCGGATAGAATTGCCGGATTGGTGGACCGTCTGGGTATGCCTGACAATGAGGCCTTGGAAAGTCCTATGCTCTCCAAACAGATTGAAAATTCCCAGAAGAAAGTGGAGGAAATCCATTTCGGTACCCGTAAGCGTCTGTTGGAATATGATGACGTGATGAATTCCCAGAGAGAGGTGATTTACACCAAACGTCGCAATGCTTTGCAGGGTGACAAGGTGGAAATCGATGTACTCAATATGATGCAGGATATGTCTCAAATCATTGTTGAAAATGCCCGCGGTTATGATTTTGAGTCTTTCTCTGAATATGTGATGGCGACGCTTTCTGTGGACCTCGATTTCGACGAGGAATTCTACAACAAGGCAAAAAGCAGTCAGTTGGCGGAGAGATTGTTCCAACGTGTGCAGGATATCTACGCCCGTCGTATGGATTCATTGGCTGAAAAGGCATATCCTTTTATTAAAGAGGTGTATGAGACGCATGGCTCAATGTATGTCAATATCGCTTTGCCTATTACCGATGGCCGTCGTACCAATCCTTTGACTTTGCCTTTCAATCTGAAGAAATGCTATGAGACCCAGGGTAAGGAAATCGGTCGCACCTTGGCGAAATATATCACGCTCATCCAAATCGATAATCTCTGGAAAGAGCATTTGCAGGCGATGGATGATTTGAAGCAGTCTGTGCAGAATGCTTCTTACGAGCAGAAAGACCCGCTGTTGGTGTATAAGTTAGAGAGCTTCAACCTCTTTACCGAGTTGTTGGAAAACTTGGATAAGAACATTCTGTCCTTCCTGCTTTTGGCGCAAATTCCATTGAGGGATGCTTCCCAGGCTCGTGAGGCGGCTCCTATCCGCAAACAGGATCCCGGCCGTTTCCAGACCAGCCGCAGCGATATGGTGACCAATGGCCCTCAGGAGAGGAGCAATATGCCGCTCAAGGTAGAGAAAACGGTAGGACGCAATGATCCCTGCCCTTGTGGTTCAGGTAAGAAATTCAAAAACTGTCACGGAAAAGATCTTAAGTAGAAAAATATTAAAATTTATAAATGTATGGCAAAAATGGAACAAATCAATGTAAATACAGTCAGCCGTATTTCAGAGGGTACGTTCTTCAAAGGAACGATGGTATCTCCGCACGATATCCGTGTGGATGGCGATTTTGAAGGAGATATCACGTCGGAAGGCAAAGTGGTAATCGGTGAATCCGCTACTTTTCTGGGAAATATAGTTTGCTCCGATTTGGATTTCTGGGGAAAAGTGAAAGGGGATGTAGTGGTGAAGAATACCCTGTCTTTACACAATGGCTGCCAGATTAACGGCAACCTTAAAACCCGTAAACTTTATGTGGAAATGGGCTCTTCCTTCAATGGTACCTGTACCATGTTGGGTGAGGACGGAAACGCAGAAGTCAGCGAACAAGAAAGTTAAAATTATGACATTTTGTCAGTAAAAAGCCGGTGGCAAGCTATTTGTCGTCCGGCTTTATGGTTATAAATAAAAGAACTATGTCAATAAAGAAAAATAAGAAAGAAGAGGCCAAAGAGACCGTGGTGGAAACGGCAGAAGAATTGCTTACCAAAGAAAATGAAGGCCTGAAACAGGAAAATGAAGAGTTGAAGAAGAAGGTTGAGGAGGATAAGAACGACTATTTGAGGTTGATGGCGGATTTTGAAAATTTCAGACGTCATAGCGCAGAAGATAGACTCAAACTTATTTCGACCGCTTCTGCTGACTTGATCAAGGGAATGCTTCCCGTGTTGGATGATTGCGAGAGAGCCATCAAGATGCTGGAGCAGACAGAGGGAGAGAATTCATCTTCTTTGGAGGGTGTTCAGTTGATTTTCAATAAATTACTGGATTATTTGAAAGGAAAGGGTTTGGCGATGATTGAGGCGAAAGGCGCGGATTTCAATACGGATTTCCACGAGGCGGTGGCTCAATTCCCTGTACAGGATGAGGCGATGAAGGGAAAGGTCTTTGATGTGGCTTTGACCGGATATACCTTGGGCGGAGAGATTCTTCGTCATGCAAAAGTTGTTGTAGGAATTTAATATGGCACAAAAAAGAGATTATTACGAAGTCCTGGGCGTTGGCAAGAATGCCAGCGAGCAGGAAATCAAAAGCGCCTATCGAAAGTTGGCGATAAAATACCATCCTGACAAGCACCTGAATGATACGGAGGCGCAAAAAAAGGAGGCTGAAGAGAAATTCAAGGAGGCTTCCGAGGCGTATTCTGTCTTGAGTGATGCAGAGAAGAAAGCTCGCTATGATCAGTTCGGACATGCCGGTGTAGATGGTGCTGCCGGTGGTGCCGGTTTTGGTGGCGGCTGGGAAAATGTCAACGATGTTCTCCGCGATTTGTTCGGCGGTGGCTTTGGCGGTTTCGGAGGTTTTGATTTTGGTGGTTTCGGCGGTTTTGGCGGCGGAAGTCAGCGTCAGCGTACGCCGCGCGGCCGTGATATCCGTACGCGTGTCAAATTGACTTTGGAGGAAATTGCCAGCGGTTGTGAAAAGGAAATTACCTTGGATAGAAATACCTCTTGTCCTGATTGTGGCGGCAAAGGTGCCAAAAATTCATCCGATATTAAAGATTGTCCGGCTTGTCATGGTACCGGACAAATCAAAAGGGTATCTACCGGTATTTTCGGTATGCAGACCGTACAATACTCTACTTGCCAACAGTGTGGCGGTGAGGGTAAAATCATCAATAATCCTTGTAAAAGCTGTAATGGTAGCGGCCTGATTCGTAAACGTCAGACCATTCGTGTCCGTATCCCTGCAGGTGTGCAGGATGGGATGCAGATTACCATTCCCGGAGAAGGACATGCGGCCAAGAATAACGGAGTCAATGGTAATCTTCTTCTGGTTGTGGAGGAAATTCCCAACCGTGATTTCAAACGAAATGGCGCCGATTTGCTCTATACCAAAATTTTGACGGTCGGACAGGCTTGTTTGGGATGCGAGGTGCAGATTCCTTGTATTGACGGAAGCACCCATACGGCCAAAGTGGAGCCGGGTACGCAATCCGGTTATATGGTGAAACTCCGCGGAAAAGGATTGCCGGAGATCGATTCTTATGGAAATTCTTCCAGTCGGGGTGATATGTATATCCGTTATGTGGTGTATATCCCTAAAAAATTGTCTCGTGAAGAGAAAGATATCTTGCGTCAGCTCGATATGAGTGATAATTTCAAGCCGACCGAGAAAAATAACGAAGACCGTTCTTTCTTTGACCGTTTGAAAGATTTGTTTAATTAACAACCATAAATGATAATAATATGACTCCTGTAGAAATCATCCAGCAATTTCAAATAGAGGGTAAGGTTCTGGAAGTCAAGCCGATGGGCGAGGGCTTTATCAATGATACCCTGATTGTCAAAACAGAAGGAGAGGCGCCCGATTACATTTTACAGCGCAAGAACCATTTGGTTTTTCCCGATGTTCCTGCCATGATGGACAATATTGTGGCGGTGACCGAGCATATCAAGGCGAAAGTCGCCGACCCGAGCCGTGAGACCTTGACGGTTATCCCTACTATTGACGGAAAATATTATTATCAGGACGGAGAGAATTTCTGGGCGGTATGTACCTTGATTCCCGGGGTGCTTTCTTATGTGAAGGCTGATACTGTGGATTTGGCTTATCAGGGCGGTGTGGGCATCGGGCGCTTCCAGACCTTGCTGGCCGACTTTGACAAGACCCTCGCGGTGACCTTGAAGGGTTTTCACGATATGGCCTATCGTTTTGAGGAATGGGACAAGGCCATCCGCGAAGACAAGGCGGGCCGTGTGGCTTCGGTGCAGGAGGAAATATCATGGATTGAATCGCGCCGTAAGGAAATGAGTGACTTTTATGCTTTGATTCAAAATGGAACCATTCCGACGCGGGTTGCGCACAACGATACCAAAATCAGCAACATTCTGTTCAATACCGATGGTTCTGTTCTCTGCGCCATTGACTTGGATACGGTAATGAGCAGTACTTCGCTCAATGATGTGGGGGATGCGTTGCGTTCTTATACCAACATTACTTTTGAAGATGATCCCAACTATGAAAATGTAGCCATGGATATCCAGATGTTTGAGGCTTGGATCAAAGGTTATCTCTCTGAAAGAAAGGATACCTTGACGGATTCAGAAAAGGAATATCTCGCTTTTTCCGGCCGTTTTATCACCTACGAACAGGTACTTCGTTTCTTGATGGATTATATCAATGGTGATACCTATTATAAAATTAAATATCCCGAGCACAACTTGGTGCGTACGCGTTCTCAATATGCCTTGCTTTGCAGCATGGAGGCGCAGTATGAGACTATGCAGAATATCGTAAAAGACTTGTTGCGCGCATGAAAGATAAAGTAGCTGTAATTAATTGGCCGGAGCAATTTCCGGATTGCCCTGAGGTTTCATTTTCTTTGGAGAATACAGGCGATACGCTCCAACTCAATTTTAAGGTGCGTGAGGACCGCAGTATTGCGCGCAGTACTTTTGACAATGACAGAGTGTGGGAAGATTCGTGCGTAGAATTCTTCATTCAGTTTGAAGGGGAGCAGGAGTACTACAATTTGGAGGCTTCTTGTAACGGTTTTATTCTCTTGGGATACCGCAAAGATCGTTCTTCGGCAGAGCATGCACCGCAAGAGGTGATGGATAAAATTATTCGCAAACCCTCTTTGGGCAAAGGCGTGGTTTTTGAAGAGCAGCACATCGAAGAATGGACGCTTGCTTTGGAAATACCGGTGGAAGCGTTCTGGAAGAGTAACTTGAAGGATTTTTCAACCGTTAAAGCCAAGGGGAATTTTTATAAGATAGCCGATGCTCTTGCGCGTCCGCACTATGTAAGCTGGGCGCCCATCAGCACGGAAAAGCCGGATTATCATCGTCCGGAATTTTTCCAAAATATATTATAGTCATTTCTAGTGAAAAAAGTTTGGGCGCTTTTCGTATTCCTTTTTTGTATAGGGATAGAACTCTTTGCTGACAATAATTGGTTCTCCCTCCCGTCTGTGGACCCGGAGAGAGATAGTGCCGCTGTGCTTCTTATGAGGCATAAGTTGGATTCTGTGCGAAAGCAAGAAAATCGTCCTACCGTTGCGCTGGTGTTGGCAGGAGGCGGTGCGAAAGGTGCCGCACACATCGGTGTGTTGAAATGTATAGAGGAACTGAATATCCCTATTGACCTTATTACGGGGACGAGTATGGGAGGTTTGGTCGGAGGTCTCTATGCCATGGGATATTCGGCCGAAAAACTGGATTCGCTGATGCGTTCTATCGATTGGAGTGTGATGATGAGCGATAAGGTGGATAAGAAATACACCAGTTATCTGGATAAGACTTACAAAGAGCAGTTTGTATTGAGTATTCCCTTTTATTACGAGAATGAGCAATGGATGAATCGTATCGTACAGGATGATTATTTCTATGCTGAAAATTCTCTGCCGAAGCCTTTTCGCTTGGGATTTCCGGATGGCTATCTGTATGGTCTGAACGTAAATAATATGCTCTCTTCCTTGACGGTGGGGTATCAGGACAGTATTTCTTTTGCCAATCTTCCCATTCCTTATTTCTGTGTGGCGGCAGATCTGGTGACAAGTCGTGAAAAGAATTGGACGGAAGGAAGTCTGATACGCGCCATGCGTTCCACCATGAGTATTCCTTTCTTGTTTAAGCCTGTGCGTGAAAAAGGGGCGGTGCTGATTGACGGAGGTGTGCGCAACAATATGCCGGTGGATATAGCCAAAGCGATGGGGGCGGATATCATCATTGCTGTGGATCTTTCGCACTCTTCCGCATCGACGACAAATGTCAATACCATTGTGGATATAAGCATGCAGATTGTCACGATGATGGGAGCAGAGGTTTATAAAAACAATCTCCAGTATATCGATGTGAGTCTTCATCCCGATATGGATGGATATAACATGATGAGTTTTTCCTCTGAACAAATTTCCGATATCATTGCGCGCGGCTATTATGAGGCAAGACACCATATAGATGAATTGTACGCCGTGGCGATGAAGACGGGAGCTGTTGGGACGAAGTTGTCTGCGCCAAAAGCGGTTGATATCGGGCAGACTTCCATCTATTTTCGCTCTGTCAATTTTACCGGAATCAATCAGGATGAGCAGGATTATTTCAGACATCGCTTGAAGTTGGATTTGTCAAAACCCTATACCAAAAAGGAATTGGAAGCGATAGTGTCCGTCATCTATGCGACCGGTTGTTTCGAGAATGTCTTCTATCATGTTACAGGGGCTGCGGAGCCCTATGATTTGAATTTTGTTTGTCGGAAGGGCCCTGTGCATCGTGTCGGTCTGGGAGCCAGAGGGGATTCGCAGGATTTGATTTCTTTGGCGCTTCATGTCGGTTTGTGGGACAATCGTCTTTATGGATCGAAATTGGATACCAAAATCAAGTTGGGACTGTGCCCGAGCCTGGATATTGAATATGCTTACCGTTTTAAGACCGGTCCGAAACTTTGTGTCATCTTTGATACGCGCTATGCGGATATCGACGCTTCAAATCATTCTTATATTTCAGCCTCTTCAGACAATGCGTATGCCAAACGTTTCAGGATGTGGACCAACGATTTGAGTTTTCTGGTTCGTACCTTGAAACAGCCTTATCTGGATGCGTATGCAGGGATTAATATAGGTAATATCCCGTATTACAATCTCAATGATGTGTCACGCATGGATTGGCAAATCCACCAAAAAGTGATCGGGCGATTGACCTTTGATACACGCGATGATAATTACTTTACCCAGAGCGGTAGTCTGTTGAAATTGGATTATGACCTTGTTTTTGGCAGTAATCAATTCAATCAGAATGGCATACCTTCCTCTCCGGAGACGACATTCCCGGCTTATCATGTTGCGGCCATTGAGCTCTCTCGCTCTTTTCCTATAGGGAATTTCTCCATAACGACAGCCCTCAGGGGGCGTTTTGTGTCGGAATCTTATGATAAAATTCTTTTCTTTGATAGAAACTATATAGGCGGCTATGTCAATGGCTTGTTTACCTCTCATCATAGGGCTATGCCTTGTTTTACGGGTGTAAACGAATTCAAACCCATTGTGGCTACCGCGAATGTAGATTTTCGTTATTGTTTCGCCGAGAAGAATTTTATTACTTTGACGGCCTCTACATTGAATCAGGCGGATAATTTCAAGCAAATGAATTTCAGAACGGACGATGATTCCTTTGTATATGGATTTTCTTTGCAGTATGGAAGAAAGACTTTCTTGGGACCGCTTCGTTTCGGCTTGAATTGGAACAGCATCAATGTTAAAGAGGTAGGTGTGTATCTCGGTTGGGGATACGATTTTTAATCAACAATCATTATTTTGAGTCCTATGTCGGTTGTTATTTTGACAGGAGCCAGTAGTGGAATCGGCTTTGCTACGGCAAAAATGCTTGGAAAACAGGGCCACAGAATGTATGTGGCTTGTCGTCGGGTGGAAATGATGGAGCCGCTGAAAGACTATGGCTGTGTGCCGCTTTATGTGGATATGACGGATTCGGATTCCATTCAGCAATTGGTGCAATTTGTCATGGAGCGTGAGGGGCGTATTGATGTGCTGGTAAATAATGCCGGCTATGGGCATTTCGGGGCTATTGAAAATGTCACAATGGAGCAGGCGCGTCGTCAAATGGAAGTGAATCTGTTTGGTTTGGCGGAACTTACCAAAGCCGTGCTTCCCATTATGCGTGCGCAGGGAGGCGGTCGTATCGTGAATACCTCTTCCGTAGCAGGACGTTGTGTCTTGGGTTTTGGAGGTTGGTATCACGTGTCTAAATATGCCTTGGAGGCATTTAGTGATGCGCTTCGTATAGAGACCAAGCCTTTCGGTATCAAGGTGATTATGATTGAGCCCGGCGGTATCAAGACGAATTGGGGGCCGATTGCGGCAGATTTTTTGGCTGAAAATGGAAAGGGGACTCCCTATGAGCAGGCGAGCTTGAATGAGGCGTATTGGTTTAAGTTGGGATATGGTAGCAACTTATTGTCTTCGCCCAAGGTGGTGGCGCGTGCGATATCCAAAGCAGTCAATCGTCGCTGTCCTTGTTCTCGTTATATTGTCGGCATGGGCGCTTATTCCTTGTTGATTATGCGCGCCCTTCTTCCGACTTGTCTTTGGGATGCTTTTGCCCGTGTCTTTGGCAAGATGAAGCGTCGCGCTTAATGCTTCGGTATAAAAGATTATAAAAATGGGGCGGCTCGTGAGTGAGTCGCCCCATTTTTGTTGAGTATATATTTTTGATTAAATCTGCTGTTGTTTTCTGCGCCAGTTGAGGATGGGAAGCAAGAAGGAAATGACAGATGCGCCAATCCAGAAGATACCGGCAGCATCGAAATCGTATGTCATTTTACCTGCGACTTCTACTGCGTTGGCGTCAATCAATATACCGCTGATGACGTCCTGTACACCGGCTGCCACATAGCTGGCAAAACCCACGATAGAAAGTGCTGCACCAGATGCCTTACGGGGTACCAAATCCACAGCCATCAAACCACCCAAGAAGCAAATCAATACACCGATAGCAAGACCACGGAGAATCATAGCGAGAATCATAACAGCCAATTCGTTTCCACCATAGAGGAAAATCGCAATGGAGATACTGTTGAGGATACCGGCTACCAAGGCGGGATATTTTCTGTCTCCTTTGAAAACTTTGTCGGAGAACCAGCCGGAAAGAACCGTGCCGAAAATACCGCACCAAGCATTGACAGAGATAATCATCGCTGCCTGTGCCGTTTCAAATCCTTTGCTTTCCAATACCAAGGTACCCCAGCCATTTACGGCATAGCGGCTGATGTACATGAAAGAGCTGGCCAAAGCCAAAATCCACACGCCGGGGTTCTTGAATACGGCCTTTTGGATGCGGGCAGTCTCGGCTGCTGCAGCCTCTTTGCCTGCTTCTTTTATCATTGCTTCTTCGGCCAATTCCTCCCGGGTCTTTTCGCCGGCCAATACCTCGATGGGGGCAAGTCCCTTACTTTCAGGCGTGTCGTGCATCAAGAGCAAGATAATGATAACACCGATGGCACCGGCGATGGCAGCACCGATAAAGCCCCATTGCCAACCGGCCAATGAAACCAAAGCACCACAGAATACGAATGAAAGACCTTCTCCGATGTTGTGGCTGGAGCTGAAGAATCCGTAGAAAGTTCCTCTTACTTTAATCGGGAACCAACGGGAAAGACCGATGACAGCGGGGGCTGCACCCATAGACTGGGTCCAACCATTCAAAGCCCAAAGACCGGAAAGAAGCGCAACGACCATACCGCTGGCGACACCCACCTCCATGTTCCATAAACCTGTAATACCAAACAACAAGTTAGTGATAGTAGAAATCAAAAGACCGGTTGCCATGAATTTCTTGATGTTGCTGTAGTCGGCCAACAAACCATTGACGAATTTACCGATGGCGTAAGCAAACAAAAGGCAAGCACTGATGGTACCCAACTGAGTTGCGTTAAGGAATCCATCCTCGATGACAGGGCCTTTTACTACGTTCAGACCCGTGCGGCAGACATAATAGAGGCTATAGCCGAGGGTACCGGCTATAAATGTCTGGAAGCGGAGCTTTTTGTAGAGTTTGTCCTGTTTTTCAGCGGGCACAGTCTTGGCAGAGGGCCCACTCATTTTAAAGAAACTGAAAAGAGACATTGTTATTGGTTTTTTATGTTGTGTCATGGGGCGGTCAAATGACCTTTTACGAAAAAGAGAACGACCAAAAAACTAAGTCGTTCTCTTTTCTGCGGTGCGGACGAGACTCGAACTCGCGACCTCCGGCGTGACAGGCCGGCATTCTAACCAGCTGAACTACCGCACCAAACTGGCTGCTTCGTTTCCGTAAGCGGATGCAAAGATAGGCATAATTTTGATAGTGACAAATTTTTTTTGAAAAAATATCAAACTTTTTTTCAAAATGGACGTTTGTAAGTTTTTTCTTATATTTGTAAGGAAGTACCTATGTGCGTATGGAAAGTGTAAGAATCGATAAGTATTTGTGGAGCATTCGCGCCTTTAAGACGCGTTCGGAAGCGACACAGGCCTGTAAGGGAGGCAAGGTGCGTGTGAATGGAAATGATGTCAAGGCTTCCAAGGAACTCAAAGTGGGAGATGTGATTTCTGTTCGTAAGGGACTTGTAACCTATACCTATCAGGTTACGGAGTTGGTGGAGAAAAGGCAGGGGGCAAAAAATGTAGCCCAATTTGCCGAAAATCTTACTCCTGCGGAGGAATTGAATAAATTGGTTCGTCCTGTGGAAACTTTGGTTTTTCAACGCGATCCCGGCAGCGGACGACCGACCAAGAAGGACAGAAGGCAGTTGGATGCTGCTTTGTCCGATTTTTATGATAGTTTTGATGAGTAAGCCATGAATCCTTTTTTGAGACAGGTGGCGCAGCATTATTTGGCGCAAAGTGAACAGTCATCCTCCACGGAACTTCCTTCCTTGGATGAACTCTGTTTTGTTTTTCCCAATCGTCGATCCCTTCTGTTTTTTCAAAATTATTTGAAGCAGATGGCTGTGCGGCCGATTCTTGCGCCGCAGATGCTCACTATCAACGATTTTTTGTATAAAATTGCCGGAGCGCTTCCGACAGATCGCGTGTCGCTTTTGTTGCGCTTGTATGACTGTTACAAGGATTTGAATCCGCAGGCGGAGTCTTTGGATGATTTTATATTCTGGGGTGATACCTTGCTGGGGGATTTTTCGGATGTGGATAAATATCTTTGTGAGGCAGATGCAATCTTTTCCAATATTTCCGAATTCAGGGATATTGAGTCCGGATTTGAGTTTCTGAATGAGCAGCAGCGAAAGGCTCTGGAGCAATTCATGGGGCATTTTGCTCTTCAAAATGATAAATCCCAGGCCAAAGCGAATTTCAAAAAGATTTGGGATATATTGGCTCCGCTCTACAAACAGTTTAATCAGCGTTTGCAGCAGGAAGGCATGTCGTATGAGGGGAAAGTTTATCGTGATGCGTATCAATGCTTTCAAAATCAGGCGGCGGTCGATATCCTTTCAGATAAATTACCCGAGCGGAAGAAACTCGTTTTTGTGGGCCTCAATATGCTGACGCCTTGTGAGAAAGCGATACTGAAAAAGCTTCAGAAGGCTCATTTGGCAGAGTTCTGTTGGGATTTTCCCGGAAAGTGGATTGCGGATGATGACAGCAATTCTTCTTTCTTGAAAGAGAATATAGAAGAGTTTAGACCCGCTTTCTCCATTGAGCAAGTGGAAACCACACCCCAAATCCATGTGCTGCCGATTCCTTCCAATGTGGGACAGACCCGTCAAATCCCTGCGATATGGAATAAGTTGGGGATAGAAAAACTGTCTTTGGAGTCTTGCGCCTTGGTCTTGCCCGATGAAAATCTTCTGATGCCAGTGCTCAATGCCATTCCGCCCTCTGTGGAGTCTATCAATGTGACAATGGGGTATCCGATGAAGCATAGTGAGTTCTTCTCGTTTATGCAGACGGTATTGGCTATGCAATTGAATATATCCCTAACCCAAGATAAAGGCGCGAACTATTATCATAAGACGGTATGGCCCCTTTTTGCCTCTTCCGTGTTTAAGTTGCTTATCGGAGAGCCAGAGAGAGAGAGCATCAATGCGATTAAGAAGGAGGCCGGCTATTATATCTCTCAATCGCAGCTTGAGCCGATTTCATCTTTGCTTTTCAGGCCGGTTCTGACGGATGTGCAAGCTTCAGATGCCCAGCAATTGCACCATCTTGCGGCCTATCTGCGTGAGGTGGTATTGGGAGTGGCTCCCAAACTTTCAGCCAATCCGGCGCTCGCTTTTGAAAGTGGTTTTGCCAAGTCTTATTTGGCGGCCCTTCATCAATTGGAAGAGAAGAATCTTTCGATTAAACCCGCCAGTTTTGTCAGACTGTTGGCCAACCTGACGGCTAATCTCTCCATCCCTTTTGAGGGAGAGCCTTTGCAAGGACTGCAGGTAATGGGGCCGTTGGAGTCCCGTTGTCTGGATTTTGAAAATCTGGTGATATTCTCCTGTGGTGAGGGTGTGTTCCCTCGCAAGAGTGTCAGTGCCTCCTTTATTCCTGCCGAGTTGAGGTTGGGTTTTGGCCTGCCGACTTATCATCAGCAGGATGCCATGTGGGCTTATTATTTTTATAGAATGATAGCCCGTGCCCGTCAAGTCTGGTTGCTGTATGATAGTCGTACGGAAGGCTTGCAACGAGGGGAGGAGAGCCGTTTTATCAAGCAACTTCATTATCATTTTAACGCGGATATCCAATGGTGGACAGAATCGTTGTCGCCCGAGGGGAGTCGCGAGGAGGAAGAAATCGTGGTGGAAAAAACCGGCGAAATGATGGAAAAAATCAATGCGCTGGTGATGTCGGCTTCTTCTTTATCCAGCTATATTTCCTGCCCGATGAAATTCTATTACGCTAAAATAGAGGAAATTTCGGCTCCGAGTGAGGTTTCAGAATATCTGGATGGGGGAATGCTGGGAGACGTGTTGCACAATACGATGCGTGCCTTGTATCACAGTGAGGATATGATGCATGCTGATGTTGATCCCGCCAGACTTCACAGCAGAGATTGGTCGTCTGTTGGGGGAAAACTCGTTGAGCGGGCTTATTTGGAAAATTGGCTCAAGCGGGAGAAGGAAATCAAGTGGAAAGTGGATTCATTGATTCGGCACAAATTGAATGTAAGCAAGGTGAAAGGACGTAATATCATTATGTCAAAAGTGATTGTCGGTTATGTGCAAAATGTGCTTCGTGCCGACCTTGCTTATCTTAAAGAGCATGGTGCGACAGCCTTTCGTCTGGTGGAATTGGAGAAAAGATTCCCGAGTAATTTTGCGGGAATGAATTTTACGGGTATCATTGATAGAATTGATGAGGTGGTGGGAGGCGATGTTCCTTATAAATATAGGATAGTCGATTATAAGACAGGCAGCGATGACCCCTCTTGTCTGACGATGAAAAATGTGGTTAAAATCATGACGGATTATAAAATGAAGGCAGCTATTCAGTTCTTGCTGTATGATTACGCTTTTTGTCAGGAAAAACCCGAGGTGAAAATCAAGGACTTGTGCAATACGATGTATGTTCCGTATGCCCTTTCTTCTCAAAACATTCCTCAAGACTATCCTATTGATAATGATGGCTATACGGAACTGTCTCAAAAAGTCAAAGAGACATTGGAGGAATTGAAAGACCCTGCGAAACCCTTTATTGCCAAGGCGGATAAAAATAAATGCGCCATTTGCGATTTCAAGAATTTGTGTGGAAAAGTATAACGGATAAAGCCGAATGAAGATGAGTAAAGGAACGATACTATTGCGTGGCGCTTCAGCAGGAGCCGGTAAGACATTCTTTTTGGCGAAGACCTATATCCGTCTGTTGTTGGATGCCTATTTTAACGACTATAAGAACGACTTGAAATATAGGCGGATTCTGGCAGTAACCTTCACCAATAAGGCTACGGCCGAAATGAAAGAGCGTATTTTACGCGAATTGGATGTGCTGGCTCGTTGTCCGCAAAACTCTGATTATGCAGCGGATTTTCGAAAGACGTTTTCTTGTACCGATGACAATCTGCAACAAGCCTCTAAAAAAATCCTGAATAATATCCTACACGATTACAGTGCATTTTCTGTCAGTACCATTGATAGCTTTTTTCAGTTGGTTTTGCGCGCTTTTTCGCGAGAAATAGGCTATTATGCTTCCTATCAGGTGGAACTTGACAGAAAGGCCATTGTGGATGAGAGTGTGGACCGTATTTTGGATTCGTTGGATGAAGCAGAGGGCGATCAATCCTTGCTGGATTGGCTGTCTGTGCAAGCGATGGAGCGGGTAGGAGATGGCGAAAAATTCTCTTCCGATGCTGTATTGCTGAATGTGGCGCACGAATTGACGGATGACTCCTATAAATCGGCTTTGAAAGCTGCCGATGTGGATGAAGATGCGCTTTACGATGAGAAAAACATTCTGGAACTCAAGAAAAAATGTGAGGAACTGATAAAGTTGTCTAAAAAAGCGATTTGTGAGGCAGCCAAACGTTGTGAAGATAGCCGCGCTCAATGTCTGGGGGTGATTGTCAGCAGCCGCAATATGCTCGAAAAATACCTCGGCCTGTATCTGGGTTTGAAAATTCAGGTTAAAGGAGACGTTCCTGAGCCTACTGATGCCGCGCAGCGAAATTTTTTGACGGCGGAGGGCCGTGCAGCGTATGAATCCTGGTTCAAAAATGCAGATAAGAGTAAGCTGGGGGATTTGACGCCGCTTTTGGATGCCTTGGCTGATTTGGATAGACAACTTCAGCAGAAAGGTAGGCTGATTACAACCCTTCAGACCATCATGGGGCATTTTTATGGCTTTGGCGTGCTATCGAAAGTCCGTCAAACCCTCGCCGCTTTGATGAAAGAAAAAAATGTCTTGACTTTGGATGATACCAATGATATTTTGAATGGGTTGATTTCCGATACGGACACTCCTTTTGTTTATGAGAAAATGGGAACGCGTTTTGAAAATTTCCTTTTGGATGAGTTTCAAGACACTTCTCATACCCAATGGGATAATTTTCATCCCTTGTTGAAAGAGAGTGTGGCTTCTGCGCATAGCAATCTGGTCGTGGGAGACCCCAAGCAGAGTATTTATCGTTGGCGTAACTCGGATGCATCCTTGATGACCCAGACCCTTCCTGCTCATTTTAGAGATTATATTGACGATAAAAAAGAATTAGACACGAATTGGCGAAGTGGGCAGAATATTGTGCATTTCAATAATGAGTTTTTCGCCTTTGCGGCGGAGAAGATGGATGCGGCTTTGGCGGAAGGACGCTCGCTTGCGGACGAGGATAAAAAATTATTGAGTTCTATCTATCACGATGTTGAGCAGAAATCCTCTCGTGAGGGCGGGTATGTGAAAATAGAGTTGATTGACAGACCGGAGAAAGGAAGCGAGCTAACCATCAATCACCTCGAATTGGCGGCTATTCATCGTTCTATTCAGACTGCTTGTGAAAAGGGATACTCGTACAATGATATAACCATTGTGGTGCGTACAGGAGCCATTGGGGTTGAGGTGGCGGAATATCTGGGACGTTGCGGGCTGAAAGTATCTACCTCGGATACTTTGAAGATGTCTTCGTCTTTTGTGGTTCGTCTGATGATAGCCCTGCTTACCCATTTGGATGATCCGAACGATAAGGCCATGAATTATTTGATACGAAAGTATCTACCCAATTATCAAGAGCCGGCGATTACGAACTATTCTTTGGTAGATATCTGCGAACTGCTTCTGCGTACCATTAAAGAAGATATGCCGGAGCGCTTCCAGCAAGAGATTTCCTATATCCGTTGTTTCATGGATTGCTTGCATCAGTTTGGTTCAAACGGAGATAATTCCCTGCATGCTTTCCTTAAATTTATCGAACATTCGGATGCCAAAATCAGCGCCCCGCCTTCGCAGGATGCCGTGAATATCATCACGATTCATAAGGTAAAAGGTCTGTCGGCTCCTTATGTCATTGCTCCTTTCCTTGAAAAAATCGATTTCTCACGAGTGGAAAGCAGTAGTGAAAAGATCTGGTGTGCTCCGGATTTGGCCGGTACCGGATTGGAGAACGACCTGAAGGGTGTTTATAGGGTTCAGCTGGGCAAAAAAATGGCACATTCAAGTCTGTTTACAGGAGCTTATGAGCAGGAAAGACGACAGGAATATATTGATAATCTCAATGTGGTTTATGTTGCCTTTACCCGTCCTGTGCAGGTCTTGCATGTGATAGCCGAAAACACAGGAGAGGAGTTTCCCGGACTTTTGTCGGAGTTTGCACAGGAGCATCCCGAGTGGATAAAAGAAGAAGAAGACTCGCTTTGTTATACCTATGGTGAATTGGAGCAGAGACGGGCAGAAAAACACAAGCAAACCTACGTGAATCAGTTGGATTCTGCCGATGGTTATCCCTCTTTTTCTCGCGGTGAGCGTGTTTGCCTGAAAGCGGATGCGGCAGACTATTTTTCATCAGAAAATGCCCCGTCTTCTCATCAGGAGTGCCTTAATGGTACGTTGGTTCATGATATTTTGTCAAGGGTTATTTATCCCAAGGATTTGGAATGTTCCCTACAGGCAGCCCTGCAAAACGGGGAGTTGGCTTCAGACGAAGTGGAGCCGATGCGAAGATATCTTCAATCGCGTCTTGATTTTGCCCACAGACAAGGCTGGTTCCCTGAAAAAGCGGGCAAGTATAAGATTCGCAATGAAGCGACCATTTTGATGCCTGGTGGCAGGGATTATCGAACAGACAGGGTGCTGGATGATGGTACGGAGGTCATCATTATCGATTATAAAACCGGAGAAAAACGTAATTCTTATGCTCGCCAGATGCGTAACTATGCCGAGGCCTATCGGGCGATGGGAAGAAAACGGGTCGTAACCCATCTGTGGTATCTGTCCGACAACGAGGTTCAAACTGAAATTTATACTTGATATAGTAGGGGATTTTTTTTACCTTTGTTGGCTATGGACGAAATTTTAGACTATAATACCCAACGCGAGCGATTGCGTATTCCGGAATATGGCCGTATCATCTATGATATGGTGCAGCAACTCAAACAGATAGAGGATAAAAACAAGCGGACCGAACAGGCCCGTGCTGTCGTGAAAGTCATGGAACTTCTGAATCCTCATGTCAAGACACAGGAGAATTTTGAGCGCAAGCTGTGGGATCACCTCTTTATTATCGCAGATTTTGAATTGGATGTGGATGCTCCCTATCCTATTCCTGTCAAATCCGAGCTGGTTGCGCGTCCTGTACAGGTTCCAATCAATAAAAAGCCTGTCAAAGCGACTCATTACGGCAGAAATATCGAAAGTATCATTGATTTGATTGCCGGTTTGGAGGATAATGACAATAAAACAGAGCTAATTCGTTCTTTGGCTATCTATATGCGTCAGCAATATCTGATTTGGAACAAAGACAGCGTGGCGGATGAAACAATTTTTTCAGATATAGAAAAGCTTTCAGACGGACGTATTAAAGTACCGGCAGGACTTGAGTTGAGCAAAATATCCGCGGCGGCCAATTTCTCAAGACCGGGTGTTCCTCTCAAAGGCGGCATGCAGAAAGCAGCCAAAAACAGACGCTTTCCCAAGAAAAACCATCATAAACCCAGCAGTAAATAATGGCAAGCAAAAAAACAAAAAAGACAATACAATGGTTACAATTCCGTCCTACTGATTTCCAAAAGGAGATATTCAGGAAAATCTGTGGGCTTGTCTTTGTTATTTTTACAGCCTCGACTGCGCTTTCCCTGATTTCTTATTTATTTACTTGGGTGGATGACGCCAGCGCCTTGAATGATCCGACCATGATGGATAGCAGCAAGGAGATTGCAAATTGGGGCGGAAAAGGTGGCTTTCGTTGGGCTTATTTGATGGTGGGAAGACTTTTTGGTGCTGCGGGTATATCCTGGATTGTCCTTCTTTCTTATGTGACAGCCAAATTGTTTGCGCCCGAAAAATATCGTTTGCTCCGTTCCTTCTTCCTTATTTTTACGGCGACCTATATTCTGTCTGTATTTTTCTCCTTTGTGGGTATTCATGCGGGTATAGAATCCTGGCTTCCGAATGGTTTGGGCGGTATTTGCGGTGCTGCGACCGTTATTTTTCTGGAAAATTTATTCAAGCCTATCATCACATTTTTGATTATCCTCTTCTTCATTGTTTTGTGGATAACCATCGTCCGCCCGTCCTTTTTCACATGGTTGGGCAGTTTGCATTTTGATTTCCTGAAGATGAAACCTCGTACGAAAGAGCCTTTCAGCTTTAAGAAAGAAAATCCCCAAACTGGTACCGACGAGGAAGAAGGGGAGGTACTCGCAGAGGAGAATGAAGATAAAGGGGAGGTACCCGTAGAGAAGAATGAAGACAAGGGGGAGGCACCCGCAGAGAAGAACGAAGACGAGCAGGAAGAAGGTCCTCAGGAGCAGTCTTCGGGTTTGATTATCACGACCGAAGAGGGAGGGACGTACGATACGAACGTGACAGAGGACCTGGTAAGGGATATTGACTATAAGGATAAAATGTCCCGATTTGTTTTCCCCTCGCTGGATTTGCTGGATGATTATACTTCTGCCCAACATGTGGTTTCTCAAGCGGAAATCAATCTGAACAGTGAAAAAATTAAAGCGGGTCTATCTACTTTCAAAATTGAAATCACCGCTGTTCATGCGATTCCCGGTCCGACGGTGACGCTTTACAAACTTACCTTGGGAGAGGGCGTGAAAATCTCACAAATCCGCAATGTGGCTGAAGATTTGGGCGTTTTCCTTGGAACCAAGGATTTGCGTGTGGTGAAGTTGGCAGACTCTGTCGGCGTGGAGGTGGCCAATGCCCATCCTTCCATCGTTCCGTTGAAATCCATGCTTGCAGATGATTCGTTCCGTAATACGAAAGCGGAACTTCCGATTGCGATAGGGTACACCATCAGCCGCGAGGTCAAGACTTTTGATTTGGCTGAAGCGCCTCACCTTTTGATAGCCGGTGCAACCAAGATGGGTAAGTCAGTCGGATTGAACGTCATCATTTCGTCCTTGCTGTATGCCAAGCATCCTTCGGAGTTGAAATTTGTCTTTATCGACCCGAAAATGGTGGAATTCTCGCCCTATGCTCCGATTATGGATCACTATATGGCAGTACTTCCCAATCCGGTATCCGAAGAGGAAATGAGGGATCGTTCCATTATTACCAGTCTGGATGATGCGGATTTGGTGTTGAAGAGTTTGTGTGTCGAAATGGATGACCGTTATCGTCTGATGCGCGAAGCTTCTGTCAATCAGGTGAAACTCTACAATCAGAAATATATCAAACGTCATCTCAATCCGGAAAAAGGGCATCGCTATTTCCCTTATATTGTGGCAGTTATCGATGAGTATGCTGATTTGACAATGTCCGGATTCGGCGCGGAAGACAAAGCGAGAGCCCGTCGGATTTCGCAGGCTATCATTCGTTTGGCGCAAAAAGGTCGTGCGGCGGGATTGCATGTTATTTTGGCAACGCAAAGACCTTCTGCGGACGTGGTGACCTCTTTGATTAAGTCCAACTTCCCGATGCGTATTGCTTTCCGTGTGGTATCTCATGGAGACTCACAGACCATTTTGGATTCCCCCGGAGCGGAGAAGCTGATTGGAAAGGGTGATATGCTACTGTATAATGGTGCTTCTGATATGCAGCGCGTACAATGTGCCTATATTTCAGGCGAAGAAATTACCTCTATCGCCAAACATATTGGAAAGCAGAAAGGATTTAAGCAATGTGCAGAGCCTTTCTTTTTGCCCGAACCTCCTATAGAGTCTTCGGAAGGTGCCGCGCCTACGACTGCTGATGTGGGGAAATTGGATGCTCGTTTTGAGGAAGCTGCCCGCATTGTGGTGGAAAGCGGTTCGGCCTCCACGACTTATGTGCAGCGTCGTTTGGGTATTGGTTATGCCAAAGCGGCCCGTATCATGGACCAGTTGGAAGCCCACGGAGTGGTCGGTCCCCAAGTGGGAGCGCGTCCCCGCGATGTGTTGATTGGGGATTTCCAACAACTGCAGGCTATTTTAGATGCGATATTGTAATGCGGAGTAGAAAATCCATCGTTCTCGTTGTATGCCTTGTTCTTTTCAGTGCAGGGCTCTCTTCCGTTTCCGTTTTCGCTTCTGCCTCTGCTTCTGCTTCTGCTTCTGCTTCTGCTTCTGCTTCTGCTTCTGCTTCTGCCTCTGCCTCTGCCTCTGCCTCTGCCTCTGCTTCTGCTTCTGCCTCTACTTCTGCTTCTACGGCTTCCAGTCAATCTTCCGTTCAGGGGCTTCCCTCAAGTTTGGCAGCACAATTGTCTCAATACCTTACCCAGGCAGATTTTACTTATAGCGCCTCGCAGGATGACATGACTCTCAGTGGCGAAGGTAAACTCTATATCCAGGACAGTTGTTATGTGTTGGATTTGAGTATTATGAAAATCTACAGTGATGGTGTGCGTCGTTGGACGGTGGACGAGGATGCCAAAGAGGTATATATTGAGAAAGTGGAGAGTGGCTTGCAGAATGTTATCGCCGGATACGAGATTGTAAAATTTGAGGAAGAAAAGGGACGAGTGAAGGCCCAGGTTCGTTCTCAAAATGGAAGTATGTTGAATTTGACCATCCCCAAAATGCAAATGGCGGAGAAGGTTTCTATAGATTTCTTCCGTTTTAACACCGCTACCCTTGGAGGTGGATGGGTTATTACGGATTTGGAGGAATAAATGATGAAGTATTTTATTTTATTTGGCCCTCCGGGTGCAGGAAAAGGTACCCAGGCCACAGCCATGGCAGAGAAATTTAATCTTTGCCACATTTCAACCGGAGCGCTTTTGCGTGAAGAAATCAAAGCCGAAACGGAGCTTGGCAAAGTTGCAGCCAGCTTAATCAATGAGGGTAAATTGGTTCCCAATGAGTTGGTTGTCAGCATGATGGCATCTCATTTTGAGAAAGTAAAGGGCGTGGACGGTTTTCTTTTAGATGGATTTCCTCGTACGGTAGAACAAGCCATTTCGTTGGATAATCTTTTGGCAGAGCGTGGTGAAGCAGTCAGCAATGTGCTGTCTATCATGATTCCCGATGAAATGATTGTAGAGCGTATTCAGGGTCGTGCTGCCGTTGAAGGACGTGCTGATGATGCCGATATCAGTATTATCCGTCAGCGCATTGCAACCTACCATTCACAGACTGAACCCTTGATTGAGTATTATCAAGAGAAGGGACTCTATAAAGAGGTGGATGGAACGGGCTCTATCGAGCAGGTCAGAGAAGCTATTTTTGCAATTCTGTAAGCATTGCTTGGGCAATCGCCGTTGAAGCGCCTTGTCCTCCGAGTGCGCTTCTTATTTCGGCGTACCCCTTTAGCATTTCCTGTCTATAGTCGTCGCTCATCAGGCGGCCTATTTCTTCTGTTACCATTTCAACATTGAAATCTTCTTGGATAAACTCCTTGAAGACGAGTCTGTCTACGATTAGGTTGCCCAATGAAATGTATTTGATATGGTCAAAAATGCGGAGTATCTTTCGTCCGACAAAGACCGTCAAGGCAGAACTTGACCAGCATACGACCTGGGGAGTCCCGATCAACGCGGCTTCCAAAGAGGCGGTTCCGGAATTGATAATCGCACACGCTGCGTTTTTAAGTATGCCATAGCTGTCATTGAAGACCAGATGCACCTGTTTCCTTTCTCCAATGTAAGAAAGGTAATCTTCTTTTTTGGCGGAGGGCGCTCCTGCTACGATAAAATGCAGTTCCTCTCCTTGGGACTCTCGACAAAGCTTGTCTACCACTTCCATACACACAGGCATCATTCGTGAGATTTCGCCTTTGCGTGAGCCGGCCAAAATGGCGATGTACTTGTGGGGCGTAAGTCCGTGGCGTTTGAAAAAGTCTTCGCGGCATTCTTTCATTGCAGGGGAACTGTCCACGGCGTCAATCAAGGGATTGCCTTTGTAGATGAAAGGAATGTCCTTTTGGGTGAAATAGGGGATTTCAAAGGGGAAAATGATAAACAACTTATCGACAAAGCGCTTGATTTTCCTGATTCTACCCTCGCGCGAAGCCCATACTTTGGGGGCAATGTAGTAGAAAACCTTGATGCCTTTTTTGTGTGCAAATTCAGCAATTTTCAAGTTGAATCCGGGGTAGTCAATCAAAATAACCACGTCGGGATTCCAACTCTCTATGTCTTTTTTGCACTTGTCTAAATTGCGGGAAATGCGACCTAAATTTTTAAGTACATCGCTGATTCCCATCACAGCCGTTGCCTTGTAGTGCTGTACCAGCCCTCCTTTGCTTTGCTCGTTTGCGTTCTGCTCCGCACTCTGCTCAGTGCTTTGCTCATTCGCGTTCTGCTCCGCACTCTGCTCAGTGCTTTGCTCATTCGCGTTCTGCTCCGCACTCTGCGAGCCTTCGCTTGCGCGATAGACCTCTTCCATTTTGTCCCCGCCCCAAAAACGGATATTCGCTTGAGGGTCAGTGGCATAGAGGCCTTTCATCAGGTTGCTTCCGTGTAAATCTCCGGACGCTTCTCCGGCAATGATATAATATCTCATATCCGCGATTTAGAAAATTTGTCTCAATTCTTCCATTTCGGCGTAGTCCGTATTGTCTATTTTGTGCGGGACAATCGTGATATAGCCCTCTTTGAGTTTTCTGTGGTCCGCCGTAGGAGGATTGCTCTTATAGTCAGAGAAAAAGCCTTCAATATGGTAGCTTCCATCTTCGTTCTTGACAAATTCATCCGTCCAATGTACGAAGCCCATGTTGCAAATGGAAATCCCTTTGATTTTCTCTTTGGGCAAATCCGGAAAGTTGATATTGTAATAGACGCCGCACAAGGGATCCATCTGTTTGCCGCGCTTCATCAGTTTTTCAAAAATTTCCGGGAAAATCTCTTCCACGATACTGAAATCTGCGTCCGGGTCCCAACTGTCCAGCGAGACTCCGATGGCGCGAATTCCATTGACGGCGCCTTCTGCCGCTGCTCCCAATGTTCCGGAGTAGCATGAAGCGGTGGCCGCGTTGGTGCCGTGGTTGATGCCGGAAATAATCACGTCCGGTCTATCGTTGCGAAAGGTCTCATCCAGTGCAAATTTTACACAGGCGTCAGGGGTAGAATCCACCCATTGATAGCGGATCCCGTCCCGGATTTCCAAATCAGACACATAAATTTTCTTGTCCAATCCCAAAGGAATGGCCATAGACATGCCGGATTGTCCTTTTTTAGGAGCCACAACCGTGATATCTCCATATTTTTTCAATATTCTCACCAAGACATTGATGCCCTTGGCTTGAATTCCATCGTCATTGGTTAATAGTATCTTCATAATATTGCAAAGGTAGTCAAATTTGCATAAATTTGTGAATCGAATCAGAAAAGCATGAATATGGATGCACTCATTCACTCTTTTTCAGTAAAAAGTCTTTGGGGCTTTAAAAATATCGATTGGACGCAGATGAATCCGGATGTCAATATCCTGGTCGGTGTCAATGGTTGTGGAAAAAGCACCCTGCTTGGGATTATGAATGCTTATTATAGCGGTCTTGTAGAGGGTGAGGCGCGCAATTATGTACAAGTCAGTGCCCTTCCTGAAAAACTTCCCGCCGAAGTCGCTTTGCTTTTGCTTCGTCCGTATGAAGGCTTGCAGGATTTGGGTAATGTCATTTCTCAGGTGCTTGCGCAGGAAGAGCGTCCGCAACAGTTGATGGATATTTTGGATGAAATGTTTGCTCCGACCGGCAAGAAAGCCGACGTGCTTGACGGGAATATGGTATTCCATCAACAAGGTCAGGTGCTGGGTTATGAAAAATTATCCACCGGTGAAAAACAGTTGCTTCTGATTCTTTCCCGTGTATATCTGAGCCGTAAAGGACCTGCGGTTATCTTTCTTGATGAGCCGGAAATCTCTTTGCATATCAGTTGGCAGCGTCAGATTGTAGAGGTCATTCGTACTCTTAATCCCCAAAGCCAACTCTTCATTTCTTCTCATTCTCCCAGTATCTTTGGCAGCGGATGGGGTGATAAGGTGATTTATTTTGAAGATATAGAGTCTGAGAATATATAAGATGCGCGACCATATCCGGGAACAGGCAGAGTATTTTTCCAACATTCCTTTGATTGAGAGGGGAGTGCGGGCCAGTGTGCATTTGGAGGCGCGGGCGGATGTCTTGTTTTGGGATACGCTTTTGCAGCGTTACCGTCCCGGGAAATACAATTATATATATTATAGTAGGAGCCGTTATGGTGATAGGACAAGCGGGGTGAGTCAATGTCTTCAATATCGTCCTTATCTGTCCAAACGTTTTTTTATCTGCATTGATAGCGATTTAAGGCCGTTTTATTCTCCGTCGTCTTGTAAGGTGTCTCATTTTATCTTGCAGACTTATTGCTATTCGTGGGAGAATCATTATTGTTGGGCCAAAGGATTGCAGCAGCGTTTCCAAAAGCGATTTTTGCGTGCTTCCGAGCAATTTGATTTTGAAAATTTTCTTTTGCAGCTATCTCGTTTGTTGTATAAACCGTTCTTGCAACTGTTGTATGCACCGGAGGAAACGCAGCCTACTTTGCATCAAATCGGCCAATGCATCCCCATGCAACAGAAAAAGCATACTTTGTACGGCGGTGCCAAGGCTTTTCTTGCCAGAGTTCGTCGCAATCTCTCTCAACTTCCTGGTGCCGAGGAGCCTATTCCTCAATCGTATTATGACAAGGCTTCGGCTTGTGGTCTGACCCCGGATAATACCTATCTGCATTTTAGAGGGCACAATATTTATGATTTGGTTTGCCATATAGGAATGGTAATGTCCAAATGTACGCATAGTCAGTTTGAGGATGAAGTTTTATTGAAATCGTGCCCGGACGCTGATTATGCTCAATTACAACGAATCAAACAAGATATGGAGGAACTTTGATTATGTGGATTTGGTGCGCTGTGGCATCTGCGTTGATGCTGGGAATTTATGATGTGTTCAAGAAACAGGCCTTGGCGAAGAACAGTATCTTGATGGTGCTTTTTGCTTCGACCTCCCTTTCGGCCTTGTTTCTATCTCCTTTCTTGTTTACAGAACTGCTTGAGCATGAATGGCAGCTTGTGCTGAAATCTGCCATTGTTACGATTTCCTGGGTGAGTGGTTTGGCAGGTATGAAATATCTTCCCTTGACGACGGCCGGTATCTTGAAAGCTTTCCGCCCTGTCTGTGTCGTGTTAATATCCGTATTGCTTTTGGGCGAGCGTCTCAACTTATGGCAAATCTGTGGTATTTCACTTGCTTTTGTGGCCTTGTTTATGTTGTCCTCGGCTTCTTCCAAGGAGGGCATACGTTTTACCCATAGCAAAGGCTTTTTCTATATGTGCATTTCCATCGTTTCCGGTGTGTGCAGCGCGTTGTTAGATAAATTCATCATGCAGGACATGCCTCCCTTGTATGTGCAGAGTCATTGTAATCTCTATATGACTTTGATGATGGCGCTGGTTTTACTGGGCAACGCTTTTTGGGATAAAAAGACCTCGGTGCGTTTTGTCTTTGACTGGCGCCTAATCATGATTGCCGTTTTTATTACCGGTGCGGACTTTCTTTATTTTTACGGATTGAGTTTGGATGGTGCCTTGCTTTCTGTCATTTCCATCACCCGCCGTCTTTCCGTGGTGGTAACCTTCATCTTGGGTGCCATCCTTTTCAGCGAACGCAATGTGGCTCGCAAAGCAATCTCCCTGGCCATCTTGCTCTGCGCCACCATCCTCCTTGTCATCGGCTCGTAAAAGTAGACTTTCTCTCTTGCTTTTTCGCGGCTTGATACAAAAAAACCTCCCGCGAAGGAGGTCTTTTTGATGGGTGGGTGTTGCACCGATTTTGATCGGTTTACACGCTATCGGCACTTACGCCTTGTACAGCAGCAAACAACTTACGCCTTGTACTCGTCCCAAGATTTGATGGAAATCTTTTCGTAAGGAACGGTGCAGAACGCCTTGATGAATGCAGAAGCCAGACGGCTGTTGGTAATCAAGGGAACGTTGTAGTCGATGGCCGCACGACGCATCTTGTAACCATTGGTCAACTCGTTGGAAGTGAAGTTCTTCGGGATGTTGATGACAAGGTCCACCTTGTGGTCGCGAATCAAATCCAAAGCGCGAGGGAAGCGGTTGGAAGTAGCTTCCTCTGAAGGCCAAAGCGCTTTCAAGGCAGGAACGCCATTCTCACACAAGTATTTGCAAGTACCATCGGTTGCATAAATCGTATAACCATTTTCAGCCAACAAACGGCAGGCAGGAAGCAAATCTGCTTTCTGCAAAGCGTCGCCGGAAGAAATGAATACAGACGTTTCAGGAATGCGCTGACCGACAGCCAACAAAGATTTCAACAACGCCTCTTCCACAGAGTCACCGATACAACCCACCTCACCGGTAGAAGTCATATCCACACCCAAGACAGGGTCAGCATGGCCCAGACGAGAGAAGGAGAACTGCGACGCTTTCACACCCACGTATTCCAATTCAAAGGCATCCAACTCCACTTTCTCAGGATGCTCACCCAACATACAGCGGGTAGCCAAGTCAATAAAGTTGGTTTTCAACACTTTAGATACGAAGGGGAATGAACGGGATGCACGCAAGTTACACTCAATCACTTTGATGTAGTTGTCAGTTGCCAAGAACTGAATGTTGAAAGGACCGGTAATGTTCAACTCCTTGGCGATGGCAGCAGAAATCTTGCGGATACGTGCAGCCGTCTTGACATACAATTTCTGGGGAGGGAACTGCATGGTTGCGTCACCGGAGTGTACACCGGCAAACTCAACGTGTTCGGAGATGGCGTGTACCAAAACCTTACCCTCGTCAGCAACCGCATCAAACTCGATTTCCTTGCAACGCTGGATAAATGAACTGATTACGACAGGATGCTCTGCAGATACCTCTACGGCCATTTCCAAGAACTTGCGCAAGTCTTCTTTGCTGTAGCAAACATTCATGGCTGCACCGGAAAGTACATAGGAAGGACGCACCAAGACAGGGAAACCGACCTCATCCACGAATTTATCCACATCTTCCATGGTCGTAAGCTCGCTCCAACGAGGCTGGTCGATGCCCAATTTATCCACGATGGATGAGAATTTATTTCTATCCTCTGCACGGTCGATATTCTCGGCAGAAGTACCCAAAAGACGAATGCCGCTGCGCATCAAAGGCAAGGCCAGGTTGTTAGGAATCTGACCACCCACGCTGACAATCACACCATAAGGTTTTTCAACCGAGCAGATATCCATAACGGCCTCGAAAGAAAGCTCGTCAAAGTACAATCTGTCGCAAGTATCGTAGTCGGTGGATACGGTCTCAGGGTTGCAGTTGATCATCACCGCTTTGTAGCCCTTGCGGCGCAAAGTCTGAATGGCATTCACACCACACCAGTCAAATTCCACGCTGCTACCGATACGATATGCACCGGAGCCGAGTACGATTACCGTGCAGGAAGCGTCGTCCAAATTGGAGGCAACGTATTCGCTTCCGTAGGTCAAATAAAGATAGTTGCTCTTTCCGTGAGGGAAGGAGATGGTGTCAATCTGACGAATGGCAGGTTTGAGACCTTTACCCAGACGGAACTGACGAACCTCTGCTTCTGTCGTTTGAAGAACGCGCGCGATCTGGATATCAGAGAAACCTTGTTTTTTCGCCTGAACGAGCAAATTTTCGCTCAAATTCTCCAGACTTCCGCAAGCTTTCAACTCAGCAAGGGTAGATTGAATATTGGCCAAGGCGTCGATGAACCATTTGTCAATTTTGGTCAAGTCGCAAATGCGCTCAACGCTATATCCTGCATCAAAAGCAGCTGCGATGGCAAATACACGGGTGTCAGTCGGGTGAGCAAGCGCGTAATCAAGGTCGTTGCACTCGAAAGGTTTGTTGCATACAAAACCATTGGCACCCTGTCCAATCATACGGAGACCTTTCTGAATCGCCTCTTCGAAACTCTGACCGATGGCCATGATTTCGCCGACACTCTTCATGCTGGTACCAATTTCACGGGAAACACCGCGGAATTTTGCCAAGTCCCAGCGAGGGATTTTACAAATGATATAATCCGGAGCAGGCTCATAACCCAACAAACTCTTACCGGTGGATGCGTTCTCGATTTCATCCAAATTGTAACCCAAACCGATTTTCGCCGCTACGAAAGCAAGAGGATAACCGGTCGCTTTGGAAGCAAGTGCAGAAGAACGGCTCAAACGAGCGTTCACCTCAATCACGCGATAATCGCTTCCATCGGGGCAGAATGCATACTGAATGTTACATTCACCCACAATGCCCAAGTGGCGAACCACATCCAAAGAAAGGCCACGCAAATAATCCAATTCAGATTGTTTGAGACTCTGTGAAGGAGCCACAACGATACTTTCACCTGTATGGATACCCAGGGGGTCAAAGTTTTCCATATTACAGATGACAGCCAAATTGTCTTGGGCGTCACGCACAACCTCAAATTCAATCTCTTTCCATCCCTTCAATGATTTTTCAACCAATACCTGGGGAGAGTAAGAGAAGGCGTTGCGGCAGATGGTATCCAATTGTTCTTCGGTGTCGCAGAATCCTGAACCCAAACCACCCAGTGCGTAGGCAGCACGTACGATGACAGGATAACCTACCTCTTTGGCAGCCGCGCGTGCATCTTCCAAAGTGGTTGCTGCCACAGATTTAATGGTTTTTACATTGATTTCGTCCAATCTCTCGACAAAGAGTTCTCGGTCTTCCGTGTCGATAATCGATTGTACCGGCGTACCCAATACACGCACACCATTTTCTTCCAAAATGCCTTTCTCGTAGAGTTCTACACCGCAGTTCAAAGCGGTCTGTCCGCCAAAAGAAAGCAGGATACCTTGAGGTTTTTCCTTTTTGATAACCTTTTCTACAAAGTATGGGGTTACCGGAAGAAAATAAATCTTGTCGGCAACACCTTCAGAAGTTTGCACGGTGGCAATGTTGGGGTTAATCAAGATGGTCTCGATTCCTTCCTCGCGCAGGGCTTTAAGTGCCTGCGATCCGCTGTAGTCAAATTCTCCGGCTTGTCCGATTTTCAAAGCTCCAGAGCCGAGCAGCAATACTTTTTTCAAACTTTTGTCTATCATATTTTCAAAGGTTTTATTCAAATAAGGCGGCAGACATTTTTTCTGCGATTTTATCATTGCAGAGATTTCCCAAGCTGCCGATATGGGTGTGTTTCAAATCTGATGCTTTCAAACTGTCCGATGAGCCACCGCTGTAGCAAAAACGTCCCTCGTTTACCTCGATACCTACCTGTTTGTAAGCCTCGCGGAAGGGGAGTCCCTCCAAGGTGCGCTTGTTGACTTCCTCGACGGTAAACAAATAGTCGTACAAAGATGCGCCCAAAATATGTTCGTTCACCTCAATGTGTTCCAACATATAGCGAGCCATATCCAGACACTCGTGCATAAGTTCCAAGGCGGGGAAGAGAATGTCTTTCAGCAATTGATATTCACGATGATAACCGTGAGGCATATTGCTGCAAAGCAAGGCAATCTCATTTTCGCAGGAAAGGATGCGGTTGCATTTGCCACGCATGATTTCCCACACATCCGGATTCTTTTTGTGAGGCATGATGCTCGAACCGGTCGTCAATTCGTCAGGGAAGCGGATAAATCCATAATTGGGGCACATATACATACAGCAATCCGCCGCGAACTTATTGAGTGTCAAGGCAATACTACCGATGGCTGAAGCTACGCTGCGCTCGGACTTACCGCGACTCAACTGGGCGGCAACACTGTTGTAATTGGGATATGCAAAACCCAACAGACGGGTGGTCATTTCTCTATCCAAAGGGAAGGAGTTGCCATAACCCGCTGCCGAGCCGAGAGGGTTCTGATTGACTACCTTGTAGGCCCCTCCCAGCATATACATATCATCCACCAGACTTTCCGCGTAGGCGCCAAACCACATGCCGAAGGAAGAGGGCATGGCTATTTGGGCGTGCGTATAACCCGGAAGCAGTACTTCCTTGTACTTTTCACTGAGGGATTGCAGGGTGCCGAACAGGGCATAGACCTCATCGCGAAGTTCTTTGAGTTCGTCTCGCAGAAAAAGTTTAACGTCCACCAACACCTGGTCGTTGCGGCTGCGTCCCGAGTGAATTTTCTTGCCCAGGTCGCCATATTTTCTTGTCAGCAGCAATTCTACCTGTGAATGAATGTCCTCTACGTCATCTTCCAATACGAAATTTCCCTCTTCAATGCTTTGGGCAATTTCCTCCAGACCGACCAAGAGTGTTTTTAATTCTTCTTCACTCAACAGACCAATGCTGCACAACATCTGGATATGGGCCTTGGAGCCTTGCACATCGTAACGGGCCAATTTCCTATCGAGAATGCGGTCATTCCCGACAGTAAACTGCTCAACCTTTTCGGTGGCCGTTGTGCCTTTATTCCATAATGTCGCCATAAAACTTATCTATAAAGCGTATATATTTTTCAATTCCGTCTTCAATTTCGCTCACCTTGATATATTCGTCGGCTTGGTGTGAGCGTCTGGAGTCTCCCGGCCCCATTTTAATCGCATCGCTACTGATACGAATCCAATCCGACGTTGTGGGGGAGGAGAAACATTCCCATCCCAATTCTTCTACTGTTTTTAGCAGCAAGGAGCCTTCGCGGGTTGCAGAAGAGCGATTCTTCAGATTGCGGGCCTTTAATTCTGATTGGCAAAATGCCTGCAACTGATTGAGTATCTCTTCATTGCTGTAAGCCTCTGTCGGCCTGATATCCACGACAAAATGGCAACTGTCAGGGATGACATTGTGGGCCGTGCCCGCTTCTATCTGGGTGACATTGAGTTTAACTTTTCCCATTTTGGGAGAAAGTTTCTCAAACTGGTAGGCTCGCAGCGCTGCAATGTCTTCCACCGCTTTGTAAAGGGCATTGACTCCTTCTTCACGGGCGGCGTGTCCGCTGACTCCCTGGGCGTAGCCATCTATTACCAGCAAGCCTCGTTCGGAGGTGGCGACTTTCATGCCCGTAGGTTCTCCGATAATCACCCAATCCGGCAGGGGAAAGTCCGGAGACTGTGCCAAAAATCCATCCGTGAACAGCCATTGCGTGCCGTCGCAGCCCGATCTTTCTTCTTCGCGGGAAAGAATGAGCATGAGGTTGATGGGCAATACCTTATTATAATAATAGGAGAAGGCGGCAATCATAGACACAACGCTGGCGCCATCGTCATTGGAGCCAAGTCCATAAATGATTTCCTCATCCTGTCCGGGATCAAAAGGGTTGCGGGTGTAACTTGCTGCCGGAGGGACCGTATCAATATGAGCGTCCAGCGCCAAGGTCTTTTTTGCCGGATCGAAGTGGCGGTTGAGCGCCAGGATATTTCCATTCTGCACGCTGTACGCAATGCCTTCCTTTTGCAGGAAACGACCAATGACTTGCGCCACAGCCTCTTCCTCAAAGGAAATGGAGGGCGTGGCAATCATTTCGCGCAGCAATTGCAGATATTTGGAACTATCTATCATCATTCATCCAAACTTAATGTGGTTCCGCTTTCGGTGGTGAGATCTTCGCTGGAGCGTATCACCACAGAGGCAGCCCCTTCTTTCAGGGCTTTGAATGAGTTTTCCAATTTGGGAATCATTCCGGCATCCACCACTCCATCCTGTACCAATTGCTTGAAATAGGAAGGGGTGATATGGGGAATGACGCTCTCATCGTCATCTTTATCCATCAGTACGCCTTTCTTTTCAAAGCAGCACAACAGGGTGGCTCCCAATGCGGAGGCAACGCTGGAGGCAATGGTGTCGGCGTTGGTATTGAGCAAATTTCCTTTTCCATCGTGGTTGATGGCACAAAAGACAGGGGTAATGCCCAGAGATAAAAGCTGGTGGATGAAGGCCGTATTGACACTCTCTTTCTTTACATCTCCCACAAAACCGTAATCAACGACCGTTACGCCGTCGAGCAAGGTTCTCGGAGGGCGTTTTTCTGCTTTGATGACAGAGGCATCACAGCCGGAGAGACCAATCGCATTGCAACCATTCTGCTGCAATAGGGCAGTAACATGCTTGTTGCACCAGCCGGCATACACCATGGTAACCACTTTGAGGGTTTCCTCATCGGTGACGCGGCGGCCTTCGATTTTGATCGGCGTCTGTCCCAAGGCCTTTTGGATGGCAGAGGCCATTACGCCCCCTCCATGTACCAACACTTTCGGACCTTCCATGGCCGCAAAATCCTGACAAAACGACTGCAACAATGCCTCGTTGTCAACGACATTTCCACCTATTTTGACAACCTTTATCATTATTTATTGTCTTCCAATATCATTTTCAAAACGGTTTGAGCCGATACAACGCGATTGGCGGCCTCTGGAATGACCAATGAGGTCGGCGCTTCGATGACATCATCCGTTACAATCATATTTCTTCTTACGGGCAGGCAGTGCATAAAGAAAGCATTGTTGGTCAGAGCCATTTTTTCGCTGCTGATGGTCCAACTTCTGTCTTGATTCAGCACCTTACCGTAATTGTCTCCTTCGTACGCAGACCAGTTTTTTGCATAGACAAAATCCGCTCCTTCCAAGGCTTCATCCTGATTGTGGGTAACGCGGGCGTTGCCGACAAACTCGGGCGCAAGGTCGTATCCCTCAGGATTGGCAATCACAAAATCATATCCTGTCATATTCAATCCTTCAGCAAAGGAATTGGGAACCGCCTGGGGAAGGGCTTTGGGATGGGGAGCCCAGGTAAGTACGACTTTGGGGCGCGTGGTCTTCTTGTACTCCTCAATGGTAATCAAGTCGGCAAAAGTCTGTAAGGGATGGCGGGTGGCAGCCTCCATACTGAAGACAGGTTTGCCGGAATGTTGTATGAACTGGTTGAGTATCACTTCATTATAATCATCTTCTTTGCTTTCAAAACGAGCAAAGGAGCGTACGCCAATCACATCGCAGTAGCTTGCCATGACAGGAATGGCTTCCAAGAGGTGTTCGCTCTTGTCGCCGTCCATAATGACGCCTCTTTCCGTTTCCAATTTCCAGGCACCCTGGTTTACGTCCAACACAATGACGTTCATACCCAAATTCAGCGCCGCTTTCTGGGTGCTCAAACGGGTACGCAAACTGTTGTTGAAGAACACCAGCAGGGCCGTCTTGTTCTCTCCCAAAGCCTTGTCGGCATAGGGATTTTCCTTTACATATTTTGCGGCCATCAAGGCGTTTTTCAAATCACCCAATTGCGTGATGCTGGTAAAATGTCTCATACAGTCAATTCTCTCCAAGCTTTAACAAAGGCTGCGGCTGTCTCCTGACTGACCGTCAAAGAGGGGAGAAGGCGAATGACGCCGGCTCCGGCAGCTCCGGTAAAGAAATGTTTTTCAAACAAAAGTTTGTCTCTCAAACCGATATACTCCTCTTTCAGTTGCATACCAATCATAAGGCCCTTGCCTCTATATTCAACCAAGGCCTTATCTTCGCCAAGTTCCTTCTTGAAATACTCTCCCATACGGGCTGCATTCTCAACAAGGTGCTCGTTTTCAATGACATCGATGACCGCCAACGCTGCGGTGCAAGCCAAATGGTTGCCACCGAAAGTGGTACCGAGCATGCCGTATTCCGCTTTGAGTTTCGGGGAAATCAAGACGCCACCGATGGGGAAACCATTTCCCATACCCTTGGCGGTGGTGATGATATCCGCCTCGATACCCGCGTGCTGGTGGGCAAAGAAAAGACCGCTGCGGCCGTATCCGGATTGGATTTCATCCAAAATAAGGTAGGCGCCGTAACGGTCGCAAAGTGCGCGCAAGGACTTCAAGAAACTTTCGCTGGGCTCATAGATGCCGGCCACTCCCTGAATTCCTTCGATAAGGACCGCAGCATATTCGCCACTGGCTAATTCGCGTTCTACGGCCGCCTCATCATTCAATGCTACAAAACTGATATGGTCCGTCTTGTTGAATGGGGCTTGAATCTTGGGGTTGTCTGTGGCACTGACCGCTCCGCTGGTTCTTCCGTGGAAGGCTTTTTTGAAAGCGAGAATCTTGGCTTTTCCGCTGGCGAATGACGCCAATTTCATGGCATTTTCATTCGCTTCTGCGCCACTGTTGCACAAAAACAATTTGTAGTCTTCATAGTGGGAGACCCTGCCCAATCTCTCTGCCAAATCCTGCTGCAAGGAGTTTTGTACCGCATTGGAATAAAATCCCAAACGGGTAAGTTGCTCGCTGAGCATTTTGACATAGTGGGGATGGCTGTGTCCTATGCTGATTACCGCGTGGCCGCCATAGAGGTCGGTATATTCCACACCGTTTTTATCCCATAGGGTCGTATCCAAGCCTTTTACCGGCTCGATATCCCACAATTTATATACTTCAAATAAATTCATATCGTACTAAAATGCTGATGCTTTTAGTCCCAATCCCATTGTTTCGGGGAGACCGCAAATCAAATTCATATTTTGCAACGCTTGTCCGCTGGCGCCTTTCAAAAGGTTGTCCACTACGGATGAAATCACCAATTTGCCCTCATGTTTTTCAACGTGTACCAGACATTTGTTGGTATTGACTACTTGTTTGAGATCCACCCCCTTGTCGCTGACAAAAGTAAAGGCGGCATCTTTATAATAGTCTTTGTACAAAGCGACAGCCTCTTCTTCGCTCAAAGGACAATCGGTGTAGATGCTCGCAAAAATTCCGCGGGCAAAATCACCGCGTACCGGCACAAAGTGAATCTGTGCGTCAAAGCCGGGCTGCAAAAGTCCCAAATCTCTGCGGATTTCAATCAAGTGCTGGTGGGTAAATACTTTGTAAGTGGAGATATTGTTGTTGCGCCAGCTGAAATGTGAGGTGGCGGAGGGTTTTACACCTGCGCCCGTCGAACCGGTGATGGCGGTAATATCAATGTCGCTTTTAAGGAGTCCGGCTGCAGCCAGAGGAAGCAGACCGAGTTGGATACAGGTGGCAAAACAGCCCGGATTGGCAATCAATTGAGCCTGGCTGATTTTTTCACGCTGCATTTCAGGAAGACCATAGACATATCCGGCGCTTTCATCGCGGAAGTCTTGTGCCAGATCCACGACCTTCAAATGGGCGGGACGGGGATTGTTGGCCCAGAATTCTCCACTTTTTCCGTGAGCGGAACATAAGAAAAGCACATCGATGGTGTTCAGGTCGTAGGAGTCAGAGAATGTCAAGCTGGTGTCTCCCAGCAACCCCCAATGAACATCGTACAGATAATTGCCGGCGTTGCTTTCCGAATGTACAAATACAAGCTCGGCTTCAGGATGGTGTACCAACAGACGGATGAGTTCTCCGGCTGTGTATCCTGCGCCTCCTATGATTCCAATCTTTATCATTTCTCTAATTCGTCGCTATGGTTGCCGTAATATACACGCAGAGGAGTAGAAGTTACTTTGATGAAGCCTTTCGCATCCTCCGAAGTCCATCCTTTCTGGGTTTCGCCGTATTCGCCGAGTTTGGATTTTACCAAATCATCGGGAGAGTCTACGCCGACCGTAGAGAAACCATAAGGACGCAATTCAAGGGTGACTACGCCGTTTACATTGCGCTGGCTGCTCTCCAACATGGCCTCAATGTCTTTCATTACAGGCTCCAGATACTGGCTCTCGTGCAGGAACATGCCATACCAATTGGCAACCTGGTCTTTCCAATACTGCTGCCATTTGGACAGGGTGAATTTTTCAAGGAATTTATGAGCGGCGATAATCAACATGGGAGCGGCTGCCTCAAAACCCACACGGCCTTTGATGCCGATGATGGTGTCGCCCACGTGCATATCGCGACCGATACCGTATGCGGCACCGATTTCTTCAATGGCTTGGATGGCGGCAATTTTATCGTCATATTTCTTGCCATTGACGGAAACAAGCTCTCCTTTTTCAAAACCGATGGACAGAATTTCGCTGCCCTGGCGGCTCACTTGTTTGAGATAAGCGCTCTCGGGCAAGCCTGCGCGTGAGTCTAAAATCTCGCCACCGCAGATGGAAGTACCCCAGATACCCACATTATAGGAGTATTTGAGTTTGGCGAAATCAGCCTCAAATCCGTTTGCGTTCAAATAGTCAACCTCTTCTTTGCGGGTAAGGTTGCCGTCACGGGTGAGGGTGATGATTTCGATGTCGGGACACATCACCAAGAAAGTCATGTCAAAACGAATCTGGTCGTTGCCGGCACCGGTTGAGCCGTGTGCAATGGCAGATGCACCGATTTCATTGGCATAACGGGCGATGGCCATGCCCTGGAAAACTCGCTCGGAAGATACGCTGATAGGGTAGGTGCCGTTACGCAATACATTTCCGAATACCATGTATTTCAAGCTGCGCTCGTAATATTCTTTGGTTACGTCGATGGTTACATACTTGGTCGCTCCCAATTTGTAGGCGTTCTCTTCGTTGGTTTTAAGCTGCTCGGGGCTGAATCCGCCGGTGTTGGCACATACGGCGTGCACCTCGTAGCCTTTTTCTTTTGCCAGATACATTACTGTGTAAGAGGTATCCAGACCGCCGCTGAATGCGACAACAACCTTTTTCTTGTTTTCCATATCTTTATTCTAATTTTCGTCGGGGTGGTGAATTTCAAGATGCTCTTTAGGATCGTAAAGCAGACCGGTACAGATACACATCTTGTAGTTGTGGCTTTGAAGGATATCAAAATGGCGGCATCCTTGGCAGCCTTTCCAGAATTCGGGGTCATCGGTCAGTTCGGTGAAAGGAACAGGACGGAATCCGAATTCGTAATTCATCTTCATAACGGCAGCGCCGGTCGTGATGGAGAAAATTTTGGCATCGGGGAAAAGTTTGCGCGAGAGGATAAAGGTCTGCTCCTTGATTTTGCGGGCAATACCCATGCCTCTGAACTTGTGTGCGACTATCAATCCGGAGTTGGCAACGAAACTTTTTCCTCCCCAGGATTCGATATATGAAAAACCTGCAAACTCTCCTTCGTTAGTCAAGGCGATGACGGCTTTTCCGGACAACATTTTGGAAGAAATGTATTCGGGCGAGCGTTTTGCAATGCCGGTTCCTCTCTCTTTTGAAGAGATATAAATCTCATCTACAATTTCTTGCGAATATTTTGTGTGCCTTTCATCGGCAACCATTACTAAAATCTCCATTTTCTGCAAATTTACTCTACATGCTTAAAATCTTACAAAAATAGTCCTTTTCTGCCAAATATTCAAAAAAAATAACTATTTTTGGGCTTGTAAACCAAAAAGAATGAAGAAATGAAACTTGCGATTATCGGTGCAGGAAATATGGGCGGTGCTACCGCGAGAGGTCTGCTCTCTTCAGGAGCGATTCAACCCGCAGATTTGATTATCACGGATGCCAATCCTGCAGCATTGAGCTATTTTGCTGAAAAAGGGGCAGTTACCACTACGGATAACAAGGCGGCTTTCGATGCGGCCGATGTGATTATCATTGTGGTGAAGCCTTGGATTGTCTCCAAAGTGCTTGAGCAGGTGAAAGACTGTCAGAAGAGCGGTAAAATTGTGGTTTGTATGGCGGCTGGTGTGAAACCGGAGGTGATTCTTCCCGAATTGGCCGAGGATACCGATTTTATGTATCTGATTCCCAATACTTCCATTGAAATCGGCGAAAGTATGAGTTTCATTTCTCCTTATCGTGCTGGCAAAGAGGCCGTTGAGACGGTTGAGGCTTTGTTTGCGCAGGTAGGTAAAGTGAAAAAAGTCGCTTACGAACATTTGGGCGGTGCCATTTCGCTCGCTTCTTGCGGAATCGCTTATGCTATGCGTTATATCCGTGCGGCAGCTGAAGGGGGTGTGGAACTCGGTTTCTATCCCCAGGATGCGACGGAAATCGTGTGTCAGACGGTCAAAGGAGCGGCAGCCTTGATTGAGGCGCATCATTCTCATCCCGAGGTGGAAATCGACAAGGTTACCACGCCCGGAGGTCTTACCATCAAGGGACTCAATGCCATGGAAGATGCCGGTTTTACCAAGGCGGTCATCCAGGGTTTGAAAGCCGGAAGCAAATCCTAATTTTAAGTGAGGAAACATGCGTCTGGTTGTAAAAGTCGGTAGCAATGTTCTGACCCGTCAGGACGGCACCTTGAATCTGGAGAGAATGCAGTCGCTGGTGGCCCAGGTGGCCCAGGTACTGCGTATGGGACATGAGGTGATTTTGGTGTCCAGCGGTGCCGTGGCTTGTGGTCGTAATATATTGAAAACCAGCGAGAAATTGGATGAAGTAGAACAGCGTCAGTTGTTCTCTGCCGTCGGTCAGGTCAGCCTGATGGCGCATTATCGCGAATTGTTTGCCGCACAGGGCCTTCATATCGGTCAGGTGCTTACGATGAAGGAGAATTTTTCTACCCGTCGTTTCTATCTGAACCAAAGGCATTGTATGAGCGTGATGCTTCGTAACGGCGTTGTACCCGTCGTGAATGAAAATGACACGGTGAGTGTGACGGAACTGATGTTTACAGACAACGATGAATTATCGGGTATTCTGGCTTCCATGATGGGAGCGGACAGCCTGATTATTTTGAGCAATATAGATGGTATCTATGATGGGCCTCCTTCTTCCGAAGGGAGTCGTGTCATCCCTTATATTGAGCCCGGAAAAGACCTTTCTGCCTATATCCAAGCCAAGAAAAGCAGTTTTGGCCGAGGTGGCATGCTGACGAAATCTTCGATTGCTTCCAAGGTGGCGCAGGAGGGAATACGTGTGATTATAGCCAATGGCACGCGAGAGCAGATTTTGCCCGATTTGCTGACCTCTCCCCAGACAACCGTGCATACGGAATTTGTTCCTGCCGCTGGCGTTTCCAGCGTAAAAAAATGGATAGCCCATAGCGATGGTTTTGCCAAAGGACGCGTATTTATCAATGAAAGGGCGACGCAGGCGCTTTCGCAAATGAAAGTGATGAGTCTTTTGATGGTCGGCGTCACGGCGGTAGAGGGCGATTTTGAGGAAGGAGATATCATCAACATTCTGGATCCTAACGGACATGTGGTGGCCGTAGGAAAGTCGGGACATTCCAGTCGTGAAGCCCGCGAACTCATCGGGCAGCACGATGTAAAACCCATGGTGCATTACGATTATCTTTATATCTTATAGCTTATGTCAGAAGTTTTGGATTTGATTTCATCCACCAAGGCGGCAAGTGTCAATATGTCGGATTGGGATGACCAGGCACGCAATCAATTGTTGCTTGTGCTGGCGGACAAATTGTTGGAATCGAGTGATGAAATTCTTGCTGCAAATGCGCAGGATTTGGCTCGTATGGATGTTTCTAACCCTTTGTATGACAGATTGTTGCTCAATGAGGCTCGTTTGAAAGGCATTGCTTCCGATATCCGAAATGTAGCGACCCTTCCCACGCCTCTTGGAAAAGTGTTGTCTGATACCCATCTGGATAATGGTCTCCATATCCGTCGTGTCAGCGTACCTTTCGGGGTGATTGGTATTATCTATGAGGCGCGTCCCAATGTGACTTTTGATGTTTTTTCTCTTTGTTTCAAGAGCGGCAATGCCTGTGTCTTGAAAGGAGGAAAAGATGCGGACGCTTCCAACCGCGCCATTGTGGCTTTGATTAAGTCCGTTTTGAAAGAAAATGGAATCGATGAAAATATCATCAACCTGCTTCCTCCTACCCATGAGGCGACCGGCGAAATGCTTTCAGCCATTGGTTTGGTGGATTTGGTGATTCCCCGCGGCGGACGAAAATTGATTGATTTCGTACGCGACAACGCCAAAGTTCCTTGTATCGAGACGGGAGCGGGCGTGGTGAATACTTATTTTGATGAGACTGCCGATTTGGAAAAAGGCAAACATATCATCTTCAATGCCAAAACCCGTCGCGTGAGCGTGTGCAATGCCTTGGATTGTCTGCTTATCAGCCAGTCGAGGGTGCAGGAACTTCCTGAATTGGTGGGCGATATGGCTGCCAAAAATGTAGTTCTGTATGCCGATTCGGCCGCTTATGCCGCGTTGAAAGACGCTTATCCCGCAGAACTTCTGCAAGAGGCGAGTGAGGAGGATTTTGGCCGTGAATTCATGGATTATAAAATGGCCATCAAGACGGTGGCGGATGTAAAGGAAGCCGTTTCTCATATCAATCGTTACGGCTCCGGACATAGTGAGAGCATTATTACCAATTCATCTTTGAATGCGGATTATTTCCGTAAAAAAGTAGATGCTGCCTGTGTCTATGTCAATGCACCGACCAGTTTTACCGATGGTGCTCAATTCGGTTTGGGAGCGGAAATCGGTATTTCTACCCAGAAGTTGGGGGCCCGCGGTCCTATGGGTCTGGTGGCGATGACGACCTATAAGTGGCTCATCGACGGCAACGGTCAGACGCGTCAATAGCAGGAGCGTGAATGAAACAGCTGCAAATACTCGTTATATGAGAGATAAGCAAAATAGAAAAGGTAAGCGGAACTTGCATATTCCGGTCAGGATCATAGAGATCGTGGTACTTGTGTTTCTGCTATACCTTTTAGGTAAGGGATCATCTCGCGCTACAACGGAAGATTTGTGGTTCTGGGGTTTCATTGAGATATGTGGCGCCTCCTTTTTTCTGTCCGGATTCCTTCTTGATGTTTTCCAACGTCATGCGAGATGGCGTTTTGAAGATAGAATGGCCTATTATAAAAATTTATTGCGCTATTGCTCTGAGGAGGAGGGGCCCCTCAAAAAGCGGATTATAGAAAATGAGCAGGGTAAAGAAATGTCGGCTTATGCCGAAAAGTGGTTGAGTAAGAACCAATCAACGCCTGAAAGCCGGGAACGGTACGAATCTGTGAAGTGGGAAGCGAAGAAATTAATGTATTCTGGCGGTGGCTCTTTCAGCGAAGATGAGCGGGATTTGGCTCCCGGTGCTCCCTATATTGTTTTTTATGAGAGTGTTTCTTCTTTGGGATTGAAAGAACGGATTGATTACGAGACGGATCACGGAGCCTATATTATAAAGGCGCATTTTAGGTATTATCAGTCGAAGTCCGCGCTTTGTCTGAAGTGGGTGAAGGGGGGTGTCTCTATCTATTTTTATAAATACTTCCTGATTATTGGCAATAAACTTGATTCTTTTTACATTCATAATTATTCGGACCTGGAGATAGATGATGTCGAAGGAAAGGTAAAAGATGGCCGTTTCTATTTGAGAATATCCCCGATCCCCCAAAGTATCTACATAGAAAATGCTGAAGCGGGAAAGAAGTTATGTGCTTTGCTTCAAACTTTGATAGCGGCAAGAAAGAAGGAAGTTCAGGAGTCACTAGAAGAAGAAAAGAATTATCTCTCCGGCTTGTGGCAAGTGACAGGGGAGATATATGAACTCCAGCAGCAAATGATTCAAAACGAAGGGTTTTGCGCCGCCGTAAAGAGGACCGTAAAGGGTATAGTTCAGATTAAAGACAGGAAAATCAAGAAAGTAGAAGAACGAATTCCTTTCTATTTTCTTTGCGACCTTGTTGCGTGTAATGTGGGTTTGGGACATTCATATTGTGACTATGACACAACGCAGTGGGGGGTGGCACTGTATTATTATAGAATGTTGAATCCGAAAGCGCAGACTTATGATACATGGTATGAGAACTTGCCATATTATGAAGATATTGTGGATTTTGAAACTTCAGTTAAGGACGGCGATGTAGGTACCAAAGCCTTTCTTGTCGAAAATTGCCTGCGCGGAGTAGATACTGAATTGCACGACAAATATGTCATTTTGCTTTACCGTTTCGCGTCGTTGATTGCCAAACGGGATCATACGGTCACCGAAAAAGAGGCGGATTATATAAAATGGATTATGTCGTTCCAGTTCAAGGAAGAAGGGAATGTCATAAGAAAGATAAACGATGGTACCTCCAAGGATGCAATGACGCTGCTTTCTAAACTGATAGGCTTGTCATCCGTCAAGGAGGAGATTGCGACCTTGTCCAATTTCGTGCGCGTTCAAAAGATGCGGGCGGAACAGGGACTGAAAGTGAGCCCCGTCAATTATCATTGTGTGTTTACCGGCAACCCCGGAACCGGAAAGACCACGGTGGCACGGATTGTCGCCGATATTTACCGGGAACTGGGCATTCTCAAGAAAGGACATCTGGTGGAGACGGACCGCTCCGGATTGGTGGCCGAGTATGTCGGCCAGACTGCGCCGAAGACCAATCGTGTCATCAACTCCGCTTTGGATGGCGTGTTATTTATCGACGAAGCATACACCTTGTCGGAAGGAGGGGCGCAGGACTACGGTCCGGAGGCGATTGCGACATTGTTGAAGAGGATGGAAGACGACAGGGACAGACTGGTCGTGATTTTGGCGGGATATACGGAGAATATGAAACATTTCATCGACTCTAACCCGGGACTTCAGTCTCGCTTTAACCGCTATATTGAGTTTCCGGACTATTCGGCGGAAGAGTTGTGCGAGGTGTTCAAGCTCAACCTTTCGAAGTATGAGTATCGCTTGGCGCCGGATGCTGATGTCTTTTTGGAACAGTCGATGAGAGCCCTTGTGGCAGGAAAGGACGAAAATTTCGGCAATGCCCGTATAGTCAGGAATCTATTTGAGAAATCGATGGAGTGCCAGGCAAACCGGCTTGCATCCGTTCCTGACATCAATGTTTCAGTCCTTTCAGTCATTGCCAAAGAAGATTTGTCAGAAGCTTTTCAAAAAATAATCATTTAATAGTATGCCTTCTTACAGCCCTTATTTCAACCCCGAGTTCGAAACGCTTGACAGACTTTCCATTGAAGCGTTGCAGTTGCAGCGTTTACAGGATACGGTCGGCCGATGCTATCACGGCTCTGCCTTTTATCGTCAGCGCCTCGATTCGGTCGGGGTGACCCCTGATAAAATTCAGTCTCTGGACGATTTGCGTCGTATTCCTTTTACGACCAAACAGGATTTGAGAGATACCTATCCTTTTGGAATTGCTTCCGTTCCTTTGGATCGCTGTGTGCGTTTGCACTCTTCCAGCGGAACCACCGGCAATCCGACCGTTGTGCTCCATACGCAAAATGACCTGAATGAATGGGCCAATGCCTTGGCTCGCTGTCTTTGGATGGTAGGTTGTCGTCCTGAAGATGTGTTTCAGAATACTTCCGGTTACGGAATGTTTACCGGAGGATTGGGATTTCAATATGCTGCCGAGCGTCTGGGTATGATGACGGTGCCCGCCGGTGCCGGAAATACCCTCCGTCAGTTGAAATTCTTTACCGATTTCGGTACTACCGTCGTACACGCCATTCCGTCTTATGCAGCCCGCTTGTATGAAGTGATGTGTCAGCAGGGGATTGACCCTCGTAAAGATACCCGTCTTCGCATTATGGCTATCGGTGCGGAACCCCACTCGGAAGATACGCGTGCTCGTATTGAGGATATGTTGGGCGTAAAGGCCTATAACTCCTTCGGTATGAGCGAAATGTGTGGTCCCGGAGTCGCTTTTGAGTGTCAGGAGCAAAACGGTATGCACATTTGGGAGGACTATTATATTGTGGAAATTGTAGATCCCGACACCTTGGAGCCTGTTCCCGATGGCGAGGTGGGTGAGTTGGTGCTGACGACACTCAAACGTGAGGCGATGCCTCTTCTGCGTTATCGTACCCGTGATTTGACCCGCGTTCTTCCCGGTACTTGCCCTTGCGGCCGTGTACACAAACGTCTGGATAGAATGAAAGGACGCAGCGACGATATGATTATCCTGAAAGGCGTCAATATCTTCCCGATTCAGATTGAGACCATCTTGATGCAATACAAGGAACTTGCATCAGATTATTTGATTACCCTTGAAACCTTGGATGACAATGATGGCATGACCGTGGATGTGGAATTGTCAGAATTGACCAATGTGGATGATTACGCAGCTTTGCAGGCTTTGAGTAAAGACATTGCCCGTAGTTTGCGCGATGAAATTCTCATTACTCCGAAGATTCGTCTTTTGCCCAAGGGGGCGCTTCCCAAAAGCGAAGGAAAAGCCGTGAGAGTGAAGGACCTTAGAAAAAAATATTAGACCATGACAACTCGACAGATATCCGTTTTTCTTGAAAACAAATCAGGCAGTCTTGTAAAAGTATTCAAGGCGTTGAAACAAGCTCATATTCAACTGGTTACCTCCACTTTGGCTGATACCGCCGATTATGGGGTGTGTCGTATTCTCTGCGATCGTCCCGAAGATGCTTATCAGGTGCTTACGGCGGAAGGATTTTCCGTTACCATGACCGATGTGTTTGCCGTGGTGCTGGATGATAAACCGGGCAGGGCTGCTGACGCCATTGAACTTTTTGCCAGCAACAATATCAGCATTTCCTACCTTTATTCATTCTTGTTTGAGGGAAAAGGCGTGCTGATTTTCCGCACCAATGACATCCCCAGGGCGTCCGAATTGATTCGTGAAAACGGTTATAGTTCAATCACGAATTTCTCCTCAAACCAGGAATAGTCATCCTCGCAGCCCAAGAACTGCTCTTGTTTGAGGCATTGCGTTAATTTCCAAGATTTTACACTGCCTTTGGGTAGTTTGTAACGAGCCATAGCGGCGGCGATTTCAGGATTGATGTCGCCGCCTTTTAGAAAGAGTATTCCCTCTTTATAACGCCCTTTTACCCAGGGGAGAAAATCACTTAGCGAAGCGACAGCGCGGGAAACTACCCAATCGTAGCGTTCAGGCAGGCTTTCCGCACGACAGTTTACGACTTTTACATTTTTCAATCCTATGCTTTGGGCGACATTTTCAGCCACCAAAGTTTTTTTACGTATGGAGTCACAAAGGGTGAATGTACTGTCAGGGTAGAGGATGGCAAGCGGAATGCCCGGGAACCCGCCTCCTGTTCCGACATCCAAGATATTTTTTCCTTTCAGACGCGCTCCGGCGTAGGCGGCAATGCCCACACTGTGCAGGAGGTGATGCGCAAAAATGCCATCCATATCCTTGCGGGATATGACATTGATTTTCTCATTCCACTCCCTATAGGCCTTTTCAGCTTCAATAAATTGCGAAATTTGTTCGGGGGTAATGCCGGGGAATAATTCTGTTATGAGGGTTTCAAATTGATTTGCGTTCATCTTAGTCTAATTCGTCTGAAATTTCCATCAATGATTTTAATTTGAGCGTGGCTCTTCTGTATTTGGTGCGTGCCGTTGTTGAAGGCATCCCCAATTGAAGGGCAATGTCTTTGAATTGCTGTCCTTCTTCTCGCATGGCAATGATGCGTTGCTCCAAAGGGCTGAGTTTGGAAAGGTTGATTTGTTTTCTTTCTTCCATTTCCTTTTCCAAAATGACCTCCATCGGGTTTTTGCAGTCGGTGTCGATGATTTCCACGGCAAATTCTTCCTCTTCTGCATCGGGGCTGGGCAAGGAGACGGAAGCGTTGGGCTTTTTCTTGTTAGCGTCGGCGTGGTCAATCGCCGTGTTGTACGCAATGGTGTATAACCAAGTGGTGAATGCGCCCTTTTGCGGGTCGTAACTATGGAATTTGGAAAAAGCCTTGGTCATGGTGTCCGAGCAGATATCGCGGGTTTCCTCGTCATCAAAATTGGGGAAATTGCGCGCAATATACAGCAGACAACCTTGGTATATGTTGTTGTAGAGCCGTAGAAATTCGCTCAAAGTGATTTCCTGCTGATTCTTTTTTTTCTTTGCCATACTAATGTGCTTCAAACCAATTTTTTCCTTCGCTACATTCTACGACGAGGGGCACGGAGAGTTGAACAATGTTCTCCATGGCTTCTTTGATACATTTTTTGAGTTCAACCACTTCTTCCGGGTAGGCATCAAACAAAAGTTCGTCGTGAATCTGGAGTATCATTTTGCTGCGGAATCCCTTCTCTTTCAGCATGTTGCTTACTTTTACCATCGCCATTTTGATGATGTCGGCACTGGAGCCTTGTATGGGGGCGTTGATGGCATTCCTCTCTGCAAAATTTCTGATGTTGGCGTTGTGTGAACGCAAATCCGGCAAATAGCGTTTTCTGCCGAAAATTGTCTCGACATATCCGTTTTCGTGTGCCTCTTTTTTCACTCTGTCCATATAGGCAGCAATGGAAGGGAAACTGGCGAAATAGTCATCTATGATTTGCTGCGCCTGGCTTCGGTCTATTTTAAGGCGTTGGGCCAGACCGAATGACGAAATGCCATACATGATGCCGAAATTCGCGGTCTTGGCGATGCGACGTTGCTGGGCGCTGACCTCCTGAATATCCACTCCGAAAATTTTGGCGGCCGTTGCGCTGTGGACGTCTTCGTTTTTCAGGAAAGCCTCGCAAAGATGCTCATCTCCACACAGATGCGCCATGATACGCAACTCGATTTGTGAGTAATCCGCCGAGATGATAAGTCCGTCTTCTCGGTCGGAAATAAAGGCTTTTCGTATGTTTTGTCCTCTTTCTGTGCGTATAGGAATGTTCTGCAGATTGGGTTTGGAGGAGGACAATCGGCCGGTGGCGGTCAAGGCTTGGTTGAAAGTTGTGTGAATGCGGCCACTTTCGGGGGAAACATAATGGGGGAAGGGGTCGATGTAGGTGGACAGCAATTTTTTAACAGCCCTATATTCCAAAATCTCCACAATGGACGGATGTTTGTCAGCCAGAGCCGAAAGGGTCTCTTCGTCGGTGGGATAATTGTTTCTTCCTTTGGCTTTCGCTTTCGGGTTGATTTTGAGTTTTTCATAGAGAACGATGGCAACCTGTTTGGGAGAAGAGCAATTCAAATCCGGCTCTCCTGTCAGTTCCCGTATGAGGCTTTCTTTTTCTTCCACCTCTTTGCGTAGCTGATTGGCAAATTCTTTCAAGGAATCCAAATCGACTTTGACGCCTGTTTGTTCCATTTCTGCCAGGACGCGGATAAGAGGCTCTTCAATCTGCGTGTAGAGCGTCAGCACCTCTTTCTTTTCCAATTCTCTCAGCAGCTGCTTGTGAAGCAATAGAGTAATCGCCGTGTAATAGGCCTCGTGGTCCGTATCCTCGCTTTCTTCTTCCATCGCAAAGAGATCGCCGGTCTGCGCTGTAAATTTGTCTTGCAAATCAATATGCAGAAATTCCAGGGCTTGACTTTCCAAACTGTGGCTTCTTTCCGGATTCAACAGATAGTGCATCAGCTCCAAGTCGTAGCACTTACCTTCCCAAGCTATCTTTTTTCGCCACAAGGCTTTCAAATCAAAGCCGATTTTGACGATATGCTTGTCTAACAGCAGAGGTGCGAATACTTGAGCCGGAGCGTTGGCGCAGATTGTCTGTCCGTTTTTGCGGGTAGCGACGCAAAGTTTATCGTCATTCCCAACCCTCAGCGCCATGAGTCCCTCTGCCTGTGCGGCGCGTATCACTTCTTCCGCTTTGACATTGATATAGGAGTCGTCCCATTTTGTTTCACTGCAAGATGCAGGAGATGTCGTTACGTGGCAAATATGTTTTTTGAGTGAGCTAAACTCGTAAAAATCAAATAGTTCTACAACCTTTGCGTCGTAATCTTCACGGACTTCCATCTCTTCAAAAGAGAATTCTACGGGCACGTCCGTCTTGATGGTAACCAATTCGTGACTGAGTTTGATATGGTCTTGTGCCTGCAAAAACATATCTTTTTGGCGGGGCGTGAGTTGCTCAAGATGTTGGTAGATATTCTCTACCGTGCCGAATTGTTTGAGCAGTTTGGCTGCACCCACTTCGCCTACGCCCTTTACGCCGGGCACATTGTCAGAAGAATCGCCGCAGAGAGTCAAAATTTCAATGACTTGCTGGGGATAATCAATGCCATATTTTTCACAGACTTCCGCGACGCCCAATATCTCGTCATCGCCCCCTTTCTTACCGGGTTTGTACTGGAAGATATGTTCGCTGATAAGCTGTCCGTAATCTTTGTCAGGGGTAACCATATAGACGGTAAATCCCTCTTTTTCAGCCCTTTTTGCAATGGTTCCCGCGACGTCATCTGCCTCATAGCCTATTTTCATAATGACGGGGATACGAAGGGCTTTGCAGATTTCGCATAGTGGCTCCAATGCTTCGATGACTAAGCTGGGCGTCTCTTTTCTGTTCGCCTTGTATTCGGGGTAAAGGTCATTGCGGAACGTGTGTCCCGAAGGGTCAAAACAGACCGCAATATGGCTGGGGTTTTGTTTGTGAAGAATCTCAAACAGATATTTGGTGAAGCCATAAAGAATCGAGGTGTCGATTCCTTTGCTGTTAATCATGGGACGGGATTGCAACGCATAATACATTTTGAATATAACTGCGTGGCCGTCAATGATATATAGTCTTTTTTCGTTCATCGTATATATTGTGCGGTAAATCCTTTTCCGTGTTTGATCATATCCTCTACGCTGCCGCTGAATATGAGTTCTCCGCCTTTGTCACCGGCATCAGGGCCCAAGTCTATGATATGGTCGGCAGCTTTGATGACAATGGGGTTGTGTTCTACCACCACGATGCTATGTCCTTTGGCAAGGAGGCGGTCAAAACTCATCAGCAGTTTGTTGATGTCATAAAAATGAAGTCCGGTCGTAGGCTCGTCAAAAATGAAAAGTATATTTTGTTTCTTGCTGCTTTCTGCCGTGAGGGAAAGAAAATAGGCCAGTTTCAGACGTTGGCTTTCGCCGCCGCTGAATGTGCTGCTTTGCTGTCCCAATTTGATATAGGATAATCCCACGTCCACCAATGATTGCATACGACGTACAATGCGTTGGGCAGTCTCATCGGGGTCTTGGCCGAAAAATTCCATGGCCTCGCTCACGCTCATATTGAGAATGTCGTCCACGTTTTTCTCTCGGTATCTCACTTCCAAAATATCGGGTTTGAAACGTTTTCCATTGCAACTTTCGCATACCATGGTGATATCCGACATGAATTGCATGCTAATTTTTACCACCCCGTCGCCTTGACATTCAGGGCAGCGTCCTCCGTCTTGGTTGAAAGAAAAATAAGAGGGGGTGTATCCGTTGATTTTGGCATATTGCTGTTCGGACAACAGTTTGCGGATATCGTCGTAGATTTTCAACGCGGTGACGGCATTGGAACGACTGCTTTTCCCAAAAGGGGATTGATCCACGTATTCGATGCGCTGAATCTGCTCTAAGTCACCTTCTATTCCTCTGAAAGTGCCGGGGAGTTCTCCATTTTCGTTGATATGGCGATTCAGGGCGGGGTACAGAATGTCACCCACCAGGCTGGATTTTCCACTTCCGCTCACTCCGGTCACGACCGTCAGGCATTGCAGAGGGAAGCGAACATTGATATCTTTGAGGTTGTTTTGCATGGCACCCTTGATATCAATGTGGTATTTCATTTGGGTGATTTTCTTGCGTTCGTAGGGCTTTTTCTCTCCGTTGAGATAAGCCAGTGTCAAGGATTTTCCGGCATTTTTTGCGTCTCCCGGGCCTTGATAAATGATTTCTCCGCCGTGAATTCCGGCCAAAGGTCCCATGTCAATCAATTGGTCGGCTGCGCGGATGATTTCTTCGTCGTGTTCTACGACCAGGACGGTGTTACCGCTGTCCCGCAGCATTTTCAAGACTTCGATGAGCATTTGGGTATCACGCGGATGCAGGCCGATGGAGGGCTCGTCCAAAATATAAATCGAACCGACCAGGGGACTTCCGAGGGCGCGTACAATGTTTACGCGCTGACTTTCTCCACCGCTGAGCGTGTTGGAGGCACGTGACATGGAT
>CAJGBW010000004.1 GCA_904501835.1 uncultured Bacteroidales bacterium
CTTAAGTATCCACATCTCCACCTGCGTTTCTTGTCTGAACCGGGCGTAATGGTGGAGCTTGTTGACTCTTCTAAAACAGTTGCCCAGATGAGGAAGATGCTTAAAACTAAACCTGCTGTCAAATCAGGAGAAGTACAGATTGGAGGCGGATGCATTATCCGTGACGTGTGCAGGGAATTTGATAAGTTCGGAATCGGAAATACATGGGTGTGTTGTCATTATGGTAAAGCTCTTGATCCAGAACCTCATGGTGGAGATAGAACACTCGCGTTTGCGGAGAGCGAATCAGCGGAAGATGCTCCATACATGATAGCTGGAATGCGTAAGATTACCAATGACGGCAAGATTATAGAAGAGACGCCAATGTCTTTAAGCGAGAAGTTCGGAATACTTGCAGCAACTATGGCTGGAATGGATGGTAATATTTCAGATGATGAAATACAATTCTTAAAGGCAATAAGTGAGGCAAAATTTGATCTTGAAACAGTAAGAAAGGCGTTCAACAAAGAGAATCGTGGAGTTCAGGAGTACGAGTCTCATTCTTCTATTGTTAGAAGTATTAAAGAAAATGAACGCCAAATCATTTTTAGCTCATTAGTAATGCTTGCTATTGCTGATGGTAAGCTTTCTCAATCAGAGTTGCAAATTCTTGATGGTATAGCAGAAATTTGGGGATGGAATTGGGATGACGAGTGTTGCCCGATTATCAATAAGATTATTGCACTTCGCACAATGACTACAGGTAATGAAGTTGATGTCGAAGAGTAAATAACACCAATATAGATGTGCAATAGAACATGAAATGGGTATGAAAATTCCAGGATTAACATTCTCACTCAAGAGAGCGGTGGGAATAAGCGCACTAAAGCAGAAGGTCAGTAAGGCCACTGGTATTCCTATGACCAAACAAGGTCTTGAAAGAAAGATTGGTGGAAGTATAATAAAGGCCATAAGAGGTAAGAAGAAATAAGTGCTATGAGAAGATTTTTTTACTTTTGTGCAGGAGTCATCGCATCGTTGACTCTTGCTTCGTGTTCTGTTAATTTCGACCAACTTCTTGCAGAAGGAAAATATAGGGAGGCCGAGGAGTGCATCAAGAAGATGAAAGATATGGAGAGGTACAATTGTGCTGAAGCTCTGATTAGTGAATATATTGAACTCGAAAATTATGAGCGAGCGGTGTATGTGTATGAAAAGTGTACCCCTGAGCATTGTAGCAACCGCGATATGAGATACCCTTCTTTATATTGTCATGGTGCCGACTATGAACTTACCGTTACCGCGCTTTTCCGCAAAATATTCACGGATATCGGAGACTATGACAAGGTCTGGAAATACTCTATTTGGGATTCACATGGTGATGACGGATCTGATGCAGAGGCTTATTACAAGTTTATGAGTGATGTCATTCTATATCTTTGTTCAACAGGAAATAAGGCGGAAGCGAATAGGTTTCTTAATCACTATGTGTTCTGGTTTGATAAAATGATAGATAATAGCTCATACTATTCAACAGAGAAACCGCAGTTCATGTGTGATGTCGTAAGGAGAAAGCTTCAGAGAATAATTAATACCTATTAAGATTTACTATGAAAAGAATAGTTGTCATATTCTATGCATTAATAGTATGCGCGTGTGGCAATAATGCGAGCCAGAGTTCTGAGCCTAAGATGTCTGAGAAATCTAAAATCTTATATGAGAAGGCTGAAAAGAAAATCTCAGACGTGGAGAGTCGCGTGGAACAATTACAGAAAGGAGCTGATGCGCAGCAGATTATTAACATTCTGGCTGATGCAAAAAAGCTGGAATATAAGTTCGATTCCACAGGGATGAACCGAGCGGCAATTGAGAAGTGTAAGACTCTCCAAGCGAAGATTATTGAAGTGCAGGAAGCGGCGGTGGCGAAGGCTGAAAGCATTATCCTGCAGTCGAAGGTGTTGGTGTATGATAGAGAAGATCTTCTATTAGAAAAGATGACCGAGTATCCTGTTTATCTTGAGAAGGGAGATGTGCTATATTATGATGTGAAGCTTCAGACTGCGGCTCCCGTGAAGCTCTACAATATGGATGCCCGTAGCACCGTTAAGAGCTATAACAAAAGTTTAATTAAGGATTCTTTGGTTGTTGCTTATCCAGGAATATATCTGTTGGAAATCAAGCCTCAAGCCTCACAATATGCTTCAGTCCGAATTGCCTACCACACCGACAATATGGATAGGATTTATAGGCCTAAATCTGTCAGAACGGAGACGGTGAGTTGTTCTAAAGGTGATTTCAGGGCATACGGAATAAAGGGCATCAAGATGCAAAATCTGTTTGAAGAGCCCCGTAAGTTCACCTTGCGCAGTCAGTTAAAGTCGGCATTCTCGGGCTCATCTATCGCGCTTGTGCCTGTGAATATACCGGCAGGAGCAACAGATATTCTCTATTCAATGCGTATTGCGACAAGTGAACAAGATAGTTATGCAGATGGTGACTTCCATAGAAATTTGAGCGTAAGATATAATCAGATAAAGTTTTTGGGAATGCCTTTGTACGAGCGAAATCAGGGATCTGGTTTATTGAAGACGCTGTTGGATGACAATCACCCTATAACTGAGGCTGACGCATATTGTGATTTGTATGTGTTTAGAAAACAGTCAGAAGCCAAGAAGTTTCAGGATGGCATTGTGAAAGCCTCCACGTTAAAATACGATGTTGATTATTCCATCGTCGGAACTCAATCTTGCAACGGGCGAATACCGACAAATGGAGGGTCTAGGCTTTATCTCGGCTTTGAGAATGTCCGTATGCGCTACACAAATTATCTTTGGGTGGAAGTTGTTGCTGTGGTACCAAGAACCGAGTATTATAGAACAACATACACGATAAACTAACCTTTGGCATGAGGTCTAAGAATAAATACCTATCTTTGCTCTTGGTGCTGTTCTTATTTGCAGCATCGGGATTTATTTATAATGCTATGGCTGAGACTCATATCTATAGAGGACGTTACACCAACTCCTCGGACATTTTGACAACTTGGGATGGAAAACATCTGTATAGTGGTCGATATACCAATTCTTCGGATATTTTGTATACCTGGGACGGCAGACACCTATATCGCGGAAGATATACTAACTCATCCGACATCTTATACACCTGGGATGGTAAACACATTTACCGCGGACGCTATACGAACTCTTCGGACATTTTGTATACCTGGGACGGAAAGCATATCTATAAAGGCCGATATACGAATTCCAGCGATGTCGTCTATACGTTTGACGGTAAACACATTTACCGCGGCAGATACACGAATTCTTCTGACATTCTGCTCACCCTTGACGCTCCTGTACCGGTCATCATCATGCTGCTGAATACGCTATAAGGGCAGTTTTTTTGGGGGGGTAAACGACAACCACTGCTCTGCTTCCATATTCATTTCTTCCCAGCATCATAAATTTCAACGTGTTTCACATAATAATGGTCATGTCTGGTTTTTGTGTAAAGCTACTCTGAATCTTTGGTTCTATATGCTTTCAATATAACCCACTTGCCATAGCGTCTACCACCATCTCGATAAATTACTTCTTTCTCGGTAAGTTCCTTAATCAAGCGTAAAATATGTCGCTGAGTCAAACCTATCCTTTGTGACATTTCTTCTGTCGTCACATTAGGATTATCCCTCATAACATCAAGAATATCAGCCTGTTCCTTTATGACATCCTTTATGACATCTTTTATGACATTCTGCTCACCCTCGATACTCCCGTACCGATCATCATGCTGCTGAATACGCTATAAGGGCAGTTACTCGGTTTCTTTTCTGTCCTGCAACTCTCTGGCAATGGAATCTACTGGAATCTTCTTTTGTCGCGACAGTGTCGCGACTATCTCAGCATCTGGAAATGCCCGCGCAACATTAACCATACGAAAGATCCCAGCCCTGTTATAGCCTTTACCAAACCGTTCCGCCAAAATCGCTCAAAAAATCAAAGTTTGGCGAAACATTCCGATGTTCTGTTTTCTTATACTTAGCTGATTGTCAATATGATGCTTTAGCCAGGAAGTCGTAGCCACGGTCTTCCATCCATTCTTCGAAGTGCCAGGACATGGATTCGACGATTTCATTCTCGTCCTTGTCGATTGTCGAGGCCGATGGGAATTTTTGTGTAGCAATTTTGCTTTGAATAGCAATCTTGGTATCACCCACAACTTTCTATGCCAAGATCACTTTAAAGGGTGTCTATCTTTTGCATGATTTTATCCGGAAGGATATCCAGCCCAAAGTATATGTGAGATTCTTGATAACCCAAGAACTGAATATACTTGACAACAAGAGCATAATTAGCCCTGACGGCAGCTGTACTTTTGGTTCCAGTACTATCAAAACATATTGCTTCGTGATGAGCTATTCTATTGCGGAAATCCTTTATGGTCTGCAACTCATTGAATATAGCTCTTTGTCCAAGGCCAACAGTTTTAGCTGGAAATACTTGAAGGAGCGTACTACCGCCACTCCTAAATGGAACTCGAGTGAAGAGATATGTCCAGAATCCGAATGTCACCGAGGAAACTACGCGGTCATTCGTATAGCATCCTCCATTATCAAGTTCAGCGATAGTATTTAAGACTGAGGTTCGCCGAGGATATGAATATAGCATTCCGCCGGGTTGAAGCTGATGCCTAATCCAGTCAGGATCTGCAAAATAGGCTTTATAGTGCTCGTTAATGGCATTGCGCAAGACCACCTCGAAGATGTTGAGGATACCGTAACACTTTTGACACAATTTGATGTTATGCCGATAGAGAGTAAGAGCAGCCATCGTATCGCCTCCGCAGGCTGTAAGGTATTTATTGAGCCTTGCAGGAGAAAAGGCTTTTTCGTAGTCGGAATACTTCATCGTTCCTTTTTTTCAATGATTTTTGCAACTTTAAGAAATATTCGTACCTTTGCAATGGAATCCCCGTGCGTCCCTGAGCAATCAAACGCGCGGGTTTAGTCTTTTTATACCCCTCTTTTATCCATTCAGCGCCTTCTCCATGGCGTCCATAGCGTCGGTCTTGGCTTTTTCGGAAATGCCAATGGAGAGCACTTTCTCTTGCTCATCTTCCGGTTTGGCGGGATCGGAGACTTCTGCCAGTTCGATGAAGTGGCTCCACGTCAATTGTCGCGACACTGTCGCGACTATCGGTGATGCGGGTGCTTATCTGCTGCAGCTCACTGGGAGTGATATCTTTTATGAGGTCGTTCATGACTGTTCTGTATTAGGTTTCATTTTGGAAACGACTGTGGTATTGCAAAAGCGAACAAAATAATCTTATTCAAATTTTGCCCTCTAATCAAGACCTTTCAATATAACCCACTTGCCAAGTTTACGACCTCCGTCGCGACGAATAATCTCATCTTCTGTAAGCTCTTTTACATATCGTACAACCTGCCTTCTGGTAACTCCTAATACAACTGCCAAATCATTAATAGTAACACGTTCATTTGTTAACATCTGCCCTACAATAATCTCCTTGGCTTTAGTGACATCTTTAGTGACATCTTTAGTGACATCTTTAGTGACATCTTTGGTGACATACTGCAGATTCGGCAGAGTGATGAAGAATGAACTAAGTTCAGACTTGAACACAGGCTTGGCCCCATTGCTGACATTTGCATACATCTGATAATCTTCGACTATCTTCTTGAAGCCACTACCGCGACGATCCATGTAACGAAGACGATTGAAGATGTCGGCAATGACCGGATTACGTCGGTGTGACGGAACATTCAAGACGTCCAGGTTCTGAACCATAGTGCCATCCACCATTCCTCCCGGAGAATAAATCTCAAGGCGATCATCAAACATATCTATATGGACTTCACTGCCGGAGTCAAGGTAATCTCTATGAATCAAAGCATTAACAACACTTTCAAGAACGGCTCTTTCCGGATACTCCGGCATTTCTTGTCTATCGTCCGGCAGTTTCATCCAGGCTTTCTTGGAATTACGAACCACAAACGCTGACGCGTCCTGAAGCAGTGAAATAATACTGCCTGAATATTCAGCATCGTCTACCGCATCTAACAGTCCTGGTGCTTTTGTGAGACCATTCCATCTTGTACAGAATACACGAGAATGACGAACAGGACTCTCATCTGCAATAAGCGCTCCGGCATTGGTAAGTTCTCCGTTTTCATTTATGATACCCCACGATTCGAAGTCTGTATCCAGGAATTCATTATGAGTTCGCTGCTTGCACACAGAACGGAGTTTGGTAAATGCCATATTCTTGTACTCGTAAGGAGATTTGAGACTATCATATGTTGTACCAGTTCCTTTGAGAACAAGACGACGGATCGCAGATCTATCTGCAATCACACTCTCATTACCGATTCGTACGAACGCCTGTCGATTGCCGTCACCAATATAATAATACGGGGTTTCCTTCCCAGATAATACCGTGAGGATAACGATCTTCTTTCCATCAACATTCTCCGGCACAATATGAATCTCTGGAATAGGATCAATCTTTGTCTTGATAGTCTCACTGATAATCTCACAATCCTGCTCACAATCAGCCAGTCCAACAACCTCTCCGTCATCGTTTATACCAAACAACAACTTACCACCCATGCCATTGGCAAAGGCAGAAACGCTCTTTAGCCAACTCTTAGGTCTTTTGCTTTCAAGCATTTCCTTCTTATCGTATTCGGTCGCCTCTCCTATTAGTTTCTTGATATCCATAACTCCTGTTTTAATTCATCCCACACGCCCACCTCATATCTGTTTGTCCAGAAAGCGGTAGGAGGCGGCTTCGGAGATGTGTTCGGGGAGGATATCGGGGAAGCCGGCCAGGTCTGCAATGGTGCGTGAAAGTTTCACTATGCGGGAATAGGCGCGGGCGGACAGCCCCATATTCACGATGATTTTTTCAAGCAATTCGCGGCAGGGCTTATCGAGGGGGCAATACTTCTCCATCTGTCGATTATTCATTTCCGAATTGCAGAAAATCCCCTCTTGGGCAAAACGTGTGCGCTGTATTTCACGCGCCCGCAACACACGAGCGGCCACAACAGCACTACTCTCCCCTGCTTCTTTGTGAATGAGTTTGCGCGCATCGACCTTGGGGGTCCAGAGTTGTATATCGATTCGATCCATCATCGGGCCGGATAAGCGGGCCAAATACGCCAAACGGCGGCCTTCGGAGCAGGAACAACGGTCACCATCGCCATAGTAACCACAAGGGCAAGGATTGGTCGCGGCCACCAGCATAAAAGAGGCCGGGAATTCCACTTTTCGACGAAGGCGTGAAATCACAACCTTCCTATCCTCCAAGGGCGCACGCAAGGCCTCGGTCACACGCTTGGGGGCCTCACAAAACTCATCCAAAAACAGGACGCCATTATGTGCCAGAGACACCTCGCCCGGAAGAATTTGCTCAGAACCTCCTCCCAGCAACGCAGCCAAAGAAGAGGTATAATGCGGTTGCCGAAATGGACGCCCACGCATCAGACCGACAAATTGCTTACGGCCCGAGACTGAATAAATTTTACTGGTTTGTAATGACTCCTCATGGGACATCGGCGGCATAATACCGGCCAAAGCCTTCGCCAAAGAACTCTTCCCCGCGCCCGGCGGGCCGATCAAAATAACGTTGTGGCAGCCGGCCGCAGCTATTTCCATACCACGCTTGGCAACATCTTGCCCCAAAATTTCGGAAAAATCAGGATAATCCCCTTCCCAGGATGACGCCTCCTCTTGATTTGACACACGCGCATGCACCAACAGATCGGACAAATCCCCCTCCCCTTTCGCTATGCGAATCGCTTCTGCCAGATTCGATATGGCATAAATCGTCTCGCCCGTAAAATCGACAGCCTCCACCGCCGACTCCAAAGGAAGCACCACACCACGGATACGCGGTTCGCGCGCAGAAAGAGCGTGCGTTCCACCATCTTCGCCGTGCGCAGAAAGAGTGTGCGCAAGCTCGACCGCAGAAAGAGCGCCCTCGCGACTCTCTCCCATACTGCGGGCCAGATCGACTACCGGCAACGCCCCCTGCACACCCCGTATTTGCCCATCTAAGCTTAGTTCGCCCATGAAGAGATACAAACCCACATCAGGCAGTTCAATTTGCCCTGTAGCCGCCAAAATACCCAAAGCAATGGGCAAGTCATACCCGCTTCCATTCTTATGCAAATCCGCCGGCGCGAGATTGATGATAATTTTCTTCCCCGGGATTCGAAAACCACAGGCTTGCAAGGCGGTCACTGTCCGCAACAGACTCTCTTTTACCGCCACATCGGCCAAGCCCACCAAATGGATGCCGATACCACCGGTAACATCCACTTCCACACAAACGGGCACCGCCTGAATTCCAATACACTTTGCACTATAAACCGTAATCATACGCGAAGGTTTTTGTGCAAAGTTGCGGCAAGCAAACGGAAAAAGAGGAACGAAAAAAGAAAAAAGGGATAAAAACGGAAAAACTTTTCTTTACTCGACTACAATTTCTAAAATTCCAACGGAATGAGAGGGTTGCGGAACGACATTGAGACGTATGGCATCCGCAGAAATGGGAGAAAACGGATGGACCATATTAAACTGATCTTTCAAAATGCCAAAGCTATCGGTCGTATAAGGCTCGAATGTTTTCCATTCATCCCCCACCCGATATTCCATGCTCCAGGAGGCCGGAACAGCTGAGTCACGCAATCCATCCAGCCAATAGACAGAAACACATTCTATATCTTGCGTCTCATTCAAATAAAGTGTCACTTGCTGGGGCTCCCCCTCTCTTCGTCTGGTTGACCAGCACGGAATACTATCATCGGAAGAACTTGAAGGGATTTTACCATCCACGATCGCATATACATCATCACGACCATAAGTATAACTAGCCTTAAGTTCCTTGACATTCGGAGCATATCGAGGCATACTCGCGCGCACGGTCTGGGCATCACGACCGAACCACACATTCATATTGACACCATCGCCGCGGTTGTTCCAAGCAAAATAAGGAATCAATACAACCGGAGAGGAAGCCACCTTCTCATCATCCACAACCGCAGAGGCGTCCAAGGTAATCTTCATCACACCATTCATAATCCCCTCTTGGAAAGTCTCCACCTTGCCCTTCTGACCGATTTTGGATAAGATATACAAATATGCCGCATGCTGATTATCAGGCTGCTCGGCACAGAACAAAAGAGGTCCGCGTGTCACACAGACGCGATTTCTATCGGCCTCCACGCGTTCATCCGCCACAGAATAGCGAACAGGCATATCAAGTTCGAGTTCGACAACATCCCCCTTCTTCCATTGGCGACAAAGGGGAAGAAATCCTTCGTTCACAGAGGCACAAACGCGTTTTCCATTGACCTTTACAGAATAATCCGCCGACGCTCTATCCGCATATTGATAGAGTTTTCCCGGGATAAAACGCTCGCCCAACCAAGTCGGAATACGAAGCCATAGCGTGAAAGCACTTTGATCTGCCTCGGGAGTCACCTCTATCCTGATTTTTCCATCGTACGGATAGGCCGTCTGCTGTTTGAGAGTCACGACACCGGAGGGCAAGGCTAGATTGACAGAGTTACCCGCATAGAACGAACAGAACACATCAGAACCCGTATGAGAATACATCATGCCGGACACCTGCGGAATCAAACGTGCAAGGTTAGACGGACAACATGCCGTACCAAACCAAGGAGAGCGACCAGGGCGCCCATGATTAAAAGCCTTCCTCCCGTCTGCCTCAAGGACATTGACATAAAAGAAACGATTGCCGGCCAAGTTGGTACCCGCCAACACATTGTTATACAGAGAAATCTCGGCCATATCAACATACTTCGCATCGCCGGTTGCCAAGAACATGCGATAGTTGAAGAACACATTGCCAACAGCGGCGCAAGTCTCATCGTAGGTATCTTTGTTGGGCAACATATATGCAGGACCAAAGCCCTCAATACCGGGTACGGAGCCCAGACCTCCGTTGATATGAATCTTCGTATCCGCAATATCGTGCCAAATCGCATCCAGTGCCGGATTCAAAGTCGTATCGTTGAAATGTGCCACGATGTCCGCCATACCGGTATAGAGATACAATGCCCTCACGGAGTGCCCCACTGCCGTCCGTTGCTCACGCACAGGGACATGTTGCTGCGAATAATACAACTCCGGCTTTCTTTCTACGCCGCGGATATCGATAAATTTCTTCGCCATATCAAGATAGAGCCTCTCCCCTGTCGTCTCATACAGTTTCACGAGCGCAAGCTCGATTTCCTGATGTCCGGGAGCCTCATAGACGGGTTTGCCGCCATTGTACGCAGGATCGCCCTCAAAGAACACCTTATTGATATGTCTGGCATTCTTCTCTGCCACGTCCAGCCACTTGCGTTTTCCCGTTGCCTTATAATAAGCAATGGCCGCCTCATACATATGCCCCATATCATACAATTCATGGCTATGCAATACATAGGAATAAGGCTTCAAACCCGTTCCGTTGGGCGTTCTTTTATACATAGTCTCCGGGACGCTGAGCGGCTCATAGAAATAGCCATCCTTGCATTGTGCCTGGGCAATCACATTGATGATTTCATCCATCTGTTTCTCAAGCTCGGGATCGTCTTCCAACGTAAGCAGATAGGCGGCTCCCTCCATGACCTTAAACAAGTCCGAGGCTACATATCGGGCAAGCGGATGCATTTTTGACTGTTTACCCGTCTTGAGATATTGGGCCACCATTCGCATATTCTCCACCGCCGGCTCTGTCTTTTCCAACGAGAACGGCACCAAAGTCTCCTTTTGCGTCTTCAAGCGAGGAAGCCAGAAGTTATCTTCCAAGCGGACTTTTTCAAAAGAAACCGGCTGCAAAGCCTCTGCCGGCTTATTGCAAGCACTCTGATGACAGCAAGATGCAAACAAAACAGAAACACAGGCCATAAGGGGCATCCAAGCACTCAACGAGCGCTTAAAAAACAGAGGAAACATTCTCATAACAAACTTTCTTTCATTTCTCTGCAAGTTACAAAAAGGGATAAAAACGGAAAAATTTTTCTTTGCGGGCACACAAAAGGAGCAAAAAAAAGACACCAAGAAAAATCTTGATGTCCTTTTATAGTGAGTGTATTAAAACTACTCAGCTTTGGCCTCTTCAGCTGCGGGAGCCTCAACAGTTGCTTCTGCTTTGGCCTCTGCCTTCTTGGAAGAACGACGGGTAGTTTTCTTAGCGGCTTTCTTGGGAGTTGAAGCCAATGCTGCCTCGTTGAAATCTACGAACTCGATCAAAGCCATCTCCGCACCGTCACCCTGACGGAATCCCACTTTGAGAACGCGGGTATATCCACCCGGACGGTCTGCAATCTTGGGAGCGATTACGCGGAACAACTCTGAAACAGCCTCTTTGTTCTTCAAATAGCTGAACACGGTACGACGAGAAGGAGTCGTATCTACCTTGCTCTTGGTGACGAGGGGCTCAACATAAGATTTGAGAGCCTTTGCTTTGGCAACAGTTGTGGTGATTCTCTTGCGAAGAATCAAGGAAGTTGCCATAGACGCCATCAAGGCTTTTCTATGACCACTCTTGCGACCAAGGTGGTTGAATGATTTATTGTGTCTCATACTTAATTGTTCTTAATCTTGGGGTCAATATTGTACTTGCTTACATCCATACCGAAACTCAACTTCATCTTGTCAAGCATAGCGTCAATCTCGGTAACTGATTTTCTACCGAAGTTACGCAACTTGAGCAACTCTGCACGAGAGTAAGAGACGAGGTCAGCAAAAGTATCGATATCAGCCGCTTTCAGACAGTTGTAGGCTCTTACGGAAAGTCCCATTTCTGAGAGTTTGGTCAGAAGAAGTCTACGAATATGTCTTTCCTCTTCGGTCAAATCAACAGGAGTGGGCTCCAAGTTCTTCTCAGAGGTGATGTTGTTACCATCCGTAAACAAAGAGAAGTGACGGATGAGAATATCAGCAGCCTCTTGAAGAGCATTCATAGGAGAGATAGAACCGTCTGTCTCGATATCCAAAGTAAGCTTCTCGTAGTCTGTCTTCTGCTCTACACGCCAGTCATCGCGAGTGAAGTTCACATTGCGGATAGGAGTATAGATAGCATCTACAGCAATGGTGCCAATAGGAGCATTGACATCACGGCTATCTTCAGCAGCAACGAAACCGCGACCTTTGGTAATAACCAAATTGATTTCAAGCTTAACTGAAGGTTCAAGTGTGCAGATGTGAAGATCAGGATTCAACACCGTAAAAGAAGACAAACCTTTGGAAATATCTCTGGCAGTAAACTCATGTTTGCCGCTGATAACGATGGTAACTTCCTCGCTATCGACAGTTTCAACAGTTCTCTTGAAGCGAACCTGTTTGAGGTTGAGAATAATGTCCTGCATACCTTCGATCACGCCCGGAATAGTAGCAAATTCCTGCTGTACACCGGCAACGCGAACAGAACTGATAGCAAAACCCTCCAAAGAAGACAACAATACACGACGGATGGCGTTACCGATGGTGGTTGCGTATCCAGGCTCAAGCGGTCTGAACTCGAACTTACCGACGGTATCCGTTCCTTCGAGCATAATTACCTTTTCGGGTTTTTGAAATGCTAAGATTGCCATAATTTATCTTAATTAGGTATTAAATTTTACTTAGAGTAAAGCTCAACGATAAGCTGTTCGTTGATATTCTCAGGAATTTCCTCACGGACAGGAGTGGTCAAATACTTTCCACTGAGAGCTTTAGCGTCAAACTCCAACCAAGAGTATTTCTTTGCGGAAGCAACGCTTTCTGTAATAACCTCCAAGCTCTTGGAACGCTCGCGAACAGCGACAACATCACCAGGTTTAACCATTGCGGAAGGAATGTTGCAAACCTTACCGTTCAAAGTGATGTGGCAGTGTGATACCAACTGACGGGCAGCAGCACGAGTCTGTGCAATACCCAAGCGGTATACGAGGTTGTCCAAACGGCTCTCAAGAAGGATGATAAGGTTCTCACCTTTCTGACCTTTCATACGAGAAGCCTTCTCATAGGTGTTGCGGAATTGTCTTTCCAACACACCGTAGGTGTATTTTACTTTCTGTTTTTCCTTCAACTGAATACCGTACTCAGACACTTTTTGCGTTTGTGAGCGAGTCCGTGCTGTCCAGAAGGATAATTTCTCTTTTCAAGTCCTTTGTCGGGGCCGAAAATAGGTTCGCCGAATTTACGGGCGATTTTAGTAGAAGGTCCAGTATATCTTGCCATAGCAATTAATCCTCTTAAACATTAAACTTTACGACGGCCTTTGGGTCTACAACCGTTATGCGGCATAGGAGTCACATCAATGATTTCGGTTACCTCGATGCCCACACCAGCGATAGCGCGGATAGCGGACTCACGACCTGAACCAGGACCCTTGACATAGGCTTTGATTTTGCGAAGACCAAGGTCATAAGCAGTCTTTGCAGCTTCCTGCGCAGATACCTGAGCAGCGTAAGGAGTGTTCTTCTTGGAACCTCTGAAACCGCTCTTACCTGCAGAAGACCAGCTGATAACCTGACCAATGCTGTTGGTAATAGTAACGATAACGTTGTTGAAGGTTGATGAAATATGAGCCTCGCCATAAGCGTCAACCTTGACAACTCTTTTCTTTGCTGTTGTTGTTTTCTTTGCCATAATTCATCAAAATTATTTAGTTGCTTTCTTCTTGTTTGCAACGGTCTTCTTCTTACCTTTACGAGTACGAGCGTTGTTTTTGGTGCTCTGACCACGTACAGGAAGACCGATACGGTGACGGATGCCACGATAGCAACCGATATCCATAAGACGTTTGATGTTCATCTGAATGGTTGAACGAAGCTCACCCTCGATTTTGTACTCGCTGGCGATTTCGCTACGGATTGCAGCGATCTGGTCGTCGTTCCATTCTCCACATTTGGGATCGTAATCGATTCCGCAAGTGTCGAGAATGCGTCTTGCGCTACTGCGGCCGATACCGAAGATATAGGTCAAACCTATCTCTCCTCTTTTGTTGTTAGGTAAATCAACACCGGCTATTCTTGCCATAATAAACTATTTGACTTTAATTATTATAATTACACTTGGAAATTATCCTTGGCGCATTTTGAACTTGGGGTTCTTCTTGCAAATAACATAAAGACGACCTTTGCGCTTTACAATCTTGCAGTCTTCGCTGCGCTTTTTAATGGATGCTTTGACTTTCATTTTTCAATCGTTTTATTTGTATCTGAAAAATATTCTGCCTTTTGACAGATCATAAGGGGACATCTCCACCTTTACCCTGTCTCCGGTAAGTATTTTGATATAATTCTGTCTCATCTTGCCGGAAATATGGGCGATGATGACGTGACCGTTTTCCAACTCCACTTTAAACATTGCGTTGGGAAGAGTCTCAACAATCACTCCTTCTTGTTCAATGGACGCTTGTTTGGGCATAATGTCTCCTAAATAATCTATGCGTTTTGGTTTTCAATAAAATCAAAGGTAGATAGCAGCTGAGGCTGGCCTTTTCTCACAACAACCGTCAATTCGAAATGCGCCGCATTCTTGTGGTCACAGGTATGGACCGCCCAGCCATTTCTGGCCAAATAGACCTGCCTGCTTCCTGCTGTAATCATAGGCTCTATACAAAGGGTCATGCCTTCGAACAGACGAGGACCATGTCCTTGGCGTCCATAATTAGGAACGCCGGGGCCTTCGTGCAATTTTCGTCCGATACCATGTCCTTCGAGCTCTCTGACTACGCCGAATCCGAAACTTTCAGCATGCGATTGCACCGCGTGTGAAATATCTCCCACTCTAGCACCTGCGACAGCTTTTTCAATGCCTTTATACAAGGACTCTTTGGTAGCCTTCAAAAGCAATTTGGTTTCTTCATCTATCTCTCCAACCGGAAAAGTATAGGCGGAGTCGCCATTGAAGCCTTTGTAAAACGTTCCGCAGTCCACAGAAACAATGTCGCCCTCCTCAAGAGGTTTGTCCGAAGGAAAACCATGGACAACAACATCATTTACAGACATACAAAGTGCCGCCGGAAAACCGTTATATCCAAGGAAGCTGGGTACTGCTCCGTGATCGCGGATGAAGGCCTCTGCAACCCTATTCAACTCATTCGTTGTCACACCAGGGGCAATGCACTTACCGACCTCAGCCAATGTTCTGGAAACGAGCATGCCGTTTTCCAACATCAACGCAACCTCTTCCTCGGTTTTCGGTGATACCATCTATCAATGAACTTATTCTAATAATTACAATCCTGAACGACCCGTAAGACGACCTGTCTTCATCAAACCGTCATAGTGACGCATCAGGAGATGACTTTCAATCTGCTGAAGGGTATCAAGAACCACACCCACCAAAATCAAGAGGGAAGTACCTCCAAAGAAGCTGGCAAACTGGTTGTTTACACCCAACATCATAGCGAATGCAGGAAGAATGGCAATCAAAGCCAAGAAGATAGAACCGGGAAGGGTTACTCTTGACATGATGGCATCCATATACTCTGCAGTCTTCTTACCAGGTTTAACACCCGGAATAAATCCGCCGTTCTTCTTCATTTCTTCTGCCATCATGGTAGGATTTACCGTAACAGCTGTATAGAAATAAGTGAAGATAATCACGAGGACAGCGAAAGTGAAGTTATACCAGAAACCGGTATAATCGCTGAAAGTCGCAGCAAGACCTCTCGTTGCGTCAAACTGAGAGAAAATCAAAGGGAACAACATCAAAGCCTGGGCGAAGATGATAGGCATCACACCGGCAGCATTGATTTTAAGCGGAATATACTGGCGAACGCCACCATATTGCTTGTTACCAACGACTCTCTTTGCATACTGCACAGGCACACGGCGAACACCCTGTACCAACGCAATAGCAGCGATGAACACAAAGAAGAGTATTACAAACTCGATGATAAGAAGCAAGGCACCACCCATAGTTGCACTAAGTTTGGAACCAGCCTCTGCAACGATTGCATAGGGGAGGCGGGCAATGATACCCACCATGATGATAAGGGAAATACCGTTACCGATACCGCGATCAGTAATACGCTCGCCGAGCCACATTACGAACATCGTACCACCCACCAAAATAAGGGTAGAAACGAGATTGAACATAAAGTTGCTCCAGCCCATTACATTCGTCGCGATGAAAGCGGACGTGGGAATCTGATTGTGCAGATTCGCCATGTAGGCAGGTCCCTGAATGAGCAAAATAATAATGGTCAGATATCTTGTAAGCTGGTTCATCTTTCTTCTGCCGCTCTCGCCCTCCATTTGCAGTTTTCTGAAATAGGGAACGAAAACACCCAGAAGCTGGATGACGATGGATGCCGAGATATAAGGCATCACACCCAGCGCAAAGATAGAAGCATTACCGAAAGCACCACCGGAGAACATGTTCAAAAGGCCAACAAGACCTTCAGATGAACTTGCCTGGAGGTTTTCGAGCTGCAAAGGATCGATACCCGGCAACACGATGAAGCTACCGAGACGATACACGAGCAGCAATAGGAAGGTATAACCAATCCTATTGCGGAGCTCTTCTATCTTGAAGATATTCTGAATGGTTTGAATCAGTTTCTTCATTGTAATTATTCAACTACGGTTACAGTTCCACCCAAAGCCTCAATCTTCTCTTTTGCAGATGCAGAAAAAGCGTTGGCGCTTACTTCTACTTTTACAGTAAGTTCACCTTTGCCGAGAATCTTGATAAGAGTGTTCTTTCCAGCATATCCGGCAGCTTTGATGTCCTCTACATTGATTGCAGTAAGGTTGTTAGCTTTAGCAATCGTCTCAAGAACAGAAAGATTGATAGCCTTGTACTCTACACGGGTAGGGTTGGTAAAGCCGAATTTGGGAAGGATTCGCTGGATAGGCATCTGTCCACCCTCGAAACCTCTCTTCTGTGAATAACCAGAACGGGATTTTGCACCGTTCATACCGCGAGTGGACTGTCCACCGCGAGTAGAACCTTCTCCACGACCTACTCTTTTCTTGTTAGAGGTAGATCCTTTTGCAGGGGTCAAGTTATTGAGTTTCATCTTGTGTGTCCTCCTTATTTAACTTCTTCTACGGTTACAAGGTGAAGCACCTTCTGCACCATACCTTTGATGACGGGAGTATCCTCTTTCACAACACTGTGATGGAGTTTACGCAAGCCAAGTGCATCAAGATTGGCAATCTGCCTTTTGTCAGCACTGTTCTTGCTTTTTACCAAAGTAATTTTAATCTGTGCCATAACTGTCTTCTCCTTATCCGTTAAAAACATTAGTCATAGGAACACCACGAAGACCGGCAACCGTGTAAGCATCACGAAGCTCATTGAGAGCACCGATGGTAGCTTTCACCAAGTTGTGAGGGTTGGATGAACCTTTTGATTTAGCGAGAATGTTATGAATACCTACAGACTCAAATACAGCACGCATAGCACCACCGGCCTTAACTCCGGTACCAGGAGCAGCGGGTTTCATGAACACGCGAGCGCCACCGAATTTGAACTCCTGCTCGTGAGGAATCGTTCCGTTGAGAACAGGGATTTTTACGAGGTTTTTCTTTGCATCCTCAACACCTTTGGAAATAGCGGTTGTAACCTCATTGGCTTTTCCAAGACCATAGCCTACAACGCCGTTTTCGTCACCCACTACTACAATTGCAGCAAAACTGAAGTGACGACCACCCTTAGTAACTTTGGTTACTCTCTGGATGGCTACCAATCTTTCCTTGAGATCAAGGTCAGAGGTTTTTACTCTTTTAACATTTGCATTTGCCATAGCCTTTCAATTAGAATTTCAAGCCACCTTCACGGGCAGCTTCAGCCAAACTTTTAACTCTACCGTGATAGAGGTAACCTCCACGGTCGAATGATACAGTGTCAATACCAGCAGCAAGAGCGCGCTCAGCAATTTTCTTACCTACGATAGCGGCAGCCTCTTGTCCTGCTTTACCTTTGCATGCAGCAGCCAACTCCTTGTCGTTGGAAGCGGCAGCAGCAAGCGTTACACCTTTGAGATCGTCAACAAGCTGAACATAAATCTGTTTGTTGCTTCTGAAAACAACCATACGAGGTCTTTGTGCAGTACCATTGACGACTTTACGGATACGGTAGTGAATTCTTTTTCTTCTTTCAATTTTATTCAATGCCATAACTTAGTCCTCCTATTATTTAGCACCTGCTGACTTACCAGCTTTACGACGAAGTTGCTCGCCGACAAACTTGATACCTTTACCCTTGTACGGTTCAGGCTTACGCAGTGAACGAACCTTTGCAGCAACCTCACCTACAAGTTGTTTGTCGCAGCTCTTAAGAATCAAAACAGGGTTCTGACCTTTCTTAACCTCTGCGGCCTCGGCTTTGATTTCTGCAGGAAGTTTAATCTGTACTTCGTGAGAGAAGCCCAAAGACAAGACGAGAATCTGTCCTTTAACCTCTACACGATAACCCACACCCACAAGCTCCTGTCTGATCTCAAAACCCTCAGATACGCCAACTACCATGTTGTTGATAAGGGCGCGATAGAGTCCATGAAGAGAACGATGACGAGGAAGATCGGTAGGACGGGTCAATTTGACAACATTTTCCTCAACGGTGACAGTGATATCAGAATCAATCTTCTGAGACATCTCACCAAGAGGTCCTTTAACCTTAACCACATTACCAGGGAGAACCTCGCAGGTCACCTTGGCAGGAAGGTTTACAGGCAATTTACCAATTCTTGACATTTCGTGTTTCTTTTAAGATTAATATACATAACAAATTACCTCACCGCCAACATTCAGGTCTTTAGCCTCTTTGTCAGTGATGATACCTTTTGATGTTGACAAGATAGCGATACCGAGTCCATTGAGAACGCGGGGCATGTTTTCAACATCGGTGTATTTTCTCAAACCGGGTTTAGACACACGCTGGATAGATTTAACAGCAGGAGTCTTGGTCTGAGGATGGTATTTAAGAGCGATTTTGATGGTGTTTGAAACCTCGCCCTCAACCACTTTGTAGCTGAGAATGTAACCTTTCTCGCAAAGAATCTTGGTGATAGCCACCTTCATCTTGGAAGAAGGAATCTCAACGATTTTCTTGCCTGCAAGATACGCATTGCGGATTCTTGTCAGGTAGTCTGCAATTGGATCAGTCATTTTTTCGTTTTTTTTGTTTGAAAACCGGTGCCCCGAAGGACACCCGATATCCAATGGTTAATAATATAATAATGTGTTTGTTTTTACCAACTTGCTTTCTTTACGCCGGGGATAAGACCGTTTGCGGCCATCTCACGGAACTGGATACGGCTGATACCGAAGGCACGCATATATCCTTTGGGACGTCCGGTGAGGGAGCAACGATTGTGAAGGCGGCAAGGAGCGGAGTTTTTGGGAAGCAAATCAAGTGCAGCCCAATCGCCGGCTTCTTTGAGAGCCTTTCTCTTAGCAGCGTACTTAGCAACCAATTTCGCGCGTTTAACTTCGCGAGCTTTCATTGATTCTTTTGCCATTGTACTTTATCTTTATTAGTTGTTATTTTTCTTGAAAGGCAAGCCGAACTCGCGCAAGAGAGCATAAGCCTCCTGGTCAGTCTTGGCAGTCGTCACGAAAGTGATCTCAAGACCCAAGATTTTGGTAATCTTGTCGATATCGATTTCGGGGAACACGATCTGCTCCTTGATACCAAGCGTATAGTTACCCTGTCCGTCCATCTTAGATGAAATACCGTTGAAGTCGCGGATACGAGGGAGGGAGATACGAATCAATCTCTCCAAGAACTCGTACATTTTAGTCGCTCTAAGAGTTACTTTCACACCGATGGGCATACCTTTACGAAGTTTGAAGGTAGAAATATCCTTCTTTGAATTCGTAATGATGGCTTTCTGACCAGTGATTGCAGAAAGTTCGTTCTGAGCAACCTCTACGAGCTTCTTGTCACCTACAGCGTCACCAACACCCTGGTTGATAGTAATTTTAACAAGTTTAGGGCACTGCATTACAGTAGTATATCCGAACTCTTTAACGAGCTTCGGAACGATTTCGTCCTTGTAAGCCTTTTGAAGGGAAGGAACGTATCCGGCAGGAACAACTGCCTGCTGTCCGTCAGTTTTAGTTTTCTTTGCCATTACTTAATCTCCTCTCCAGATTTTTTGGCCACTCTCACTTTCTTGTCGCCTTCGATTTTCATTGCCACGCGAGTAGGTTTGCCACTCTTAGGGTCAATAAGCTGAAGGTTGGAAACATGAATAGAGGCTTCCTGTTTGATAATTCCACCCTGGGGATGCTTTGCGTTGGGTTTAGTGCTTTTGCTAACCATATTTACGCCCTCAACGATGGCGCGGTTCTTTGCGGGAATTACTTCCAACACTCTACCCGTTTTTCCTTTGTCGTTACCGGCATTTACATACACGGTGTCGCCTTTTTTGATATGCAATTTGTTCATAACTTCAATAAATTAAAGGACCTCCGGTGCCAGTGAAACAATTTTCATATAATTCTCGCGAAGCTCTCTTGCTACGGGGCCACAGATACGTGTTCCACGAAGTTCTCCCGCATTGTTCAAGAGTACGCAAGCGTTGTCGTCGAAACGGATGTAAGATCCGTCGGGACGGCGAATTTCTTTCTTGGTACGCACTACCACAGCCTTGCTGACAGAGCCTTTCTTGGCATCGCCGCCAGGGATAGCGCTCTTGATTGCTACGACGATCTGATCGCCGATTTTAGCATAACGATGACGGGTACCACCCAACACACGAATACAAAGAACTTCCTTTGCACCGCTGTTGTCCGCCACCAATAAACGTGATTCCTGCTGTATCATTGCTATTTAACTTTTTCAACGATTTCTACTAATCTCCAGTTCTTAGTCTTGCTGAGAGGGCGGGTCTCCATGATGCGAACAGTGTCGCCAACCTGGCACTCGTTCTTCTCATCCTGAGCATAGAACTTTGTGGTCATTTTTACGAATTTACCGTAAATAGGGTGTTTTTTCTTAACCTCGACGGCAACAACGATGGTCTTATCCATTTTGTCGCTGACCACGATACCGATTCTTTCTTTACGAAGATTTCTTTCCATGAGAATTCAATTTAGTTTTGTTTCTCCTTCTGAGCAAGAACAGTTTTCATCAAAGCGATGTCTTTTCTGGTCTTAGCAATGCTAGAAGTGTTCTCCAAAGGAGAGACAGCGTGGTTAAGCTTCATATTATCGAGATTCGCTTTCTCGACTTCGATGCGGTCGCGCAAATCAGCGACTGACATTTCTCTTGCTTGAGCAGCTTTCATTTCTCTTCTCCTTTATTAATTATTCAACATAATCCCTGCGGACAACAAACTTCGTGGTGATAGGAAGCTTCTGAGCGCCCAAACGAAGTGCCTCTTTTGCGATTTCGAGAGAAACACCCTCGACCTCGATGAGGATACGTCCCGGCGTAACGGGAGCAACGAATCCTTCCGGATTACCTTTACCTTTACCCATACGTACTTCTGCAGGTTTCTTGGTGTAAGGTTTGTCAGGGAAAATCCTGATCCAAATCTTACCTTCACGCTTCATGTAACGTGACACAGCCTGACGGGCAGCCTCAATCTGACGACCGGTCAACCAGCAATTTTCAAGCGTCTTGATTCCAAAAGAACCGAACGCGAGCTGATTACCTCTCTGCGCAAGACCTTTCATACGGCCTTTCTGCTGCCTTCTGAATTTGGTTTTCTTTGGTTGTAACATTTCCTTATTACTTTAATACAAAAATTTCGATAAAGCATTGATTTTCAGCTATTTAGCTTTAATCACCCCACTTTTTGGGACTGCAAAGTTAGTAATTTTTTCTCAATTACAAACACTTTCTTCATTTTTTTTCAAAGTTTAGCGACCAAATTTTTTGATATTTAATTTGCGAAAAATCAACACATTACAATATGTGATAAATTTTTTAATTCTGTATTTTGAACAAAATAAAATCACACTTTTTTATTTTTTCTCGCACAGCATCATTTTTGCAAAATTCCCGAGACTTGGTAACTTTGTAGACAATGAAACGAAAGAGACTTTTTATATCCCTGCTGTTCGCCTTGCTGGCATTTCCCGCACATTCCGTCGAATACGTCACCGGAAACATCAGCAAGAAAGACAGCGTTGTGTCCGCCGCCGACTACGCGATGATTTACCTCCCGGAATATAAAGTAGGAGCCATAGCCGACGAGCAGGGGAATTACAGAATTCAACTTCCGGCGGGCGCCAAAGAAAAAGGATTCCGAATGGAATTCTCGATGATTGGATACGAGACAAAGTGGCAAGACGTGAGATGGGCCGAGGCAGCAAACGGGACAACAGGCGAGGATCCGACCATGAAACTTGACACCGTCACCCTCGGCTTCGAACCCATTATGCTGGCAGCCTCATACGTAACACCCGACGGAATGGATCCAGCCAAATATATTTTGTCTCAAGTCTGGAAAACCGCCGACAAGAATAAAAAGAAAGTCGCCAACTATAAAGCCGAGGTACAGTTTGACGTCACCACACACAATCTTCCCATTATCGCACAAATCATTCCTGGTTTCACATTGGGCATCGTTAAAATGGGAGCCGCCTTTATGGGCTTTGGACCTTTCGTCGATTACAGTTTGAAGACGCAAGACCTGTTCGCCCAAGTCACTTTGGAGCGGACCGTCACCAACGGACGTGCCAAAGACAATAATATACAAATGGTCAAATGCTCTGACGGACTTCCCAAAAGCGTAAAGACCAACATCATGACCGGATTCAAGAAAATCAACCTATACGGTATGTTGTACGGAAATGACAACGCCTGGGGAAGGAAATTTTCGAGACGGAGCGACTTTGAACTAATCGGCAGTTATCTCTACGACGACAAAATCGTGGACGTTCTTCATTGGGAAGACCCCAACAGCGACGCCACGGCCACATTACATATCGTTGAAGAAAATTGGGGCATCCTAAAAGTCCAGGTGGGCAGGGGAGAGGAAGCGGTTCTATGTCAGGCGCGCGACATCGGCAATGGCATCTACATGCCGGTCAGCTTCATCATGAAACCGAGCCTGACACGCATCAAGCACAGCGACATCCCCAAATTCATCGAAAGAGTAAAAACAGAGAAGGGGCTCAACAAGACCATTCGTAAACGCGCCATCAAAGTATTGGAACAACACCACGAAGACGGCAAAGATTTCAACCCTTATATTATAGGTTGTTACAATGTCCACTATCTCCCGTTAGAATAAGCGGCATTTCAACGAGAAAACTCTTGATCTTTCAAAAGCATGGCCGCACAGGCCGTATGGATATTTTGATAAGTTCGCTCAAAATCTCCGGTATACCACGGATCAGCCACATCGTCATCCATGCCCGCATATGACATCATCAAAGAAACCTTTCCCTGTGTGTCCTCACCAATGATGCGACGAAGCAAACGCAAGTTGCTGCTATCCATACAAATCAAACGGTCAAAATTTTCATAATCCGCCAGGGTTACTTTTCGGGCAGTTTTACATTTGTTAAACGGAACACCGTGACGACTGAGACAGCTGCGCGCCGGAGGATAAATACCATTTCCAATCTCTTCGCTACTCACAGCAGCCGACTCGATATAATACTCGTTCTCCAAGCCACGCTCGGCAACCATGTGCTTACATATAAACTCCGCCATAGGAGAACGGCAGATATTTCCGTGACAAATAAAAAGGATTTTCATAGACTACACAAACTTGGCGCCGAAAGGAAACAGCGAGATTTGAATCAATTTAATATGTTGCTTTGCAAAGGGGAGTCCGACAATGGTAATCGCGCATAGAATGGCAAGAGTCAAATGAACCAAAGCAATTTCCCACCAGCCGAGCACAATCCAAAGTATATTAAATGTCAGCGGCAGGCAACCACTTTCACCTTGATAAACGACCTCTTTTCCAAATGGAGCCAGGGCATACATTCCCAACTTAAAAAGCTGTAATCCAAAGGGTATTCCTATAATAGACAAACAGAAGAATAAACCCATAAAACAATAGGTCAAAAAGAGCAGCCATCCACCCAGAACAATCCATAAAACATTGCCGATTGTATTCATAAAATCTTGAGTTTTAATTAGTTGTGTTTTTACAAATGTTAATCAGGGTCTTCTACAAACAACGCGCCGTCATGCAGACAATCCATACAAAGATAAAGAAAATATAGAAAAGAGGGGAGATTTTATCAAAAAACGCTATCTTCGCAAAACAGAATAATCAAAAAAAGTATGATTGACTATATAAAAGGTAATATCGTAGAGCTTTCTCCGACCGATGTTGTTGTTGAATGTTACGGAATCGGCTACCACGCCTTCATCTCTTTGCAGACCTACACCGCATTAGAAGGCAGAGAAAACATCACCCTTTACATACACCATATACTTCGTGAAGACGAAGAAATGTTCTACGGATTTGCCAACAAAGAAGAAAGGCAATTTTTCCGCTTGCTGATTGGAGTCAGCGGCGTGGGCGCGAATACGGCACGCATGATGCTTTCCTCTTTAAGCGCTGACGAAATCGGAGAAGCCATTCTATCTGAAAACGTCAACATCATCAAATCCATCAAAGGCATAGGACTGAAGACGGCACAAAGAATCATCCTTGAATTAAAAGACAAGGTTGAAAAAGGAGAGGGGAACTGTTCGACTCCCACAACTTTAAGCAAAGACAATGGAGCATCTTCAGAAGCCGCTGCGGCGCTTATGATGCTCGGATTTGCGAAACCCGCCATCAACAAAGTCTTATCAAATCTCTTAAAAGAAAACCCTACATACAGTGTAGAGCAACTCATAAAACTTGCCCTACAAAGACTTTAGTGTTCCACGTGGAACCAAAATCCATAGCGAAAGCCATACGGGCCACCCCGAAGCGCTAACGGCCAAAATAAACCAAAAGAACAGAAATATCAGCAGGGGAAACACCTGAAATACGAGAAGCCTGAGCAATCGTTCTGGGCGAATAGCGTTTTAACTTCTGGCGACACTCAATAGACAAACTGGAAATTCTATCAAAATCAAACCCCTCGGGAATAGACAGATTTTCAAGGCGCGAAATCTTTTCCGCCAACTTCCTCTCTCTATCAATATACCCCTCATATTTCACCTGCACCTCGACAGACTCCAAAACCGAAGATCGATACTGCTGCTGAATCATATCAACCCACCTATCTGTCGGTAAATTCTCCAGCCCACAGCCTGTATTTTCTGACAAAACCATGAGCGCCCTCTCAAAAGCAGGTGCGCCTATCAAACCGCCATCAGAAACACAACCGACATCAATCTTAAATGCATGGGTGGTTAGCAAATGTTCATCCAAAGCGGACTTATAAGAAGAAAAAGGCAATGCCAATTCAAACAGGGATTCCTCATCTCTATCTTTCCTCTTTAGTGTTCCACGTAGAACATTTTTATAGAAAGAATGTATCTCTACCTGGGGACGCACAACCAAATCGGCAATCTTTTTTCTATTGGGAATGGACGCAGAACCTACAGAATCCAAATAAGGATTTGCAACCGCAGGGGGGACAGATTCAGAAGCAATAAAATCTTTCAAGGTGGAAACCGATTCATACTTACGCATGGTATAAGCATATCGATATTCATCCGCCAAGCCAATTTGATAAGCTTTCGGAGTCAAACGCAAATCAGCATTATCCTGCCTCAAAAGAATACGATACTCCGCGCGAGAGGTAAACATACGGTAGGGTTCATCCACACCTTTCGTAATCAAGTCATCAATCAAAACGCCAATATAGGCTTCATCACGACGCAGAATAAACTCTGATTGTTCCACACATTTCAAATGTGCGTTAATTCCCGCCATCAATCCCTGAGCGGCCGCTTCCTCATATCCCGTCGTTCCATTTACCTGACCTGCCAAGAACAAGCCATCAACCTTTTTAGATTCAAGCGTCGGTTTAAGAAGAGTGGGATCAAAGAAATCATATTCGACTGCATAAGCAGGACGATAAACAATCGCATTCTCCAAACCTTTAATTTTATGCAGCGCTTCCATCTGAACCTCAAGAGGCAGAGATGAAGAAAAACCTTGAAGATAATACTCATTGGTCTTTCTACCCTGGGGCTCCAAGAACAACTGGTGAGAATCCTTATCCGCAAAGGTTCGCAACTTATCCTCAATACTTGGACAATAACGAGGGCCTATGCCGGATATTTTTCCTGAAAAAAGAGGGGAGTCATGAAAGCCGGATCGTAGAACATTGTGAACCTCTTCATTGGTATGCACAACAAAACAAGGCATTTGCGCCGTACCGTTTTGTATAGGAGAAAGATAAGGCAAAAATGAGAACTTCTCCGGCTGCGCATCTCCTTGCTGTTCCAACAAAGCAGCACAATCAACGGAAGAAATATCAATGCGAGGTGGAGTACCCGTTTTCATACGGGCAGTGGAAATTCCTCTCTCTTTCAACTGTTCCGTCAAACCATAAGAAGAAAGTTCTCCTATTCGGCCGCCCTCAAAATCTTGATGACCGATGAAAAGGCGACCGGAAAGAAAAGTACCGGCTGTTAAAACAACGCAGCGAGAATTAAATTTTGCACCGGTTTTCGTACAGCAGCCCACAATTTTGTCTCCATCGAAAAGAAAAGAGCTTACTGTATCCTCGTAAATATCTAATTTACAGGCACTTTCGAGGATTTTTCTCCACGATGCAGAAAAGAAGTTTTTATCGCATTGAGCACGCGGACTCCACATAGCCGGCCCCTTCGACTTATTCAACATGCGAAATTGCAAAGTGGAGGCATCCGTCACCAGGCCCATATAGCCGCCAAGAGCATCTATTTCCCTGACTATCTGGCCTTTAGCTATTCCACCGATAGCCGGGTTGCAGGACATTTGGCCAAATTTATTCATATCCATGGATATCAACAGAACAGAAGAACCCATAGAAGATGCAGCCATTGCCGCCTCACAACCAGCATGTCCGCCACCAACGACTATAATATCATAAGATTGTCTCATAACTCACAATAAGTTCTCAAAACAAAAGCAAATCCCTAAACCAGTTCCCGAAGCGAGAGATAGTAATTTTCCTTCTCACTCATAATTTTCTTATCTGCCTCACTATGGTCATCATAACCAATCAGATGCAAAAGCCCATGTACCATCACGCGGGCAAGTTCCTGGTCAAAACTCTCGGCACCATATTCGAGCGCATTCTCCCTGACCGTATCTACACTTATAAAAAGATCACCGGACAATTTTTCTCCTTCACAATAATCAAAGGTAATGATATCCGTAAAGTAGTCGTGTTCGAGATAACGACGATTGATATCCAAGATATAGTGATCCGAACAGAAAATAATGTTCACATCACCTATTCTCCGAATTTCACTTTCTGCCACAAGACGCAGCCATTTACTGTTTCTTACCTTTCCTTTCAGCACAAAAGGGGTCTCTTCACTGTAATACGAAATCATTTTACCAAAATTTGATGCAAATCTACAACTATTCCTATAAAAAATTTGAAATAAAATTAAATATTTATAACTTTGAAGGCTTAATATGATTTAATCGCATCAAAAATGAAGATAAAAAAATCAAAAGACGCCAATCTTGAGAACAAGAAAATATTTTTCTTGGAGATTGGTTTGGCTTGCTCATTGGCCATTTGCCTTCTCGCTTTCGAGTGGGGTAGCCGCGAAAAACAAACCGTAGATCAGTTTGAAGAAGTCGCGCAAGTTGTTGAAGAAGAAGAAATCATCAATACGATGGTTGAAACTCCTCCTCCCCCGCCCGAGATTCCTAAGGTTCCTGTATTGTCTGACCAGATTGACATCGTTGACGATGACGCCGAGGTAGATGACGATATGTTCATGAACCTTGAGGATGACGCAAATACCGGTGTGGAGATTATGGACTATGTAGAGGCCGTTGAAGAAGAGCAGATTGAGGAAGAAGCAATTCCTTTCCAGTTGGTAGAGGAGAAACCTTCATTCCAGGGCGGTGACGCTAACAAGTTCTCTAAATGGGTAGGAAAGAACCTTGTATATCCTGAAATCGCAAAAGAAAACGGTGTTCAAGGTCGTGTAACCCTTCAGTTTACGGTAGAAACCAACGGTAAAGTTACCAACGTGAAGGTACTTCGTGGTATTGACCCTTCTTTGGATAAAGAGGCTGTCAGAGTGGTATCTAGTTCACCCGCTTGGAAGCCCGGTAAACAAAGAGACCGTGCCGTGCGTGTAACTTACACCTTCCCCGTAATCTTCCAGCTTCGATAAAGCTGTTTGTATATTGATAGAAAGATATAAGCTTGGCCGGACTTCTTCGGTCAAGCTTTTTTAGAAACATAAAAAGGCATACAGAAGCCAATAATCCCATCATAAATGGAAGAAAAGAAAGCATTCAAAGCTGTTTTTGTCGGCATTATCAAACAAAACGATGATGAGGCAAAGGTAAAAGAATACCTTGACGAACTCCGTTTCCTTGCAGAAACTGCCGGAGCGATTCCTGATAAACATTTTGTACAGAAAGTAGATAAACCTGACAAAGCGACCTACATTCGTAGCGGAAAAGTGCAGGAAATTGCCAGTTATTGCGAAGAAAACGGTATTGAATACGTCATCTTTGATGATGAACTAACAGGTATCCAGCAGCGAAACATCGAAAAAATAATGAAAAATGTGGCTGTTATTGACCGAACAAGCCTCATTTTGGAAATATTTTCACAGCGCGCTAGAACTGCGTATGCCCGTATGCAGGTAGATTTGGCTAAATACAACTACATGCTTCCTCGCTTGGCCGGCATGTGGACACACTTGGAAAGACAACGTGGTGGCGTGGGTATGCGTGGCGGTATGGGTGAGACCCAGATTGAGATAGACCGACGCATCGTAAAGGATAAAATCAGCAAGCTTAAAGAGCAACTGAAAAAGGTAGATAAGCAAATGGCCACCCAAAGAAGCAACCGCGGACAGATGGTGCGACTTTCTTTGGTGGGATATACCAATGTCGGAAAGAGTACTTTGATGAACTTGCTGGCCAAATCCGATGTATTCGCCGAAAACAAACTATTTGCCACCCTTGATACCACCGTTAGAAAGGTCGTTATTGAGAATTGTCCCTTTCTTTTGAGTGATACGGTAGGATTTATCAGAAAACTCCCTACAGAACTCATAGAGGCCTTCAAAAGCACCTTGGATGAGGTAAGAGAGGCAGATATTCTGGTACATGTTGTCGATATCTCACACCCTGACTTTGAGGAACAGATGGAAGTCGTGGAAAGAACACTCAAGGATATTGGGGCCGAAAACAAGCCGATTTTTACGATTTTCAATAAAATTGACCAATATACTTACGAACCCTACGATGAGTTCTCTCTGACGCCGAAAAGCAAGAAAAACCGCACATTAGAGGAGTATAAAGAGGAATGGAAAGAACAAAGAGGTACGCCGGGTATCTTTATCTCCGCCAAAGAAAAAATCGGTATTCAGAAATTAAAGGAAGATATGTATAAAATGGTAGCAGAAATCCATGCTGGACGCTATCCTTTTAACAATTTCCTCTGGTAAACTGTTTTACATATAAATAATAAAGGCTGGCCCCACACAGGAACCAGCCTTTGTTTTATCTACTCAATGACGATTAGTCTTTGATTTTAGCACACAAGAATTCGCGGTTCAAGCGGGCAATGTGGCTTACAGTGATGTGTTTAGGACACTCCATTTCGCAAGCACGGGTGTTGGTACAGTTACCGAAGCCCAACTCGTCCATCTTGGCAACCATCGCCTTAGCACGACGCGCACCCTCAATTTTACCCTGAGGAAGCAAAGCCAATGAACTAACACGCGCTGCAACGAAAAGCATGGCAGAACCATTCTTACAAGTTGCTACACAAGCGCCACAACCGATACAAGCCGCAGCATCCATTGATTCGTCAGAATTCTCTTTAGCGATAGGAATAGCATTCGCATCAGGAACACCACCGGTACGTACTGATACATAACCGCCTGCTTGAAGAATTTTATCAAAGGCAGTACGATCAACCACCAAGTCTTTGATAACAGGGAAACCGGCACTTCTCCAAGGCTCAATCGTAATGGTATCACCATCTTTGAATTTACGCATATGAAGCTGGCAAGTGGTTACCTCATCATCGGGACCGTGTGCACGGCCATTGATGTACAAAGAACAAGCTCCGCAGATACCTTCACGACAGTCGTGGTCAAAAGAAACAGGACCACTGCTCTGGCAACCTTTTTCAACAGCTACCGGATCAATACCTTCGCGAACCAACTGCTCGTTGAGAATATCCAGCATCTCAAGGAAAGAAGAACCCTCGGAGATATTCTTAACTGTATAGGTCTCAAAATGACCTTTTGATTTGGCGTTTTTCTGACGCCATACTTTCAATTTTAAATCCATCTTTCCTTAGTCTTTATAGTTACGGGTTGCAATCTTGATATTCTCGTATTTGAGAGGCTCTTTGTAAAGCTCAGGGTCAACATCTTCACCCCTGTACTCCCAAGCAGCAACATACATGAAGTTCTCATCATCACGCTTGGTTTCGCCTTCCTCAGTCTGGCTTTCAATACGGAAATGACCACCACAAGATTCAGCACGATTGAGTGCGTCACGGGCCATCAATTCACCAATTTCGATAAAGTCAGCCAAACGAAGTGCTTTCTCCAATTCCTGGTTGAATTCGAAATTGCTGCCAGGTACATATACGTTGGACCAGAATTCTTTTTTAAGCTCTTTGATCAACTCAATGGCTTTCTCAAGACCTTCTTTGCAACGAGCCATACCTACATATTCCCACATAATATGACCCAATTCCTTGTGGAGAGAATCAACGGTCTTCTTACCTTTGATAGAGAAAAGTTTTTCAACTTTCTCACGAACAGCTTTTTCAGCTGCCTCAAATTCAGGAGCGTTGGTATCTACTTTCGGATCTTTGAAGTGACCGGCAAGATAATCACCGATGGTGTAAGGAAGGATGAAATAACCATCCGCCAAACCCTGCATCAATGCAGAAGCACCCAAACGGTTACCACCGTGATCAGAGAAGTTAGCCTCACCAATCGCATACAAACCAGGAATCGTGGTCTGGAGGTTATAGTCAACCCAAATACCACCCATGGTATAGTGGATAGCCGGGTAAATCATCATGGGCTCTTTGTAAGGGTTCACTGCGGTAATCTTCTCATACATCTGGAAGAGGTTACCATAACGCTCACGGATTTTATCTTCACCCAAACGATCGATAGCGGTCTTGAAATCAAGGAATACAGCCAAACCAGCCTCATTTACACCATAACCGGCATCACAACGCTCTTTGGCAGCACGGGAAGCTACGTCACGGGGAACAAGGTTACCGAAAGCAGGATATCTTCTTTCGAGGTAGTAATCTCTATCTTCCTCAGCAATTTGAGAAGGTTTGATTTCGCCTTTGCGAAGTTTCTCAACATCCTCCAATTTCTTAGGAACCCAAATACGACCATCGTTACGCAAAGACTCACTCATCAAAGTCAATTTACTCTGCTGTGAGCCGTGTACAGGGATACAAGTAGGGTGAATCTGTGCAAAACAAGGATTCGCAAAGAAAGCACCTTTCTTATAACACTGCCATGCAGCTGAACCATTGCTGTTCATAGCGTTGGTAGAAAGGAAATAAGCATTTCCATAACCGCCGGTAGCAATCACAACAGCGTGTGCACCAAAACGCTCGATCGCACCTGTTACCAAGTTACGAGCAATGATACCTTTTGCCTCACCGTTAATCAAAACAACATCCAACATTTCATAACGAGGATAGCTCTTTACGGTACCGGCGGCAACCTGACGGTTCAAAGCTGCGTAAGCACCCAAAAGCAACTGCTGTCCGGTTTGACCACGGGCATAGAATGTGCGGCTAACGGTAGCCCCACCAAAAGAGCGGTTGTCAAGCAAACCGCTGTATTCCCTTGCGAAGGGAACACCTTGTGCAACACATTGGTCAATAATGTTGTTGCTCACCTCAGCCAAACGATACACATTTGCTTCGCGGCTGCGGTAGTCTCCACCCTTGATTGTCTCATAGAAAAGACGATAGACAGAGTCATTGTCATTTTGATAGTTCTTTGCAGCATTGATACCACCCTGTGCAGCGATAGAGTGCGCACGACGGGGAGAATCACTGATACAGAAAACCTTGACGTTGTATCCCAACTCACCCAAAGAGGCAGCTGCAGATGCACCACCAAGGCCGGTACCCACTACAATAATATCAAGCTTTCTTTTGTTTCCGGGGGTAACTACACGAATGTTGCTTTTGTGGATTGCCCACTTTTCAGCCAAAGGACCCTCGGGAATCTTTGAATTTAACTTTTCGGCCATATTTTTAATATTTATTAAAATTCTTGCAATAATACGAATTTTTCCTCAATCTACCAATTTTAAGTCTATTAAAACAGTCCGAGTTCCTCTTCAGAAACCCTGTATTTTTCCAAACATAAATGTTTATAAGCGAGTTCTGTAACCTCTCTTCCACGGGGCGTTCTAACCAAAAAACCTTCTTTTATTAAGAAAGGTTCATATACTTCTTCAATGGTTCCGGCTTCCTCGCCCACTGCCGTAGCAATGGTATTAATTCCGACTGGTCCCCCTTTGAATTTGGTAATAATAGTCTTAAGTATCTTATTATCAATAGAATCCAAACCTCTTTTATCTATATTTAGTGCATCAAGGGCATATCGGGAAATCTCAATATCAATGACGCCATTTCCTTTCACTTGCGCAAAATCTCTCACACGACGCAAAAGAGCATTGGCGATACGGGGAGTTCCGCGGCTGCGAAGTGCAATTTCATAAGCGGCATCTTCGTCAATTTCTACCTTTAATATATTAGCACTGCGTTGGATGATTTTTATCAATTTTTCAATTTCGTAATATTCCAACGCACATTTAATTCCGAAACGAGCACGAAGCGGAGAGGTAAGCAGACCGCTGCGGGTAGTCGCACCAACCAAAGTAAAAGGATTCAGATTGATACGGACAGAACGGGCGCCGGGGCCTTTATCTACCATAATATCAATCACATAATCCTCCATGGCAGAATAAAGATATTCCTCTACGACCGGAGAAAGTCTATGAATTTCGTCGATGAACAATACATCTCCTTCCTGAAGTGAAATCAGGAGTCCGGCCAAATCGCCCGGTTTTTCGAGAACAGGTCCGGAACTTATTTTCATATTCACTTCCATTTCATTGGCTATGATATGAGCCAGGGTGGTTTTTCCAAGACCCGGAGGGCCGTGAAACAAGACATGATCCAAAGATTCATCTCTCATTTTTGCCGCCTGAATGAAAATTTTAAGATTTTCAACTATTTTATCCTGGCCGGTAAACTGTTCAAGATCCTTCGGACGGGTTATTCCGTCAAAATCATTATCTTTGCACGCTACATCAGTGTGCGGATTGAAGTTTTCTTGCATAAACAAAATAATAATTACAAATATACCTATTTATTTTTATTCTTTTTATTTGTTGTTACCGCTGTTAATATGTTGATAACTTTTTAATTCGTTAAAAATCAGATAAATACAAGCGTCGGAAATATTTATAACTTTTTATTTAAAAGAGAATAAAAAATTTGCTTTCTAAAATTAAGCGTCGATATATATAGAATTTTCTCAAAAAGAAATTTTTTTCTGAAAAGTATTCAACAGGATAATTAACACTTTATAAACAGACTTATCAACAATGCTCGTCAGTGAAGAAAAAGTTAAACAAATAAAAACTCAAATAGAGGCCGGAAAGACAGAGTTGTTTTGTTCTTCTTTGTCTCTATCTGCGCGATGGTTTGTTGTAAAAGAAACTGATTATAAAGGAATTAACTTTATAATTTTACCGGATAAAGACAGTGCTGAATATTGTGCTGCCGACTTGTATAATATGGTAGAGGGAGATAAAGTTTTTATTCTTCCTCACTCTGGTAAAAATATAGAAAGAAGTAATTATAAGTCGACGCTTTGTGTTCAGAGAACGGCGGCCCTTGGAAAACTTTCCGAATATAAAGAAGGTGATAGTTTATTTATTATAAGTTATCCGCAAGCGCTTGAAGAAAAAATACCTTCTCTTAAAAACAAATTCAAAGCTTTTATAAAATTTGAGGAGGGAGAAAATTATTCTCATGAGAAAATAGCATCGGTTCTGTATGAAAATTCATTTGAAAAAGTGGATTTTGTCAGTCAGCCGGGCCAATATGCCATTCGAGGTGGAATTATTGATATATTTTCTTATTCGATGAATCAGCCGTATCGTCTTTCTTTTTTCGGCGATGAGGTAGAGAAAATCAATATTTTTGATTGTAATACTCAGTTATCTGTAGAAAGAGTTAAAAGTGCTGAAATCTATCCTTCTTTTTTTGAAGGGGAAGAGAGTGAAGAATATGAATATATAACGGAAAATCTACCCGAGGATACATTACTTTGGCTGGATTCCTCGGATGTTTATCAAGAAAAGGAATTTTCGCTCTACTTACATAAATATAAAAAGGTATATATAGACATTCCCCAGGAAAGAAGAAATGTAGAAGATATCATCCGATTCAACATATCTTCCCAACCTGTCTTCAATAAGAATTTTGATTTGATGATTGAGGATATCAGATCAAAAAGAGAAAAAGGATATAAGGTTTTTGTTTTTGGAGAAAAGAAGGCCCAACTTGACAGATTATCCTCTATCATAAGTCAGAGCAATGGTATTCTTCCTGAATTTGTTTACGAGAAAAATATACACAACGGTTTCATTGATCACGATGCTAAAATATGTTGTTATACGGATCATGAGATATTTGACCGTTTTCACAGGGTGCGTTTAAGAAGAACGGTAGAAAAGAGTGAGCAATTAACTATCAATGATTTAACTCAATTTTCTCTTGGCGATTATGTGGTGCATATTGATTATGGTATCGGTATTTTCGGCGGACTCGTTAAATTGAAGGATGACAAAGGAAGATACCATGAGGTGATAAAACTGGAATATAAAGACAATGATGTTATTTTTATTTCCATACATTCCATTCATAAGATTTCTCGGTATAAATCCAAGGAAGGTGAGGCTCCCCGTATTCATAAATTAGGTAGTAAGACCTGGGCTACCACCAAGGCGCATGCAAAAAGCAAGGTTAAGGATATAGCGAAAGACCTTATAAAATTATACGCAAAACGTAAGGCGACAGAAGGTTTTCCTTTTTCAGCAGATACCTATCTTCAAGAAGAATTGGAGTCTTCTTTTATGTATGAGGATACTCCGGATCAGGAAAAAGCGATAAAAGCTGTCAAAAGGGATATGGAAGAGAATTGTCCCATGGATAGACTTGTATGCGGTGATGTAGGATTTGGTAAGACCGAGGTGGCTGTTCGGGCGGCATTTAAGGCAGTATGTGACAGCAAACAGGTGGCTGTATTGGTCCCCACTACGATCTTATGTCTTCAACATTATAATACTTTCTTATCCCGCCTAAAAGATTTTCCTTGTAATATAGAATATGTATCGCGTCTTAAGACCACAAAACAGGTAAATGATATCATAAGCAGATTGAAAGAAGGTAAAATTGATATCATCATCGGTACCCATAAGTTATTGAGTAAGGATTTTATATTCAAGGATTTAGGACTTTTAATCATCGACGAAGAACAAAAATTTGGAGTCAGTGCCAAAGAGAAATTACGTCAGTTAAAAGCCAATGTTGATACCCTTACTTTGACGGCAACGCCTATTCCCCGTACCTTACAATTTTCTTTGCTGGGAGCCCGCGATTTATCCATTATCAATACTCCTCCACCCAACCGTATTCCTGTTCAGACAGAGATTATGAATTTCAACAAAGAGGAGATAAAGAGCATTATCAATTATGAATTAAATCGTGGTGGACAGTTGTTTTTCGTACATAATAAGGTAGAAGAACTTCCTAATATTCAAGATATTCTGCAAAAACTCGTGCCGGATATGAAAATCTGCGTCGCACACGGACAGATGGAAGCAAAAACTTTGGAAAACAAAGTCTTGGATTTTATGCGCGGAGATTACGATATGCTTCTGTGTACGACTATCATTGAAAATGGTCTGGATATTTCCAATGCCAATACCATTATCATCAACCAGGCACAAAATATAGGATTGAGTGATTTGCATCAGTTGAGAGGAAGGGTGGGAAGATCTAACAAACAGGCGTTTTGTTATTTGATTGTACCTCCTTTGGCTTCTATTTCTGATGATTCGCGCAGACGTTTGAAAGCGATTGAAACTTTCAGTGATTTAGGTAGTGGGTTCAGTATTGCTATGCAGGATTTGGATATCCGAGGTGCAGGTAATTTGTTGGGTGCCGAGCAAAGCGGATTTATCAGTGATATGGGCTTGGAAACTTTCCATAAGATTTTGCAGGAAGCGATGGAGGAGTTGGGAATGGAGGGAAATTATACCCCCACTCATCAGAAAGAGAATTTTATTTCGGAGTGTACGGTTGAAACGGATAAACCTGCTTATATTCCAGATAGTTACATAGATTTGAATGTTGAGAAAATCAGGATTTATAAGGAATTGGATACCATTACTGACGCAAGAAGTCTGGAAAAATCGAAAGACAGATTATGTGATCGATTTGGGCGCCTCCCTCAGGAAGTGGAAAATCTTTTCTTTGTGGTCCAAATTAGAATGGTAGGCAAACGACTTGGTTTGGAAAAAATCATCGTGAAAAATGGAATTTTGATTTCATTCTTTATTTCTAACCCTATGTCAAGTTATTATAAATCAGATATTTTTGCTAAAATATTGGATAAAATTTCCGGCAGTGGAAACCGTTATGAATTAAAACAAGGAACGGATGAAAAATTGAAAATTGTCGTTAGAAATGTAGATAGTTTGCAAAAGGCATTGTCTGTTATAGAGGAATTAGGGAGTTAATTTTCAGCTTAAATTTTGAAAAAAGATATAATTTTATCAACTTTGTGGGCTGTATTGGCTTATTTCGGCTAATTGTTTAGAATGAAGTTTTTTAAGAGAATATTTGTACTAACTCTGTTTTGCGCGATTTTCACTTTCGTCGAGTTGAATGCGCAGAGTGGGGCGGGTTCTGTTTACTCCCCTTATTCTGTTTTTGGTGTCGGCGATATAGTGCCTCAAGGTTCTGCTTATAATCGTTCCATGGGCGGTGTAGGTATTGCAACGCGCAACAATCGTTATATCAATTATCTCAACCCGGCTGCGATTTCTGCCAGAGACACTTTGGCTTTTATGCTTGATTTGGGTGTTTGCAACGATAACAGATATCTTCGTCAAGGAGATTTGAGATCCGCAGGTAATACCTTCAATATCACCAATTTCGTATTGTCAGTTCCTATTTACAGAAGTTTTGCGATGGCGGTGGGTGTGACACCTTATAGCGGCGTTTCTTATGACTTTTCCAATTACGAAAAACAGCATGGTATTGTAGGTAATACCGGTTTTGTGGAGTATCAGGCTTATGGTGAGGGCGCTATGACGCGTGCTTTCATTTCCGGGGGTGTGACATTCTGGAAGCGTTTGTCCATTGGAGCAGAATTCGATTATTATTTCGGTAATATAGACAAAGTGTCCAATAAATTATTCACAGCGGGTGATTTGCGTACCACTTATGCCGGTTATGATATGAGATTGTGGGGTGTGGGCGGAAAATTCGGTTTGCAATATGAACAACGCTTCAATAACAATACTTCTCTCGTTCTGGGAGCCACCTATCAGATGAAAACCCCCATCAAGGGTATGAATAAGGAGTATTATCACGCTTTGTTGTCCGAGGTGCAGGATTCAATTTACGTGCAGGAAATGGGTACAGACAAGGTGTCTTTGGGCGATGAATTGGGCGTTGGTTTGGCTTTGAAAACAGATAAGTTGAGTGTAGAAGTCAATTATGTAATCGGCGATTGGCGTTCCAGCGGCTTTTCAGCGGTAAGAGGTTTTGCGGTGAACACTTCAGAAGGAAAGAAATTTGAATCTACCATCTCCCATGCCATCAGAGCGGGTGTTGAATATGTACCCAACAGAAATGATATCCGCTATTATCACAGACGAATGGCTTATCGAGCGGGAGCCTATTATGAAACCGCTAATTTTACTTATGGAGGAAGCACGATTACCTCCAGCGGTATTACTTTGGGTGTAACCTTCCCTGTATTTCGTTGGTACAACGGCTTGTCCATTGGCTTGGATTTTGGAAGGAGAGGTACATTGCAGAACAATTTAATCAGAGAAACATACTTCAGAGTCAATGCGAGTATGAACATACACGACATTTGGTTCCAGAAGCCTAAATACGAATAATCAACAATTATAATAGTATCATGAAAAAATTATTAGTTATTATCAGTTTAGTAACTCTGTTTTTTAGTTTATCAGGTGGTGTTGCGTCCGCTTATGGTAAATACGGAAAAGACAGTGCAGACTGCTTGAAGTATTTGTCCTTCTACAAGGACCACTACAAGGTGAAAAACTTCAAGGATGCACTTCCTAACTGGAGAAAAGCATTCAAGTTCTGCCCTCCTACCGCTAACCAGACCATGCTTGTCGATGGTACTTCTTTGATGCGTAAGGAGATTGCTGCTTGCCGTAAAAATGCAGTTTTGAAGGAGGCGTTGATTGATACCTTGATGATGTTGCACGATTTGCGTTTGCAGCACTATCCCAAGTATCGTTCTACCGCCATGAATAACAAGGTGTTGGATATGATTCAATATCGTAACAATGATACCAAGGTGCTTTATGAAAGTTGCAAAGAGGTGATTGCCGCCAATGGTGATAAGACCAAGGCCAGTATCTTTGTCAACTATATGAATGCTTCCGTGGAGTTGTATCAGATTTCAGCATTGGATATTGATACCGTTCTTGGCGACTATGAGACTTGTATCAGCAATTTGGATGCAATGTTGGAGAAGAATCCTGCTGACAAGAATGCAGAGGCAATCCGTGGTGCTGTTGAAAATCTTTTCGTAAACAGCCGTGTAGCAAGTTGCGACAATGTATTGGCAATTTTCACTCCTAAATATGAGGCAGATCCTACCAATGTGGCTCTTATGAATCAGATTGGAAGTTTGCTTAGAAGTGCCGAGGATTGTACGGATAACGATTTGTATTTCTCTGTGGTTGAGGGACTTTACAAAGCTGACCCTTCACACAAATCTGCTTACTCTATCTATCGTATGCACTCCAGCCGTGGCAACGATGCAGATGCTGTCAAATATCTTGAGGAGGCCATTGCTTTTGAAGAGTCTGACGCAGAGGCAGATGCACAGTATTACTATGAGTTGGCAGTCTTCAGCCACAAGAGCGGTAATAAGTCCAAGGCTTATTCCAGCGCTGTAAAGGCTCTTGAATTGGATGCAGACAAAGATATTACCGGTAAACTCTATATGCTTTGCGGAAGTATCTGGGGTTCAACCAGCTGCAAAGGCGGTGATGAAATTGCTGCTCGTTCTCCTTTCTGGGTGGCTGTAGATTATATGGTGAAAGCTAAAAACGCAGATCCTACCCTCGAAGAAGAGGCTAATAAAATGATTGTTCAGTATCGTCAGTATTTCCCTGAGAAATCAGAGGCGTTCATGTATAACCTGACTGACGGACAGAGCTACCGAGTAAGTTGCGGTGGAATGTCAGCTACTACCACTGTTCGTACTCAAAGCAAATAGTTTTGGTAAAAAAAGTCAAAGATATTTTTGCAAAGGGACCGGCTATCATTTTGATGGTTGGTCTCTTTTCCCTTTTTTCTTGTGGTGAAAATCTCCGTCGCGCCGAGCAGATAAATCTCGCGGAAATACCCATTCAGACGGTGCGGGATATGTTTGTAGTGGATACAAAAAACGGGCTTCTGACGATGCGAATGGAGGCAAAACTAATGGAAAGATACGAGACAGATACACTTTCTTATGAACTTTTTCCCGAGGGCTTTTGTGTGTATTCTTACGACGAGAAGGGTCGCTTGGAGACAACGATAAAGGCTGATAGAGCCAAGCATAGCAAGGCCTCGAAAGGAAGCGATGAAGTCTGGGTGGCGACGGGCAATGTGGTGGTGACCAATATTTTCAATCAGGAGGTTATGGAGTCCGATACCTTGTATTGGAACCGTGAGAAAGAGATTATTTGGACGGATTGTTATGTGAAAATGTATTCTCCGGATGGCTTTATGCAGGGCTACGGCATGGAATCAGACCAAAGAGCGCGTAACACGGTCATCAAAAAACCTTTCAACAGCTACGCTTTTGTGGAAGAGAGTGAGAAACAGGTGGATTCTGTAAATTTCGTGGGTCCGGTTGTGTCTCGAAAATAATTTAAGGGAAAGCTCAAATATTCAAGGATTTTTCGTAAATTCGCGGCTTGTATAGATTAAGAAATTAAAACTTTTATAGATATGGCGGTTCTTGAAAAAATTCGCGTAAAATTCGGAGTTGCGATTACTGTGATTATCGCAATCGCTTTGTTGTCTTTTATTGTAGACCCTAGCACTCTTAGCTCCGTAATGTATTCATTGTCTTCCAAATACGATGTAGGTAATATCGATGGAAAACGAATCGATTATCAAAGATTTCAGCAGGACTTGGATAAGTACACCGCGCTGAATGAAATGATTACCGGTTCTACCCCTTCTTCTGATGAGCAGCAGCAGGCTGTTCGCGATGCTGCCTGGCAGTCTTTGGTAGATGAGTATTTGTTTGTTAAAAACTGCAAAGCTGCAGGTTTGTATGTTGGCAAGGACGAGAAAATCGATTTGACGACCGGTACCAACATTTCTCCTGTGATTGCCAATGATCCTAATTTTGCCGGAGAAAATGGTCAGTTCAGTGTGGACAGATTGGTTGAATTCGTTCAGCAGGCTTCTTCTGACGAGAGTGGCCGTTTGGCGATGTACTGGGATTATCTTCAGAAATCTGTGGTGACAGCGGCTTACTATGACAAATATGCCAGCTTGTTCACCAAGAGCAACATTGACAATACTTTGATGACCCAGCGACAGATTGAGGAAAACAATACGACAGCCAAGATTGAGTATGTGATGGTTCCTGTGGGTTATGCTGTGGATAGCACTATTGAGGTGACTACCAAGGAGATTGCCAAGTATTATGAGGACCACAAGAAGAATTATGCTTGCAAAGCCAGCCGTAGCATTGACTACGTGGTTTTCGAGGTAACCCCTTCTGCGGATGATGTTGCTGCTGCCAACGATAAAATTGCGGCTTGCTACGATGAGTTTGTTGCGAGCGACAACATGAAGAGTTTCCTTCTTCGTAACTCTGACAGAAAATTGGAAAACTACTGGTACGGCAAATCTGAGTTGAACTCTGTAGATCGTAAAATCGCAGAATTTGTGGACAAAGCCAAAGTTGGTGCTGTTTCTCCCGTAATCGCTGGTGATGACGCCTTCTATGCAGTGAAGGTATTGGCTGCGAAGAAAATGCCTGATAATATCGAGGTGAAGGTGATTATGGCAGGTGACAAGACCCAGATCGATGACGAATTGAGCAAAGAGTTGGAGGCTGCCCAGACGATGACCATGACCCAGACTCAAATGATTCCCGGTTGTGAGTTGTTGTTCGATGCCAAGATTGGAAAAACACAGTTTATCGATAGCCCTCAATATGGTAAATTGCTCGCCAAGGTGGTTAGCAAATCAGAATTGAACGAGAAGAAGCAGGTGGCAATTTTGGCGAAGAACCATGTTGCTAGCAAAGAGACCTACAACAAATATTACTCACAAGCCAACGCTTTGGCGGTTCGCGCTGAAGGCAACTATGAGAAGTTCAAAGAGGCGGCTGATTCTCTTCGTCTCTACGTTCAGAGCTACAGCAATGTGCTTGAAAGCACCCGTACTTTCGGAACGGTTGATGGCGCAGCAGAGGTGACTCGTTGGGCTTTTGAAAACAAGAAAGGTGCCGCTTCCAATATCATTACGGTTAACAACAACGCATTCTTTGTTGTTGCTTTGAAGGATATTCAGAAAGAGGGTTACACGCCGCTTTCAGAGGTTTCTGCCGGTATCCGTATGATGCTTCTTCAGGAGAAATTGGCCCAGAAGAAAGCTGACGAAGTGGCCGCTTCTATTTCTGGTTTGACAACGATGTCTGCGGTTGCAGAGGCGTTGGGTACTGAGGTAACGACCAAAGAGGGAGTTGCTTTTGCTTCTGCCGGCTCACAGTCTTTGGATTTCGCTTTGTTGGGTGCGGTAGCATCAGCTCCCGAGAACACCATCAGCGGTCCTGTAAAGAGTTCTTACGCTGTGTATGTGTTCAATGTATTGTCTCGCGAGGTAGGTTCTTTCTACAACGAGGATGATGCCAATGCTTTCGAGGCACAGAAAACACAGTATTATACCCAGATGATTGTTCCTACGATGTCCGAGGGAAAAGTAACGGACAATCGAGCAAGATTCTTCTAATAAACGGCTTTGAAGATACTGGTAACAGGAGCGGCTGGTTTTATAGGCTCCAAGGTATCCTCTTTGCTTAGTAACAGGGGCGATGATGTTGTCGGAATTGACAACCTCAATGATAGCTACGACGTAGCGCTGAAAAAAGCCCGCCTGACCGCCTTCGGCGGCCCACACTTCGAGCGCCTTGACATCTGCGATGCCGGGGCGCTCGAAGCGTTGTTTGCGCGCGAGGGCTTCGACGCGGTCGTCGCCCTCGCCGCCCAGGCGGGCGTCCGTCACTCTACCGTCACCCCGCAAACCTACGTGCAGAGCAATATCTGCGGGTTTTTCAATATTTTGGAGGCGTGCAGAAAATACGCCGTAAAACACCTGGTTTTTGCCTCATCCAGTTCGGTGTACGGAGAGACAGAGTCCACACCTTTTTGTGAGCAGCAGAACACAGACCATCCGGTCAGTCTCTATGCCGCCACCAAGAAATCCGGTGAACTTTTGGCTTATAGTTACGCGCAACTGTATCATCTGCCCATTACCGCTCTCCGCTATTTTACCGTATATGGTCCTTGGGGACGCCCCGATATGGCTCCCATCCTTTTTGCTGATGCCATTTGTGAAGGGCGACCGATTTCTTTGTTTGGTGAAGGGAAGCAAGAGCGCGATTTTACCTATATCGATGATATTGCGGAAGGTACCATTGCTGTTTTGGATGCTCCCCCGAGCGCGGAAGAAGTCACGAATTCAGTTCCCTATCGTGTGATGAATATAGGAAACGGCCATCCGGTGGGGCTTTGTGCCTTTGTGGAGGAGTTAGAGCGGGCTCTGGGGAAAAAAGCCGAAAAACGCCTCCTGCCTATGCAGCCCGGCGATGTTACCCGCACTTGGGCTGACACAACGCAACTTGAACAAGCCTTTGGATTTCGCCCCCGCGTCTCTCTGCAGGAGGGTGTGGCTGAATTTGTGAAATGGTATAAAGAGTATTATAAACGATAATTGTTTGTTACAATGAAAAGAATTCTTCTTCTTTCTTTCCTTTTTGTGTCTTTGACTCTGTCTGCCTGGGAGCGCACCCCCTTGTGGCCGGATGGGAAAATGCCTAATAAGCAAGACCATCAGATTGCAGAAATGACCAATGTGTCCAGGCTCAAGGATTTCAACCCTGATGCCTTCCGCGTGCCCTATTTGGAGTGGTTTGAAGCCCCTTCACCCGAGAAGAAGAATGGCGCTTGTATCATTTTGATTTCAGGGGGTAGTTATATGGACTGCTGCGATGTCAAACTCATTGAGTCCTGGCACCGCGACTTGACCGCTCTGGGCTTTCAATGTGTGAATTTTGTCTATCGCACCCCTCGCCCGAAAAATCTCCCCATTTACTTGACTGCCTGGCAGGATGGGCAGCGTGCCGTGCGTATGGTTCGCAGTGAGGCGGCTCGTCGCGGTTATGATCCTGAAAAAATCGGTGTTTTCTCTATGTCTGCGGGCTCTCATTTGGCTCTGATGTTGGGAACCTCTTCCCAAACTCCTGCTTATGATCCGATTGATGCCTTGGATGCCACGCCTTGTCATATCAATTGGGCGGTCGTGCACGCGCCGGCTTACGTAACCACCGATGGAGAGAAAGGTACAGCTGCTACCCGAGGTGGTTATGGCGTGGATGTGACATTGAGCAAAGTATTCCGTTTTGATGAGAAGACCTGCCCTATGAGTCTCCACCATGGCGGTACGGACCCTTATTCTCCCAATGGTTCTACTTTGATTTATAGGGAGTTACGCAAATTGGGCATTCCGGCCGAACTCCATCTTTATCCGAACAAGGCACACGGAGCTTTCGGTTTTGAAAGAGGGGTTGAATTTATGCGTCAAATGGGCTTCATGGGGACTTTGGAAAAAGAAGTGCCTATTTTGAATCGTTTTCCCAACGATGATGACAGAGGAAAATATATTAAAATGGATGTGTGGCCCTCGGCTCAAAAGACGCCCGATTTTCAAGCGCATCAATGTACGCCTTATATCGAGTGGCATTTCCCGAAAGAGTTGAAAAGTAAGGCTATTCAAATTGTGTATTCTGGCGGTGGATATGATACCAATGACCCGGATGGCGCTTCTCCGACCTCTGTGCGTCGTTTCTTGAATAGCAAGGGTGTAACCGTCGTAACTATGAAATATCGCACTCCCCGTCCGCAGGGCTTGGCTAAACATACCAATGCTTGGCAGGATTTGCAGCGTGCGATCCGTCTGGTGCGTTCTTTGGCGCCTGAGTATGGCTTGGATTCGGAGCGTATTGGTATTATGGGTTCTTCAGCCGGCGGGCATTTGACTTTGATGGGGGTAACTTCTTCTTGTCATCCTGCTTATTACAGGGTGGATAAAACCATTGATAAATTGCCCTGTCATGTCGCTTGGGGAGTGGCTGTGTATCCGGCTTATGTGTTGAAGGATGGAGATAATGGACACAATCATCACGGAGGTAACCTGGACGAGGATGTGATTGTGGATGATTTTAGTTTCGATTTGAAGACAGCGCCGACTTTGTTCCTGCATGGAGATGCAGATCCGTATGCGTCAATGGGTTCGGTGAAAGTCTGGGAGAAGATGCGCGCAATGGGGGTACAATCCGAATTGCACACCTACGCAACCCGTGTACATGGTTTTCATAAAAGCGGTGCTCCGGGTACCGGAAGTTATACCTGGATGGAGCGTCTGGAGGAGTTTCTTGCACCCTTTTTGAAAGACTAATCCCTTGAAATTTTTAATATGATGGGCAGATGATCGCTAACTCCGCCCAGATAACGAGGACCGGAATAAGTACGCAGGGGTTTTTCTCCTGCGTACTTTTTATCGGGGCATAGCAGAAAAGGGGCATAAACGATAGCAGATTCGCAGTGGTGATATAGGTCGGGGCTGACCCAAAATAAATCAATCAGTTCCCATTTTCCTCTAAATTTGATGCTCCCTGTTTCTTGTCCGCCTTGGGGTGCCACCCAGCGCATAATATCTTCCAGCAAGCGGAATGCGGCGCCGTTTGCCGTGTCGTTAAAGTCCCCGACGGCGACTGTATTATTTCCCGTACGCAAACATTCCTTTCGCAGATAAGTCATGACGCACTCTCTTTTGTGACGCGATTTCTTTTCGCCCCCGAGTTTGGACGGGTGGTGATTGACAATCAGCGTCAAAGAGTCTCCGTCTGGGAGACAGAAGCGGCAGGAGAGTATATCCCGCGTTCTAAATTCTTCTATGCCTATCAAGCGTACTTGGGGCTGTCGGGGGAAGCGTCGGGTGTTGTAGAGCAGGGCGACGTCTATGCCTCTGGCGTCAGGAGAATCGAAATGAACGAAAGAATAACCCTGTTTCCGCAGTACGGGAGAGTGAACAATGGCTTTTACGACGGCTCGGTTTTCTACCTCCGCCAAGGCGACAAAGTCAGGTTTTTGTCCCTGTTCCTGCTCAATCCATAATAGTGTCTTGCCGATGGCGTTGCATTTGTTATAGAAGCGTTTGGCGCTCCAACGCTTTTCCCCTTCCGGCGACCATTCTTTACCGCCATTTTCCGCCTTGTGGTCAAAACAATTTTCTATATTCCAGAACACAATCATTAAATCTTCGTCATCCTGGGCGTATATGGGGCCGGGAAGCCCGAGAAATAGCAGAAAAATACAGGCGACAATCCGCGTGGACAAGCAAGTCGCTTGGCGCTTGCAGAATGCCGAGGCGAGGGAAAGCAGGGGCGAACAAATCATCATAAAGGCGAAAATAGTGATTTTGTTTGTTTTGCCCAAGCTAATAATTCTACTGCAAGGGAATTTTTGCGTATCTTTGTGGAATTAAAAGAAAAAATTATGTCTCTTAAATGCGGAATCGTAGGACTTCCGAATGTCGGAAAATCCACTCTCTTTAATTGTGTAAGTTCAGGAAAGGCGCAAAGTGCAAACTTCCCCTTTTGTACCATTGAGCCCAACATCGGTTCGACCATTGTGCCGGATGACCGTCTGCAGGTGCTGGCAGATATCTGCAAGCCCGAACGCGTAATTCCCGCGACGGTGGAAATTGTGGACATTGCCGGCTTGGTGAAAGGTGCGAGCAAAGGCGAAGGTTTGGGCAATCAGTTTTTGGCGAACATTCGTGAGACCGATGCGATTTTGCACGTGCTTCGCTGTTTTGAAGATCCGAACATTGTTCATGTGGATGGCAGTGTGGACCCGGTTCGCGACAAGGAAGTCATAGATATGGAACTTCAGCTCAAGGATTTGGAGACGGTGGAAAATCGTTTGCCCAAGGTGCAGAAACAGGCGCAGGGCGGCGACAAGGCAGCCAAGAAACTATATGATTTGTTGCAGCGCTATAAGGCGGCGTTATTGGAAGGACAGAATGCTCGTAGCGTATCTTTGGAGAATGCAGAGGAAGAGCAGATGGCGCACGACTTGTTCTTGCTGACCAACAAACCCGTACTGTATGTCTGCAATGTGGATGAGGGGTCAGCCAAAGAGGGAAATGCCTATGTAGAGGCAGTCAGAGAAGCTGTCAAAGATGAAAATGCGCAGATTTTGGTGATTGCGGCCAAAATTGAATCCGATATTGCCGAGCTGGAGTCATACGAAGAGCGTCAGATGTTCTTGGAGGATATCGGTTTGGAGAAATCCGGTGTCGAGCGTTTGATTCAAAGTGCCTATGCGCTGTTGGGTTTGCGCACATATTTTACAGCAGGAGCAGATGAGTGTCGCGCCTGGACTATTCACGTGGGCGACAAGGCTCCTCGTGCTGCCGGTGTGATTCATACGGATTTTGAGAAAGGTTTTATCCGCGCAGAGGTGATTAAATACGATGATTTTGTGCAACTCAAATCCGAATCGGCTTGCCGCGCTGCCGGAAAGTTGGGCGTAGAGGGCAAAGAGTATGTCGTGCAGGACGGCGATATCATGCATTTCTTGTTTAACGTGTAGCTCCCTCTTAATTCTGATTTTTCATGTCTTTGTTAAAATCTGCCGTTGTCTGCTGTGCAACGTGTAAAAAACAGCAGGAAATACCTATTTATAAAAGCATTAACACGGCAACAGATCCCGGATTGGTTGCGAAAGTGATGGATGGCTCTTTATTTTTATGGGAGTGTCCTCATTGCCACGCCAAGAGTTTGGCGAAATATGAGTGTCTCTATCACAATCCTGACCAGCGCTTCATGGTCTGGCTTCTCCCGCTTGAGATGAGTTCAGAGGCAGAGCAGGCGTCGATTGCCATGCACGCCAAAGCTTTGGGGGCTTACACTTTGCGTAAATGTACCGAGGTGGGCGAATTGGTGGAGAAAGTTCACGTTTTGGAGGCGGGGCTGGATGACGTGGCGATTGAGCTTTGTAAATTCATTATTCTTCAAGAGCTTCAGCAGAAGGCCGCTTCGGAAGAAGAGAAAGCGGAAATCATATCGACTCCCATCCATTTTTACAGAAAAGAAGAGGACAAACTTGTGTTTGCAATTCAGCTCAACAAGCAGATGAATGAGTTGGCCGTGGGAAACAATGTCTATGAGGATGCATTGGGCATCATCAGTCGGAATCCCTCTCTCACCCCCGCTCCCGGCTTCCAGCGCATTGATGCCATTTGGCTCTCCACCGTTCTTCGTTAGTGGGGAGTTTGAAAATCAAAGGCTTAAGGATAAGAATAAAGTGATGAAAAGGTTTATTTTTACACTCGTGATGGGATTCTCTTTTTTCGGTCTGTTTGCGCAGGCCAATCGTTTTAAGACGGTGGACGTAGAGGCGTTCGCGTCTTTCATTGAAGATGTTGACAAGGTGACAATTTTGGATGTACGCACGCCGGCAGAGCATGCCGAGGGGTATATTCCGGGCACGCATTATAATATCAATGTCTTGGAGGACGACTATACCCAAATCGCCTTGAAGAAATTGCCCAAAGACAAGCCTGTGGCGCTATATTGCCGCAGCGGAAATCGTAGCAAGAAAGCCGCCCGCATCCTCGCAGGGAAAGGCTATGACGTGGTGGAACTCGGCAGCGGATTCAAGGGCTGGGTTGCCGCCGGAAAGAAAATTGCGAAATAGAAAATAAGTGCGAGATACCCGAGACAGTTACCCTCCCCCATTTACTTTGATGTTATGGAATTTTTTGTATACCTTTGATGTTCAAAGTGATATACGGATGATGCTTCGTGGAAATACGGCCTCACCCCAAAATCTGAACAGGGGGGTATTTTGTTGATTATCAGCGAAATAGCACTTGCGCTGTCGAATAATCCATTAGAAATAGAATACACGCTTAGTGGCTCGTTACTGGGGTAACGGGCTTTTGTCGTATTGTCTCGTGTGAAAGTTTAACTAAAAAACATTTATATTATGAAAAAACATCTTCTATCAGCATTAGCAGCTATCGTACTCTGCTTTGTTGCTTGTAATAAGGAAGCGGACGAACCAACGCCTACTCCGTCAGAACCGGTCGCTGTTACAGGTGTGTCGTTGAACAAGACAATGGTTGCACTTGAGATTGGCGAGAGCGTGACTGTTGAGGCAACTGTAACTCCAGAAACAGCAGTCAACAAAGAAGTGAAGTGGAGTATTGCTAATACCGCTATTGCCACCGTATCCAATGGTGTAGTTACCGGCGTAGCCGCAGGTGAAACAGAACTCACTGTAACAACTGCTGATGGTGGACACACTACAACTATTCCTGTAAAGGTTGTAACCGAGAAGGTGCCGGTAGTGAATGTTCTCATGGATTATCCTTCTCAAATCCTAGAAGGAGAAGAGGGCTTTATCTCCGTATTGGTTATGCCTCTCAACGCGACAAACCGAAATGTTACTATCACTTTAAGCGACCCAGAAGTCTTATCTATCAAATACAAAGGACCCAATACAGATGTACCTCAGGCAGACGATTATACTATTAAAGGCTTGAAGCCTGGCACTTGCACGATTAAAGCGGTAAGCGACGAAGGTGGCTTCGAACGCGAATGTACTATTACAGTACGTCCTATTATTAAGGTTTCATCTATCACCATTGGCGCCCAAGCCACCAAAATCGGTATTGGTGAAGTAACTTATCTCAATGCAAATCTCCAACCCGAACGCCCCGATGAAGATGGCATTGAGTGGAGTAGTAGCAATCCCGGCATTGCCACAGTAGAGGATTCGGCAGTCAAACACGGCGCCAAAGTTACAGGTGTTGCTGCCGGTAAAGCAACCATCACTGCAACAGCAAAAGATGGTAGCGGAGTAAAGGGCTCAATCGAGATTGAAGTTGTGACCGTTCCTACATCTATCACCTTTGACGGCAAAACGGATATAGATATTCATACTTGGTGGGGCAAGAAGGTTGATTTGAAGGCAAAAGTTACCCCAGATGGAGCATCGTTAAAAACACTTACTTGGCAGTGGCTTGACCCAAATTCTTCTTCAAACCCCGATGGCGTGAAATATAATGTAACAGATGATAAGGCGACATTGACCTACACTTGGCCAAGCCAAACATCGAAACTCCGCGGCGTTGATGTTCGAGCCTTTTATGGCAATGGAATGACGGTATATGCGAGGGCAAATGTCTATTTCCAAACTTTTGCGTGGTTACTTAAATACTCTGAAGATGCTATAAACTACGATGGTCTATACCCATTTAGTGAAGATTTTAATTACAAGTGGAATTGGGAAAACAAAGGATCGAATAAGTTGGCATTTATTGCATATTATCGTTCTGATGGAAGTGAAAATGCAATGCCTCAATACTACAAAGAGTATTATATCCCTACATCGGAATATACTCTTACTTCGAGCGACCCAAGCAAGGTTAAGGTTACAAAGAGTGCAGACGGCGAATCGTGGGAGATTGAGCGTCTGAACACTACCGACCTTGTGGCGGTAACGCTGACCTACAAGTGTGGC
>CAJGBW010000005.1 GCA_904501835.1 uncultured Bacteroidales bacterium
GAAAGGAGCATCTTGCCGAGGTTACCGTGGCCAAGACCAACCTGTCTGTTGTCAGCAACTGAACCGGGGATGCAGAATGCCTGAAGGCCGATACCGATGGCCTCAGCAGCCTCGGCAGCCGTTTTTACACCCTTTTTAAGGGCGATGGCAGAACCTACAACATAAGCCCATTTTGCATTTTCAAAGCAGATAGGCTGAGTCTCTTCGCAAGTCTTGTAAGGGTCAAGACCATATTTTTCGCAAATCTCGTTGGCTTCTTCGATAGAACCAATACCGTTTGCATTGAGGGCAGCAAGTATCTGTTTGATACGTCTGTCCTGGCTTTCGAATTTTACTTCTCTGATCATAGTCTTGTCTCCTATTCTTTACGGGGGTCAATGTATTTAACTGCACCAGCCTCTTTGGTGAAACGGCCATAGCTACCGGTAACGGCTTTGAGTGCCTCATTGGCATCTACACCTTTCTTCACCTGCTCCATGAATTTGCCAAGATGAACAAACTCGTAACCGCAAATCTCATCGTTCTCATCCAAGGCGAGGGTCTTGATATAACCTTCAGCCAACTCAAGATAACGAGGGCCTTTGGCCAAAGTACCATAAAGGGTACCTACCTGGCTACGAAGGCCTTTTCCGAGGTCTTCCAAACCGGCGCCGACTACGAGACCACCCTCAGAGAAGGCAGACTGAGTACGACCATAAACAATCTGGAGGAACAACTCACGCATAGCGGTGTTGATAGCGTCGCAAACGAGGTCGGTATTGAGGGCTTCCAAGATGGTCTTACCGGGAAGAATCTCAGATGCCATAGCGGCAGAGTGAGTCATACCGGAACATCCGATAGTCTCAACCAACGCCTCTACAATCACACCGTCTTTAACATTCAAGCTCAGTTTGCAGGCACCCTGCTGAGGGGCGCACCAACCGATACCATGGGTGAAGCCGGAAATATCGGCAATCTCCTTTGATTTTACCCATTTTCCCTCTTCAGGAATAGGTGCAGGTCCATGATTGGGACCTTTCTGTACGCAGCACATCTGCTGCACTTCATGTGAATAAACCATAATTATAATGATATAAGTTTCATAAATAATCGGGATTCAAGACGCACTTGGTCTAAAATCACACAAAGATATAAAACTTTCCTAATTTTTCACCTATTTCAGATAAGCATCTTCAACAACTTTTTGACTTCTTGCCAAAAAATCAGCCAAAGCCTTGCCTTTGAGCAAGCCGGCAGAGAGCAAAGCAAGGTCGCAAACCTGCGCCAAAAGCGCATTCTCACGGGCATAAGCCTCAACTTTCCCCTTCTGCTCATTCTTGGCCGCCTCATCTGCTTCTCCCTCAAGTACGGGCACCTGTGCGGCCTTTTCGGACAAAATTTTCGCCACAAGAGGATGCTGCACATTGACATTGATATTATAGAAGGCAGGCATTTCACCGTAGAAATTCATACCACCGCCCAACGCACTCATTTCGCGATGACGGCGCATAAATTCGCTTTGGGTAATCAACACGGGAGCTGCATTTTCGCCCATATTGACCGCCTGCACATAATATTCATTACCCTGGGGAAGAACCGCCTGGAAAAGACTGCTCATATCCGTCAATTCATTTTCAGACAAATCCACCTTGGACGCATCCTCTTTCTTAATCAGTTGATCGACGCTATCCGCATCCACACGACAAAGGGTGCAATTTTCGAGCTTCTGCTCCAACATATTGACAAAGTACGAATCCAGATGGCAATCCAGCCACAACACATCGTAGCCTTTGTTTTTGGCCGCTTCAATAAAAGAGTATTGGGCATCCACATCGGTCGCATAGAGAAGCACCACCTTGTTATCCTTATCGGTCTGCACAGGAGCTACCGCCGTCTTATAATCTTCGATGCTGAAGTATTTGCCATCCGTGTTTTTCAACAGACAAAATTTCAAAGCGCGATCACAGAATTTCTCATCGCTGAGCATACCATACTCGATAAACAATTTGAGATTATCCCATTTGTTCTCCAGTTCTTCACGCTCTTTCTTGAAGATTTCCTCCAGACGATCGGCCACTTTCTTGGTGATATAGCCGCTGATTTTCTTCACATTGGCATCGCTCTGCAAATAACTACGGGACACATTCAAAGGAATATCGGGAGAGTCAATGACGCCATGCAGCAAAGTCAAGAAATCCGGCACGATATTATCCACGCTGTCGGTCACGAACATCTGATTGCAATAAAGCTGAATCTTGTCTTTTCGCACCTCCATCTTATCCTTGATTTTGGGGAAATACAAGATACCGGTCAGATTGAAAGGATAATCCACATTCAGATGAATATGGAAAAGAGGCTCTTCCGCCATGGGATACAAGCCCTTATAGAATTTGTCGTAATCTTCCTTTGAAAGTTCCGCAGGTTTCTTCGCCCAAATCGGCTCCAGGGTGTTGATGACATTATCTTTGTCCGTATCTACATACTTGCCATCTTTCCATTCCTGCTGCTTGCCGAAAATCACAGGCACGGGCATGAATTTACAATATTTATCCAACAGCATCTGAATGCGTCCCTTGGTCGCAAATTCGCTCTCCTCATCATCAATATGGAGGGTGATGCAAGTTCCTCTATCCTTTTTATCGCTCTCACCCATCTCATATTCGGGAGAGCCATCACAGCTCCAGCGTACGGCTTTCGCGCCATCTTTCCATGACAAAGTGTCAATGCTGACCTTCTTGGCAACCATAAAAGCCGAATAGAAGCCCAAACCAAAGTGACCGATAATGCTGCCAATCTGGTCTTTATATTTCTCCAAAAATTCACCGGCGCTGGAGAAAGCAATCTGGTTGATATATTTATCCACCTCTTCCTCGGTCATACCGATACCGTTGTCGATAATTTTAAGTGTTTTGGCAGCCTCATCCAATTCAATACGCACGCAAAGCTCGCTCAAAGCCTTATCGAACTCGCCCGACTGCGCCAATGCTTTCATCTTCTGCTCCGCATCCACCGCATTGGCAACCAGCTCACGCAAGAAAATCTCATGGTCTGAATACAAAAACTTCTTAATCACCGGGAATATATTCTCGGTGGTTACTCCAATTTTACCTTTGTTTTCCATTTTATATCGTTTTACTTATTCTTAACATCAAATAAGCCCATCGGGCTAACCGACAGGCTCATCATCAAATTATATTCCAAACACATCAGACTGACAATTTGTCAGCCCGATTCGGGACATTTTACTTATACATAAAACGCTTGATACTCATCTTGGGAGTCTTCTCGAAAGGCTCATCCACCACCTCAACTTTGGTAAGCTTGCTATAAGAAGGAAGAGATTTATTGGCAAGAGCCAGCATTTCCTCTAAATAGAGGTCACGAGCCTCGGCATCCAGACCATCCTGTTCAAGTTTAGCTGCATCCAGATATACCAAAGCCACCAATTTGGTAGCACGATCCACGACCACACTCTCCATGACATATTTCTGGTTATTCAATACCGCTTCGATTTCCTCGGGGTAGATATTCTGACCGTTGGAAGAGAGAATCATATTCTTGCTACGACCCTTGATAAAGATATTACCATCGTGATCAATGATTCCCAAGTCACCGGTCTTCATCCAGCCATCCTCGGTAAAAGCAGCCTGAGTAGCGCTCTCGTTCTTATAATATCCGACCATAAGGTTCATACCGCGAGCCTGAATCTCACCCACCACATGATGAGGATCTTCAGAATCAATACGCACCTCGCAACGATCTACTGCTTTACCGCAAGATCTAGGAGCGAATTTATGCCAGTCTTCATAAGCCAAAAGCGGGCCGGCCTCTGTCATACCATAACCCACGGTGTAGGGCAATTTGAATTTCTTGAACCAGCTTTCGACAGTAGGATTCAAAGCAGCGCCACCCATGATGATATACATGACGTTGCCTCCGAAAGCCTTAATCAATTTCTCACGCACCTTCTTGAAAATCACATTGCGAAGAACAGGCACACAAACAGCCACTTTCATCGCCGGTTTATTCAAAGTAGGCAACACGGAAGACTTGAAAATCTTCTCCATCACCAAAGGAACGGTCATCACAGCGTAAGGCTTGATGTCTGCCATAGCGGCAAGCAAAAGTTTCGGAGAAGGTGTCTTGCCCAAGAAATAGATGCAGCAGCCGCCACACAGGGTGTAGATTAACTCAAACATCAATCCATACACGTGAGCAAGGGGAAGCATGGATACCAAAGTATAGCCAAAACGCACAGGGAGACGACTCTGACCGAAGATCACATTGGTACATACGGATGCATATTGCAACATGACACCCTTAGGGGCACTGGTCGTACCGGACGTGTAATTGATGATAGCCAAATCCTCCCAATTGTCTACAGGGAAAGAAACATCTGATTTGCTATAACCATTGGGATATTTCTCGTTAAAAAGCGCATCCCAGTTATCACACGCCTCCTGAATCTCATCCGTTGCGCAGAAAAGAGGCTGGAAAGTATCCAATGAAATTGCCAGACGCAAAGAAGTCATCACCTGTTTGTCCAGTTTCTCCCATTTTTCTTCATCAATAAAGAGCACTTTCGCATCGGAATGATGAACGAGAGAAGCAATACTTTCGGGGGTAAAATCCGCCAAGATAGGAACGGTTACAGTCTCATAGGTATTGGAAGAGAAAAAGGCGATGGCCCAACGGGCGCAGTTTTTACCGCACAACGCGATTTTATCACCTTTGACAGCACCGGCTTTTTCAAAAAGAATGTGGAAGCGGGCCATTTTGGTAGCGAACTCACCAAAGGTAAAGGCCTCGCCCTTGTAGTTACAAAGTGCATGGGCATCCCAATGCTCCTGCACTGAATTTTGCAATAATGATAAATAATGTTGCATAATATTTAGTAGGTTTAGGTCTCCCTCTTTTAAGCAAAGAGGGCTCGCAAAGATACAAAATTTTCCAAAAACATCAACCCCATGGATATGTCGGAAAACAAAAGACCCTATAGTCTTTACTATCTAAAGCATTTTGTCCCATTAAATATATCTTACCATCCTTGATTATTGGATAGTGTAAAAATTTGCCCCCAAACCGAAATTCGCCATTATCTTTGGGAAATTTTAATTCGTCTAAAACAACACCCGTCTTATATTCCAACACAATAATACGCCCCTCGCAATCGTTACTATATAAGTAGTTATTTGATATGGTTGATTCACCAAAGCCAAACGTAGAATTTGAATATATAACCTTACCTGTTTTAGAATCATAAGCCATATATGTTTCCGTATCGTGTTTCAAGAGAATGCCTTGAGCCAGATACAATCCCTCCTGACATTGAAATCCATTATCGACCCGCGTCCATATAACATCGCCAGTAAAAGCATCAATTGCCGCTGTATGAGACGCATCTGTATAATACACAACTCCATTTTCTACAATCACATTACAGATAGTGGCTCTAACTTTACTATCATAAGGTATCTGTTTGCGAAAAATAACAGTACCCAAATTAGGGTTTATAATTGTGTACCTATAATCTTCATCACTTTCACTTATTTTTGTTTCAATAATACCAAAATGCGAAGAGTCGATAATTATTGGTCCATAATTTATTTCATAATCCCCGGAATCATAAATTAATTCCTTTTCGCCATTACTTATATTAAATGCAAATACGAGATGGCCATTTATAACTGAAAAACATCGCTCACCATCATGATATATATTATTTTCTATGTCATACGAATTTGAATCTCCCGGCCATTGATGTTGCCAAATAATTTCTTGACTTTTCAGACTAAAGCAAACCACTGATTCCGATTCTCCGCCTCCAAAAACATTTAGACACGACTTCACTATAACAATATCCTTATCTTGATAAGCTGCAGCATCCCTAAAATACAAGCCATAATTTATTGTAGTATCTTTTGGAAAAATCCATTGTAACTCGTGCGAAGCTGTATTTATTCCACATAAACGACTATCTTCTTTATTGGGAAAAGATCTAATCGTAGTCGGAAAGACAACAATCTTATCATAAATAAGTGCTGGGATTATTCCCCCTGTTTTAATCGCAGATGCAGAACCTATTGGTATACGTACATTCCACTCCGGATTGGGATAATTATCATCTATGTATCCATGATTTGCTTTGCAACAAGAACACATAAATATTATAAGTACACTAATTGTTAGAGTATTTAAACGCCGAACCATAGCTACCATTTTTTAACGCGTTTGTTAATATTTCCTTCATTTTATAATTATTTCCCATTTCCGTATAGGTCTTCTTAAAGATCCACCACCCTGATGTATGTCCATTTAGATTTCGAAGAAGTTACTAATTCTCTGGTAGCCCATATCCACGGCATCATGAATAGAACAAATATACTAAACACTTTCAACCATACCAAAAATATCATACAGACCCTGTGATTGTTTCCTTTTCTTTTTTTATTTTTGCAGATAGAATGAATAAGATTATGAAAAGACCCATTGTTGCGCTGATTTACGATTTTGACGGGACACTCTCTCCCGGAAACATGCAGGAATTTGGCTTTATTCAAGCCATTGACACAACGGCTGAGCGATTCTGGCAAATGTCTGATGATCTGGCGATTGGACAGGATGCCAGCAACATTCTCAGTTATATGAAAATGATGTTCGACGAGGCGCGAAACAAAGGAATACGCTTGAAAAAGGCCGACTTCTACAACTTTGGAAGAAAAGTAAAGCTTTTCCCCGGCGTGATGGACTGGTTCAAGCGAGTACGCGAATACGGAGAACAGAAAGGCGTCATCATTGAACATTATATCAACTCATCCGGCTTGGCTGAAATCATCGAAGGCACCCCCATCGCGGAAGAATTCAAAAAAATCTATGCCTGCTCTTTCATTTATGATGAAAACGGAGAAGCCATCTGGCCGGGCGTGGCCGTCGATTATACAGCGAAGACACAATACCTTTTCAAAATCAACAAGGGAATATTTTCCATGCGTGACACCAATCTGGTCAATGAGAGTCAGGCCGAAGACAAAAAGAGAGTTCCCTTCCCGCACATGATTTATTTTGGAGATGGTGACACCGATGTTCCTTGTATGAAAATTGTCAAAATGTGGGGTGGACACTCCATCGGAGTCTATAACAGCGAAAGTGAGAAAAAGAAAGCGGCAGCCAAAAAATTATTACGTGAAGGCCGCGTAAACTTCATTACGCCCGCCGATTACACCGCAGAGAGCCGCACATTTGCGCTCACTTGTGCGATTATTGACAAAATCAAGGCTGATTACGACTTAAAGGCATTCTAAATGCCCTCATCCGTCTTTTCTTCAGATTGAATTTTAGGAGCACGAGGACGACGGAACTCTTCCATATATTGCTGGATTTTCTGTTCCTCCTTCGCTTCTTGTGCCTTTATGTGAAGAAGTTGCTGGTATTTCTTCTTGCGTTCGCGTTCTTTTTTCTTCTGCTCGCGTCTGGCTTGTTTGATGGAATCGCGTTTATCCATTTCCAGCCACCTTGCCTCCCGTTCCTGTTCGCGTTTGAGACGTTTTTCTTCTGCAGCTTTTCGGCGGGCTTCTCTACGTGCCTTACATTCCGCCTTCTTCTTTTCGCGCAATTCTTTTTTCGTCAAAGGAACTTCAACTTTGGCACTATCGTGACGGGCGACACTATCCTTTTTCACACGCGCAAGGCTATCACTTTTCTCCTTGGCAAGATTAAGAGTTTCTTTTTTAATCGAATCAGCCTTCGCCAAAGAATCCACGCGGGAAAGACTGTCCGACAAATGTTTAGCATGCGTCAAACTATCCGCTTTAGCCAAAGAATCGATACGGGCCTCCCTCGCCAACGAATCGCGCTGACGCTGCTGACGCGCCCTCACCCGTTCAAGAGAGTCGCCGATGGCAATCTGCTTATGAATTCCTTTGATATAACCCGGGAAATACTTTTCGCTATGCGGATAATCCGCCATAGGATGGGCGCTATACGACTTACGTTGCGAGGGGCGTAAATATCGACGGCTCACATCCTCACGACTGCGAGGACGCTTGGATTCATCCCAGTTAAATCCTTTCAATCGCTGATCATCCTTGGTCATCTGGCACACAGGATAGGCATTGCTTTTGGGTGTCTCGAAATAATATACCTTTTCCAAGGTCTCATCCTTGAACGTAGCCGACAGGATTTTTGCCTCTTTGGTATTAACCGTCGCCAATTCGCCATCTTCCTCTATATAGAACAAAGCATTGGCACCGCCCAGACCATCATAACGCTGCAACTGATTATCCTTGAAATAAGCAACACTTTCCGTAGCTTTTATCTGATTGTAATGCAAAGTGTCTTCGCGTATGATAATGAAGGAGTTGGAAATCAGGTTGGCCTTTTCCATGGCCGAGTTATGAATCAGCACATACATACTATCCGCCGTATATTGATGATTCACTTCGTTCCAAATATAAGGAGAAAGATAAAGACGAGCCAGGGAATCAATATCGTTGTATTCCAATGAGTCACAGCTTACCTGCATATTTTTCCTATACAGACGCACATTGCGAATTGCTCTCAAAAAGCCGATTTTGGTGCTATCTTTCGGCGCCATCTTCAAACTATCAGCACCAGTCTTCAAGCTATCGGCCTTTGTCTTCAAGCTATCCGCAACGACTCTCAAACTATCCAAACCGGCCTTCAAACTATCAGCCCCGACCTTCAAACTATCTGTTCCGACTTTCAAACTATCCGCAGGGGCCTTTTTCTCTTCGGGCTGTGCCGCTGCACTCTCTTGCTCCTTTGATTTTTTCTGCGCTTGCAAAAATGCCTCACGGCGCTTGGCCGCTGCAGCCGCACTATTCGGGTCTTCCTCGGCAGCTTTAGCATCTGCCTGCGCCTTGGCCTCCGCAGCTTTCTTTCGCAACTCGCCTACCGGATCCACATTGATACCCTCCAATCGTGCCTGGGAAACCTTTTTAAGCCCATCACTCAAAGCGTAGCGAGGTATGGTATAATAAATCATCGTGTCAGCACCAAACCACAAAGAATCCACTGCTGAAGTACTATCCGGACGAGTCTCAACCATTACAGCCGGGTCTCGATACAGACTGACCATGGATAGAGAATCCCGGTAAACCATCTTACCGGCCAAAGAATGCAGACTACGCGTCGTATCCGTCACTTGAACATTTCCTCGCATGATCAAGTCTCCGCTCGGCTGATAATAGTACAAACTGTCGCACCATCCCTCCTGCTGTTCATTCATAAAATGAACATGGCGGCGGAAAAAGAAAACACTGTCCTTTCGATTATACCAGCCCGCATCCGCAGACAACATATTCTTATCCGACCACACATCCGTAGCATAACCAAAGGTCGCAAAATTGCGCTCGGACTCATATTGCAGACTCGCAGACTTGATAAAAATCGAGTCCGTAAACATATTCACATTGTTGCGAAAATCGAACACCTTCGCTTTGGAATCGTAGGTACCATCCTCACTTTCAATCAATTGACCATCCTTATCACGCATAGATGCTCCACGTCTGAAGGTAGCGACACTATCCTTGGTGTTATAGTCCAGAAAACGGGTGCGCAAGAGATTGTTTTCATCATCCTGCAACTGCACCAGACTACCGCGGAACTGCGCCAAATCCTCATCTACCAGATAAATCAGCTTGTCACTGGTAAGTTGGGTCTGCTCCTGAAGCAATTTGACATGACCAAAAGCATCGATTTTCTTCAAATCGACATACCAATAGGCCGTATCACAAAGAAGATAGGTATTGTTGTGCAAAAACGTCACCTGATTTTCGGGTGTACCGAAAGCCTTGCGACAAGTCGCATTTTCTTTCTCCACCGACTGCAGGCGGTCGGCACGAATCAGACGCACGATACTATCCGCAGGTTCCTGCTCCTGCGCCGTAAGGGCAAGAGGGAACAAGACAAACAGTAACAAGGCAAGGGTGAATGAAAGAACCCTATTTTCTGATTTTATTCGACAACTCACTGCGTTCAAAAGGACAATCCTTGAAAATAGGATCTATGATAATATGCGTTTGTACAATCTTCTCATCCACGAATTTATTGATAGCATCCATGGATTTCTGCTGTTTGGCCATCCCCGAGAGCAAATTATAATCGTGCTCGTAAGTAGCGGGATGGGCAGGAAGGACTTTATCGATTTTGAGGATTTTGTAAACCGTATTTCCGCTACGCCCCTCATTATCCAAAGACTCTACCGGCTTGGAAATCTCGCCCTCTTTCAGATATTGAATGGCAGCATAATCCTGCGGTTTAAGTTTATCGATTTCAAAATACGTAGAACCCGTCGTCGGATCTGACATCTGTCCGCCATTGATGCGGGTAGCCGGATCTTGTGAATAGAATTTGGCCGCCAAAGAGAAGGTCACCGCTCCGCTGAGGATTTCGGTGCGAAGACTATCCAAGGTCTTGTAAGCATTCTCCATATCCTCGGAGGTGTATTCCGGTTTAAGCAGAATATGACGGGCATTGAACATATCGCCTTTTTTCTCTATCACCTGAATGATATGAAAACCGTCGGGCGTCTCCACTATCTGCGACACAATACCGGGTTTGAGCGACATAGCCGCATCCGAGAACACCGGCCAGAAAATAGACTTGGAAGCCATACCCAACTCACCACCTTTGCGGGCGCTGCCGGGGTCCTTGGAGTACAAACGAGCCAAGGTAGAAAAACTTTCCCCTTTGATGATACGGTCACGCAAGGCCAACAATTTTTCTTTTACCGCCAGATTGGCCTTCTCCTTATCGGGATAGATGCAAATCTGACTCAACTGATATTTCGCCGGGATAAGAGGCAGGTTGCTTTTATCCATGGTATCAATCATCGTTCTCACATCCTGGGGGATGATGTCGGGAACACTTTGAGCCACCTGTCCCTGCATCTGTTGGGTCAAGGTCTGTTCCTCTATGCTTTTACGCCATTCCTGACGAAGTTTAAACAAAGATTTTCCGAAATAGTCCTCAACCTCTTTCTCACCGCCCAACGAGGTCTTCACCTGCGCCATACGGTTGGACAATTCATTTTCCACCATATCCTGATTGACAGACAGAGAGTCGATACGCGCCTGCATCAAAAAGAGTTTGGACACCAACATCTGCTCCAGAATCTCACAACGGATGTTTTTCCCTGAAGACAGACCTTGGGCACGCATCATGCTGACCTCCTGTTCGAGTTGACCAATGGTAATCATCTCGTTACCCACAACCGCGACCGTCTTATCAATGATACCGTCGGGATATTTCTGTGCAAAAGTGCTCAATGAGATAAACGCACAGAGCAGACTTACTATCAGTTTATTCTTCTTCATAAATCACAAATTCATTTTTCTGTCGGGCTTGTTCAAGCAAATCCCTTTCAAGATCCAAAATCAATTGACGTCTGCGCATGGAAATCAAGGTCTCCTTGATGGATTCCTGACAGAACTCGATGGGAGCCTGCACACCGGAGCGCATATAGTCAGCAAAATAAATCATATACAGACGACCACTTTCGTCATCGATTTCCGCATAATTTCTTTGAAGACGGGACAGAATCGTACCATAATCCACACCGATACGACGCCCCATATCCACCAGGTTCACCCATTGCTCGGAATAGTCGATATATTTATCCGCCAATACGTATGACAACGAATCCAGCAACATCAATTGAGCCGGTTCATCACTAATCAGCAGGTTTTTCAACTCTTCTTTGTGCGGAGACTCCGTAGAAACACGGAGAATACGGGCTTTGGCGATGGGAATATCCAGCACAAAATCAGCCTTATGCGCCTCATAGTAGGCATTGATTTCCTCCTCGGGAACAGACTGGGAGAGACGTTGTGCGACATAAAGCTGCTCATAACGGTACTTGAGCAAAGAACGTCTGTAACTTTCCAATTCCTCGCTCACATCTTTCTCCGCATCCGACAGCTGCTGCTCGGCAATATCCTGAAAAACATGGTCAGAAGCCCACGAATTGATATATTGCAACGCCATCTGCAAGCTATCCTGAGGGTCTAACCCGGCGGGAATCAGTTTCTCGACCTTACTCTTATATAGCTTATGGTTACCCACTTTTGCCACCACAAAATCATCGTGCAGAACAGAGGAGATAAATTCACAACCGCTCAACACGAAGACAAGGAACAAAAGGGTAATAATCTTCTTACAGGACATATTTTTTATATTAACCTACAAATATAACGAAATAGGAGGATTTTTCAAAAATAAGTCCCCTTGACAGTATCCTTTCGCCTCCATATAGTCATCGAGTTTTTTCAAGATATCGGCATTACGCACCAGTCCCCAAGGGGTTGAATGGACGAAACGAGGCGGCACCTCACCCGCCACACGTTCAATATACAAATCGGGACGAAGACGGCGCAGAATCTGGGCGAAAAAGGCCACGTATTCATCCAAAGTAAAACGTTCAAAATCTTCAGGATACTGGGCAAACTCCTGCTCCATCTGGGTTCCTTTGACAATTTGAAGCTGATGAAATTTGACAGAATGAAGCGGCAGAGCATTGATTTTCTCACAAGCATCCCACATCTGTTGTATGCTTTCCCCGGGCAGACCGAGAATAAAATGCGCGCCCGTCTGTATGCCTCTGCGTGCCGTTTCTTCCACCGCCTTTTGTGCACAGGCAAAATCGTGTCCCCGATTGATACGCTCCAAAACAGTATCGTAACATGATTCTATGCCGTATTCCACAATCACAATGGGAGCCTGTCTGCGCACACCGGCAATTTCCCGTTCCCAATTCCGCATAACCTCTCCCCGCGAAAGAGCCTGCAAATAATCCAACTTCTCATCGTCCACACAATCCGGACGCGTACCGATTACCAAGCCGACAACTGCAGGGTGAGAAAGGGCGCGTTCATAGAGAGTACGCAAACGCTCAAGCGGAGCATAAGTATTGGAAAAAGACTGAAAATAAGCCAGATAATGGCAAGCTTTGCGATAACGGACCTGATGAAACTCTATTCCCTCGTCTATTTGAAGCCACAAATCCTTGCCTGCACATGAATAAGCAGGATGAAAAGCCGCATTATCACAATAGGTACATCCCCCGAAAGACAGGGTGCCATCGCGATTGGGACAACTCATCGCTCCATCCAGCACTACCTTTTGCAAACGCTCTCCATAGCGGGCACGAAAATAGCCCACATAACTATTATAGCGTTTTCCCGAAGGAAAGTGAAAAGGAGTCTCTGACATTGAAAACTAACGTGAATACAAATAATATCGGGCAGAAAGTTTCTTGAAATCCTCCACCTCACCCAGCCACAAGGTCGTTATATCCGAAACTTTATGGCGTGCAGAAAAGAGCAGACGGAGCTGGTCTGTACCGCAACATTTATCAAAAAGTCCCACCTTACGAGAAGGGTTAAGGGCTTGGTTTTCAGGATACAATTCCGCCAAAGCCTGCATAACATAGAATTGGGTCAAGGTGATGCACGCGGCGTCATAATCCGTATAAAAGAACTGTACCCCCTGAATCAATTTTCCTGCACAAGAGCCACTCATCGGTTTATAATGAATGGTACGAAAGGCCGTTCCGGGGATATGATAGGATTGAAGACGTTCCAATAACGCCTCTGCGTCCATCCATTCGGCTGCAAAGACAGAAAAGGGCAAGGTATAACCGATACCAATCTGCAAAAATCCATACAATTCTCCGCACAAGCCGCTGGCGGGATAATTCAACGCCGCATCGGCACTCGGGATATTGGGAGAAGGAAGCACCCAGGGAAGTCCGGTCTGGGAATAGGTCATGTGAGGGTCCCAACCTTCCATTGGAACAACCGTCAATTGACAGGAAATATGAGCCTGGTCGCCTTTCTGGTCGCAGTTCAAACCCTCTTCATTGACAAGACGAGCCAATTCACCGACGGTCAGACCATAGATATAGGGGATTTTATACTGGCTGACAAAAGAAAAGAATCCGGGATTAACCAAACATCCCTCCACTTTATAGCCCCCCAAAGGATTGGGTCTGTCAAGCACCACCACTTCGATTCCCAATTCACCACAGACGCGCATCACAAGTCCCAGGGTGCTGATAAAGGTATAGGAACGAGTGCCGACATCCTGTATATCATACACCATCACATCAATTCCCTGCAACATTTCCGGGCTGGGTTTGCGATAGGCACCATAAAGCGAATAGACAGGAAGTCCGGTTTTCTCATCCTTGCTATCATAGACTTTTCCACCGGCATAGACATCTCCCCTCACGCCATGTTCCGGACCAAAAAGTGCCACCAGATTAACGTCCGGGGCATTTTTCAAAATATCAATGGTGGAAACCAGTTGTCTGTCCACACCGCTGGGATTGGTAACAAGTCCCACACGTTTTCCCTGCAAAATATCAAAGCCTCTGTCACGCAAAACCTCGATACCGGGTTTTACGGCTGCATATAAGGAGCATAAAGGAAAAAGCGCTATAACTAAGACGACAATGACTTTCTTTAACATGACTGCTTGAATTTTTGCTCGATTTGCTGCACCAACTCTTCCGACACGGTGATTTCATCCACCATCTCTGCCAAAAGGACTGCATCTAATTTTTCAAAATCTTCTCCGTGAGGCGTAACAAAATAGCCCGCCATATCAGCACAGCCGGGACTCATCATCAAATGGTCCGCTCCCTGTGAAAAATAATGGTGAGAACGGTGACATTTTCGCAACACCACAATCACCACATAGCGCCCGACCTCCTCCGTCCTATCGTAATAGGCAATCACATTGATTCTCGGCTCGGATTCGCCGGGCTCGACAGGCAACTTATCCAGCAAAGCATGAAACAATTCGTCTGCTTGCTCGGTTGAAGAAGACTCTATCACATAAATTCCCCGATAGAACCCCTCATGAGCATATAAAGCCGCGTGGGAAGTCGCAGCCAATTTCTTATAGCCCCCCTCACGATTTCGCACTAGATTCTCCAGAGGCATCAATCTTTCAGGAACTGCCTGAAAATGATGATGATCCGGCGCCGAGGCCCCGCTGACAGGCCCGTTATAATAAAAACTATAACCCGGGAAGAAATCGCACATAAAAAGCAAATCTTCCAAACGCTCTGCCACCCCCTGTTCCTCGTGCTCGGCCAAGGCGACCACCAGATGACGGGGAAAAATAGGAAAAGGGTTCAAGAGTATATGATAAAATACGCCCTCACGGGTGATAACCGGAAGAAATATCTGCTCCGGAAAACGATGAGCGGGACAAAGGAAACAGGGACGTTTTGCCAGCGAGGCCTTATCCGTACGCGCATCGGTAGAGATAATCCGGTCAGGATTGTATTGTACCTTCACCTGAAAATCGCCTAACGGAAGTTCTTTGGTACGCGCCTTTTCCAAAAGAGTAAAATTGCGGTCTGCCATCGGCCATAGTGAACGTTGGCGTTGTACGAAATCATCCAGCAGAAAAGCAGATTTTTCTTTATAAGAGAGCATAGAGTATCTTTCGGATTTCGTTAAACTCCTGCTCAAAATTCGGCGTCAAAATGCCTTTCCCGGTAGCTTGATCGATTTCTTCAGGCGTCCAGAAACGTCCCTCGTCAATTTCATCCGGATTGGGTTTCAAGGTAAAAGTACTGCCAATGGCAGCGAATACAAACACCATTTCACGGTCATTGCCATATTCATAGATATAGTGTTTGATAGCTATGGGATTGAAACGCGAAAAGCCCAATTCTTCTTCGGTCTCACGCATCAAAGCCTCGTTGATGGATTCACCATAATCCACATGACCGCCGACCGCCGTATCCCATTTACCGGGCTGACAAGTTTTGTGCATACCGCGTTTCTGAAGATATACACGGCCATTTCTATCCAAAATATGAAGATGTACGACAGGATGAAGAACTCCCGAACCCGAATGACAGTATTCTCGGGTGGACATACCTATCACCAAACCATCTTCCTGCACCACCGGAAGCCACTCCTTGCTGGTACGCACCTGTGATTTCTGTGAAAACATCGCATGCGCATCTTCCGCCTTTCGCGCCGGAATGACAGGGGCATAATCCCCCTCGGGGTACAATAGAGTAATCATAATACGATCTTTACAAGGAAGGAAGTTTTTCCTTCGACTTTTCCTTCTACATAAAATACATGTCCATCCTCGGAAGCCGCCATATCTTCACCAAGATAAATATCCAGCTTATCATTGGGCTTGGACTCATGTACGAAATTGATATAGAAGTCTTTGATTCCCTTCTCGGTACAGAGTTCATCGGGAAGTGCATTCATCGCCATCTGTGCATATTTCGTATTGTTCACATGGCCATTCCTATCTATATCACTTTTCATAACGGGATGAACATAAGCCAATTGCATCTGTACGGACGCCGGTATTCTCAAACGAGGGGCACTTTCTTCCACCGCCTTATCCAGACAGATGGTATCCTCACTTTCCGCCACTTCATAATGACGTACCATACTGCGGGTATCGATATTGAGCAAAAGCCAACCCGTCGTCGCCTGTATGATATCTTCCCCATCCGGAGTAGACATTTTGGCATCCCTGCGATAAAACAGCCCACCCTCTTGTCCTCTATGCCAGGTGGAAAAAATAAAATCCTCACGCCATTTCAGGGGGCGCACAAAATGAATATGCAAACGGGAAACCACCCACGCCAGACGCTCCTTTATCAGCTTGTCATAGCCCATATTGAACAGATTGGCATGCAGACCGCCACGATCCTCCAAAATCTGCATAAAATAGGTAGGAGTCAATACATTGTGCGAATCCGTAGAAAAAGAAGGAGCGCACATCGGCTCAACCAGTTTTTTGTTTTCAATGTTCATCATTTGTTGAAGTATTTCAGTAATTCAAGTTGGGTTTCGTTATATAAAATCCTATCCAACAACTCCGGATAGAAGAATACGCCCACATAAAAGAGCGCGAAAAACAATGCGGTCAAAAGAAGCAGAACCAAAACGACTATCCATCCAGAAGAATGAGTGTTTTCTTCCTCCTCTTCCACATAGCCCGTGATGACGCCCCTCGGAATAAGCTCTTCCAATTCTTCAGGCTCCTCCTCTACCACCTCGGGCTCGGGAGTGGGTTCGGGCGTGGATGCGGGCACCGGCTCGGCCGCAGGTGCAGATGCAGATGCGGGTGCAGGTGCGGGTTGCAGCACCTCTCGGGCAGACGCTTCTCTGGATGCTTGCATAGAGAATTTATGAGGCAATTGACTTTTGAGCGAGATAGGACCTAATGCCACCAACTCCCCCGAAACATCCAGATTTTCATCCTGCACAAACAAGATGGAGCCGGAAAGCGTCTTTTTCAATTTTCCCAATCGGGAAAGTTCGACATACCCGTCCTGATTGAGACAATCCACCAGATAATCCACCTGGGCCAGGACTTCGTTTTGGGCATTATTCAGGGAGAGACCTGATTTCTGTGCATAACGTTCATACAAAAGAGAGCCATCGCCCTGACTTTCTCTGAACACGATACGACGATAAGGCGGATGAAGCGTAAAACCCTTGTCTGAAAAAGAGGCCGGAGCGAGTTCGGTCACAAAAACGCCCAGACGCGGCAACATCACTCGACCATTTTCCATGGCGAGCTCGGCAATCAATCCAGATAAGAAGTCCACATTCATACCCATCGTGCTTTGAACTTACAAAGTTAAATTTTAATTAAGAACGACACAAGAAAAATATTCCTCAAAAAGCGCACGCGCACGTTCCAATTGAGCCGGTGTGTTGGTTGGTACCCCTTTCAAGGCATATTCCTGTCCCATGGACTCATATTTATGTACTCCCAAAGTATGATAAGGGAGAATTTCCAACCTTTGAAGCATCTTATAATCCTTGAAATGTTCTGCCAAGGCTCGGATATCTTCCTCAAAATCACTTACGCCGGGCACCAATACATATCGAAGCCAAAAAGGCTTGCCCTGTTCTTCCAGCCATTGAGCGGTAGCCAATGTCTGCTGATTACTCCTGCCTGTCAGGTCCTTGTGGCGTACATCATTGATTTGTTTGACATCCAAAAGCACCAAATCCACTTTGGATAGCAAAGTCTCAACAGCCGGATTCCACACGCCGCCGTTGGTATCCAGGCAAACATGAATACCCTGCTCGTGAAGATCATCCACCAAGGAAATCAGTTCTTTGGCTTGGGCACTCGGCTCGCCGCCGGAAAAAGTCACACCGCCCTGCGTGCCAAAAAAGGGCTTCTGATTGATGGCCATCTTCACCACCTCATCGTTGTCAGTCGCCACTCCGCCTTCAAACGCAATGGTATCGGGATTGGCACAATAGAGGCAGCGGAAAGGGCAACCTTGTAGAAATACGACGAGCCGCAAACCCGGCCCGTCGTATGTTCCCATTGATTCGTAAGAATGTACTTTAATCATGAGTCTTGCAAATCCTTACAATGCCTCGTGGAAAGTACGAGCAATTACCTCCAACTGATGTTCGCGGCTGAGTTTGGTAAAGTTCACTGCATAGCCGGATACACGAATGGTCAGCTGGGGATATTTCTCAGGATGCTCCATAGCATCTTCCAACATCTCGCGATTCAATACATTCACGTTCAAGTGGTGAGCGCCTTTGGTGAAATAACCATCCAAGAGCGTCATCAAGTTGTTGAGTTTTGCCTCATCGGTAGGGCCCAAAGATTTAGGCACGATAGAGAATGTATTGGAAATACCGTCTTTGGAATCGTAGTAGTCCAATTTTGCCACAGATGACAAAGATGCAATGGCACCGTGGGTATCACGACCATGCATGGGGTTGGCGCCGGGAGCAAAGGCAATACCTTTGGCACGGCCGTCCGGGGTAGCACCCGTCTTCTTACCATACATCACATTGGAAGTAATGGTGAGCAATGAAAGGGTCGGCTGTGCGTTCTTATAGACAGGAAGCGCATTCAATTCGGTATTGAAATACTGTACCAACTCACGGGCAATGCGGTCTACACGATCATCATCGTTACCGAATTTAGGATAATCTCCCTCAATGGTAAAGCTGTCGGTCAAGCCGTCTGCATTGCGATTGGCAGTCACTTTGGCATATTTGATAGCAGAAAGAGAGTCAGCGGCGATTGAAAGACCCGCCACACCATAAGCCAAGTTAATGGTCGGGTTGGTATCGATGAAAGCCATCTGGGACTTCTCGTAATCATATTTATCGTGCATGTAATGGATGATGTTCATCGTCTCATTATAAACACGGGCTACCTCGTGGAGTACCTTCTTATAGTTAGCCATTACCTCATCGTAGTCAAGCACATTGCTCTTCAAGGCCTTGATATTCTCCATCATCAAGGTACCCGTCATTTCGCAACGGCCGCCATTGAGGGCAAGCAACAAGGCTTTTGCCAAGTTGGTACGGGCGCCGAAGAACTGAATGGCCTTACCGATGGCCTGATAAGACACGCAGCAGGCAATACCATAGTCATCACAACCACGAGCCTTACGCATCAAGGAGTCGTTCTCGTACTGTACGGAGCTGGTATCGATGGAAACCTTGGCACAGAAACGTTTGAAACCCTCGGGGAGTTCGGGATGCCAAAGCACCGTCATATTGGGCTCGGGGGCAGGACCGAGGTTGTAAAGGGTCTGCAAGAAACGGAAAGAAGTCTTGGTTACCTTGTGTTTACCACCGGTAAAACGGCCTCCGATAGACTCGGTAATCCAAGTCGGGTCACCCGCGAAGATATCGTTGTAGGACTGCATACGAAGGTGACGCACCATACGAAGTTTCATGACAAACTGGTCGATAAGCTCCTGCGCATAAACCTCGTCGATATTGTTGTTATCCAAATCGTACTGGATAAAGATATCCAAGAAAGATGAAACATTACCCAAGGACATGGCTGCACCATCCTGCTCTTTCACAGCAGCAAGATAGGCCATATACACCCACTGAACGGCCTCACGGGCACTTCTTGCGGGACGGGACAAATCCAAACCATACGATTCACCCAAGACCTTGATTTCGTTCAAAGCACGAATCTGATCGGCCACTTCCTCACGAAGTCTTATGCGCGCCTCAGTCATAGGACCATTCAAATGTTTGAGGTCCTCTTTTTTGGCCTCAATCAAACGATCGATACCATAAAGGGCCAAACGACGATAGTCACCGATGATACGACCACGAGAGTAGTTATCAGGCAGACCGGTCAAGAAGCCGAGGGAACGGTATTTTCTGATTTCGTCAGTATAAACATCAAACACACCGTCGTTGTGTGTTTTGCGATAGTGAGTAAAGATTTTCTTTACTTCAGGATCGAGTTCCACACCATTTTCGGCGCAAGCCTTGGCAACCACTTTCCAGCCACCGAAAGGTTTGATGGCACGACGAAGCAACTCATCAGTCTGCAAACCGACAATCAACTCATCCTCCTTGTCAATATAACCGGCAGCATGAGAGGTAATCGTAGAAATGGTCTTGGCATCAATAGAACGAACGCCACCGTTTTCTCTCTCCTCATCCAAAGCAGCAAGACATTTCTTCCAAAGACGCATGGTACGCTCGGTCGGTCCCTGCAAGAAAGAAGCATCTCCGCTATAAGGGGTTATATTACAATACACAAAATCCGCCACATCGATTCTGTGGCTCCATCTTCCGTCATTAAATTTTTCTAGCATATTTTTTAATTTTATCTTATTTCTTAAAAAATCTCTTTTTATTCATAGGGAATGGTCTCCACACGGACAAAATCCTGCACAAAAGAAGGATTGTTGTATCCCACCCAAGTCATGGAAGACTCGGTCAAGTCTTTGACATAATACATATCCGACCATTCCTTGTCTTTGATGCTGTCTATGCCACGGATGTACGTACCCACCGTCGGCTCAACATAGAAGGTAAACGTACCCTCATCAATGTTATAACCAGCCGGTATGGAAGTCAAATTCTCCCAAATCGTAAATTTGTTCCCACTCATTTCAAAACGAATGTAGAAATAGGTATCCCCTGCAAGCGGAGTGCCATTGATGGACTGCAACATCCAATTTCCATTCAGATTGCTCGCATTGACCTGCAAGGGCGGTGCAACAGGCGTTGCTTTCTGACAAGAGAACAACGCAAGCATCATCACACAAACCAGTCCCAAATTTTTAAATAAACGTATCATATCCATAAATCTATTCTTTCTGCTCGGAGACCACCCGTACCGACAAAGACAATACCGCTGAAGGTTGGTCATGGTCATCCGTATAAACAAACACGCGTCGCACAAAGCCACCGACGTGCCCTGCGGGCGTATATTTCAATGTGATGACAGCCCGCTCGCCAGCTTTCACCACCGACTTGTCACACTGTGCCTGCACACAGGAGCAAGTCGTTACCATTTTTCGCACCAACAAGTCTTTCGTCCCCTTGTTTACAAAACTGAAAGCAAAATCCTTGGGTGCATCGCTTTCGTTCATCACGCCCGCATCCCATGCGATGCGTTCAAAACAAAGGGTCCTGGCATTTTCTGCCAAAGGCGGCCGTGCCACGCTGTCCAAGCGTTCTTTCGGAACAATTTTCATCTGCCCAAAAGCCGTCACAGGGACCAACATCAGGCAAAAAAGCACAATGGCACGAACCCTACGCATCCGTTACAACCAGCCCTCGCCGGTACTTGTCAAACGAACACTGATGACAAAGTCCTGTTTCTCGTTGCCGAGGGTAATGCTGGCCTTTGTCTGTCCCACCGCTTTCGCAGTAATCTTCACACGTTTGCTTGCCGCATCATACACAGCTTCCGCAACAGAAGGATCGGCGACAGTCAGGGCAAATGCACCCGTTGCACCAAAATAATCGGAAGGACGCAAATCACGCGTGGTCCCCTTGACCAAAGTCACATTCGGGAAGCTCAGGGTCGGAGCCGAAGAGCCATCAATGGCTGCCAACAAAGCCGCTGCATCCACCATACCCGTACCCATCTTACCCTTGTAAGGAGCCAAAGGAGTCAGATTGGGATGATTGGTATCCATTTCCGTCACGTATTTGTACCACTTTTTCTCCTGTGCAAACACATCATCGGAGAAAGGACGGGCCGAATTGTGCAAAAGATCAATGAACTCCTTCGCCTTGAAATGTTTGCGCTGTTCCAAAGCGTAAGAAAGTCCCAATGCCACGACGCCAGATACGTGAGGACAGGCCATGGAAGTTCCCTCCATATAACCGTATCCCGCAAAGTTTCCAGGCAAATCTACGACCGTAGAATCACTGCGCCAGATGGGAATGGTCGAAAGGATACAGCCGACAGAGCCCATATTCTTACGAACAATCACGCTGTCTTTTGCCAGCGGAGCAAACTCAAAATAATAATCCTGATCACCGCCCGGTGCCGCAATGGTCGTACCTTTTCCGTAATTGGTATAGACAGCAGGTGTGTAGTCACCGGCAAAAGCGGAAACAGAAACATAGTCCTTATAAGCCGCAGGATAAGCAGAAGCGGGCGCTCCCTCATTACCGGCAGCGAAGATAGCGATACCACCATCAATCACGCCTTCCGGAGATCCGGCACGGGTCACAAAGTAATCCAAGGCTCGTTTCTCCAAGGGGTTGTAAACTTCCCACTCTTCGTCTGTGCTGAACTGGGGCTGCCAGTCATAAGGGTTGGCGGCACCGGAAATATAACCCCAGCTGCACTGCAAAATCACCGCACCGTTGTCAGCGGCATATTTGATAGCACGCACTTCATCCAGCAAGGTACCGGCATACATTCCGTCAAAAATCTGACAAGACATGATGCGCACACCACTATCGGGAGAGCCATCACCACCGGCAATCGATTTAACTCCCTCGTTGTTGTTATTGCGGGCGGCAATCACACCGGCCACGTGGCTTCCGTGTCCACTGTCATAGCGGCCGTTGGTCGTCACCAAACCCGTCTGTTTCACAAAGTTATAACCATGTTTGTCACCGGCATAACCATTGCCGTCAGCATCGGTCGTAGAGCCAAAGACCTCACCGGGATTCACCCACATGGCATCTTTCAAATCCGGATGGTTCACATCGACACCCTCATCCAAAACAGCCACGATGATGGCAGGATTACCCGTGCTTTTCTTCCAGGCTTCTGCCACATTGACATCCGCACCGGGGAGAAATTTAGTGGGAGCCCCGCTTTCCTTATTGGTCAAGAATGACTCCAAGGAGCCGTCATTGGACATATTCCACTGCAAAGAATACAAGGGATCGTCACCGGAAACAGCATTCAGACCGGCCAACAATTCCTGGGTCAAAGGAAGGGCTTTCTCTTCGGAAGCACGTTTGAGGGTTCGGTTATAGCCCACACGGCTCACCTCGCCCAAACGGGACAATTTAGCCGCCACCTGTTCCACATTTTGCTCCTCACCAAAACGAACGACATACCACAAATGCAAACCACACTCACGGGTACGCGCCTCATTTTTAGCATCATAAGGGAAGACACGTTCAATTTCATAGCCATCCACCAGTGAGAGAATTTCATCGACACTGGGAATGCCGGAACGCGTGGCAGGAGCACCCATGCCAGACTTCACCAAGCCTGCATTCTCAATTACCTCCCTGACGGAAGCATCAAAGCATACGAGCAACTCGCCGGGCACGACATCCTCGGAACGGAGCAATACATCCTGGGGCTCGTTCTGGGCGGCAGGACCTTCCTGCATCGTACAAGCGACACCGACAAATGCCGACACAAAACACATTAGAAATATCTTGGATAGAACTCGCATCTGACTATTCCTCCACAAAGTTTTTCGGGTTGTTCTTCTTATTGATAAACAACTCATCATAATAATATTGCATATTGGTAGGGGCATTGCTAAAGCCAGCAGGCGTGTGATTCCTTGCCACACCATCCTGAAGCCATACCAATGATTCGGGAATCCACAAATCCAATTTGGGGTGATACAAAAGCCATTGGGGCAACTCACCATACAGACGATTCAAGTTGATGGACAGCGCAATGGTACTGGGCATTACCTTGGCAATGTTGTGATCCTCGTAGAAAGTATTGTCCACTGCAATAGAATCCTTGATACAAGGGTCATTGCTGCGCCAATATTCCACTTTTCCGTGAGCGGCCAACAAAATGGAATCAATTTGCTCATCGGAAGGCAACTCTCCCTGAAGGTAGTTGTAGGAAAGACACAAGGTGTCGAGTTTATTCCAAGTGAGCAAACGCACAGGGAAGCCCTCTTCGTCCACAAAACCACCAATATTTTCGCGTTTATCATTGCCGAGGTCGCGCACGGTATAGCGAACGTTACCATTGAGCATCAAAGCCCTTAAATTCGGGAAATTCTCAGGTGTCAAGACCTCGGGGATGCGTTGGAAGTTATTCGCCTCCAGACTCAGATATTCGAGGTTCTTCAAATTCTTGATATCCTCATGTACGCTGCAAAGTCCATACGCACCGATTCTCAGACGCTTGAGCTGGGTCAGTTTACAGATATAAGGACCACAATCCAAATCGTTGAGCAAGAAAGTGTTGGTATTGCCGTAGAACGACAACTCTTCTGCAGCCGTCAAGTACTGTACCACATAAGGAAGGGGTTCTTTGGTCGTAAAGGCAGAGAAAGAAGCGGAACGCACACGGCCATTTCTTTCATCCTTGGTTTTCCAGACCTTGATACCACTCCAGTTTTCCAGACGCTCGGAAGTCTCCAAAGGATCCCACACACCCAAAGCACGATGGATGGCCAAAATAGCCAGGGAGTCACCGCGAACGGTACCAATCTCGATTTCAGGCGCTGCGCGTTGCACGATGTTCAATGTATCGTGACGTCCCATCTGCACGGTCTTGACCGGTTCGAACTGCACTTTTGCAATGCGTTCAAAAGGCACATAACTGGTTTCCCAATCAAAATCGACCACCACCTCACGCGGACGGGCGTTACGGTCCAACACGAGATTAGACTTCTTGTACTTGAGCCAACTTTCCGCATCCGAAGGAATCTTCACATTGAAATCGACATTGGCTTTGATGCGAATCTGGAAAGAACGCTTGCCATAATCGGCATAATCGGCAATGCGGACCGGCTCGGGATTATCCATCACGATCTGGTAATCATAGCCCTTCTGAACAATCTTAAAACTGCGGCTCTCGGAACTGCGGGTGGTGATGAACACCTCGCCCTCGCGGGACTCGTTCCACTTCAAAGTAGAGTCAATCAACACCTTGCACTCAACAGAGCCACGTCCGTTGGCCGGAGAAACGGTAATCCAAGGCTGCTGGGTACTGGCCACCCAAGATTCGCCGACATTGACATTGAGGGTACGCACACCGCCTTCGGGGCCAATCTCAAGCACATCGGTATCAAGGGTAAAATCCACGACCTGCTCCTTCATACAAGAGAGCGAAAGGAGCGCCAAGGCCAAGAGGAAGAGTTTACTATATAATTTTTTCATCGTCATATCCTCCTATTTCATGATACTACAACCACGGATGTCCTGTGTCTTGTCATAGATCAGGTAGTAAGCACCGATGGAATATTCATAACAAATATTGGACGCATCAAAGACAATTCTCGGGTTGTCACTGATTTCCAAATAATAACAAAGCGGAGAAATCGTATCATCGATTTTACCCAAATCGTTGGAGCCGATGTACAATCCACGCAATCCCGTGTGCTGGTACACACCGGTCGGCCATTCCGACAAGCATCGCTCGCCGGCCGCATTACGCTGACCGCGAATACCATAGACCGTCAAGCCCGCGCAATCGAAAGGTTCATACGGGAATTTAGAAAAAGCGTTGTAAGAAAGCTCCAAGCCATAGAAATACGGCATATTGACCGCGTTAAAGCTGCGGGGCAAATCTTTCAAATCGTTGTAAGAGAAGTCCAGGGAAACCAAATACTTGACATTCTCACCGATAAAGGCAGAATCCGGAATTTCTTTCAAGCGGCAGCCACGCATGTTCACATACTCAATCTGAGATTTGGAACGGGCAAACTCAATCGGATAGGTCTCAATCGGGTTGTTGGTCATGGTCAAAGTATTGACCTTGATACCCTTGTAATCCTTGCCATTCTGTACTTTGGTAATGCGATTGCTGGAGAAATCCACAGAACTCATCGTAAAGAGGGACTTGGCGGTGAAGATGTCGGGCAACTCGGTCAGGAGGTTGCCGGCGAAAGAAAGGGTCTCCACATCATCCATGCCACAGAACTCGCCTTTGGCATCTACGGGAATCTCGGTCAGACGGTTGTGATCCAGGTACAGCTGCTCCATGACAATGTCCGAACCAAAAGGATACACTTTATCAATCTTGTTGTTGGAAAGACTCAACAGACCCAGACTCTTGAGATTGGAAATACCAGGGGTTACCTCTGACATGCCGCACTCATTCATATAAATCATCTGCAAAGTCTTGTAGCAGCAATGCTGTCCATCATCTTCCACACCATCATTGTGAGCCAGCAAATACAGACCGTAGTCGGCTTGGTTACCAGCGGTGCCATCGTGGCGGACATAAGGAGAAGACTCCTTGCCCCATTGGGGGTTGCTGGAAAGGTTTACCTGCACCAAAGCCGGCATATTTGCAATGACTGCCGGGAACTGCTTCATATTGGGCAAGTTATAGATTTCCAAATCGGTACAGCCTTCCAACTGTGCAAAGGAGGCAGGCAAGCTCTCCAAAGTACTGTTAGCAATGGTAATTTTTTCCAGACTCTTCAAATTGCCTATGCTCTCAGGCAAGGAAGTCAGACCGTTGACAAGGTTGCCAGGATTGGTATCCATCTTCTGAATTCGCATCAGGCCCGTCGCAGGGTCAATGATTTCAGACTCCTTGAGATGATCGTACATCTGAATTTCCGGAATGCTGACACCCTTTTCTTTCATGGCCCTGGCGATGGGCTCGGAGAATTGGGTAACAGGGTGAATCTGAGCCATGTATGCACGCGCTCTATCCATTCGGGACAAGGTGCTGGGTGCATATTGTTTAGACTCGTAAGTATAGAGGTTGGTGTCGTTGTGGGTGCCCAGGTAAAGTTCCACCAACTCGGTCAACTCACCCAAAGCATCCGGCATCGCACCAGAAAAGCCAAAATTACTCAAATCAATCAGTGCCACACGGCCATTGGCGTGCAATTGGACACCGGGTTGATCACCCCAAAGGTCACAATCTTTGTTGAAGTTCCAGTTGGTACCGGAAGGGAAATTCTCACCGATATAGTACCAATTTTCGCCATCCAAGGCCTTCCAGATTTCATACAAAGCATAGTAATCCTTGATATAGGGGTCTGATTCCCGCATGGTAATCGGGACATCCACCTTGCTTGTTTCGTTATCCTCAACGGTAAAGGTACAAGACTTGGGGGAAGGATTCATTTCCAAGAGTTTCTTGGACTCATTGAAAACGCTGTACGAGCGGAGCACATACTTGCCCGCACGCAAATACAAAGTTGTATCACAAGCGATGGAAGAGACCATATAGCCATCTTCCACATCGTCCGTTTCATCAAAATGAATAGAAAAATCCGCCGGGAGTTTCGTAAAGGAAATCTGCTGGCGAATGGTTTCGTTATACAGCGTCAGATCGACATACGAAATTTCATCAAAGGTATAAACCTCTGATTCTAATCCATCTGCCCTCGTCAGAGGGGTATCTTGAAAATCCGACAAGTCCTTGACAAGGTTGAAACGCACGCTGCCACGCTCATACACGTCAGCCGTAACATCGTGCACACACAAGCCACCTGCCACAATCTCAAAAGTTCCGGCGCCATGTCTCTCTTCGTACACCTCGTTGTCCATCTTGTCATACAAAACAAAGGATAGGAGCGAGTATTCACCCACCAACAATTTCAATTTTTCGGAACGAATACCAAACTCGGCATTCTGGGCATCTGCATACGAGAACGTCAGGGTCTGATAAATCAAATCATCCCCATAACCCAATGTCACCTTAATCTTTGTCGCGTCCTTAAGGTACTCCAAAGGATCATTACCAATCGCCTTGGTACCCGGATAGGAGGCCTGCTTATACAACTTGAACTGTACATACCCGTAATCCTTCTCCCACAAGCTCTTCTCTTCCAAACGCGTACAAGAAGAGAACAGGGACAAGAGGAAACATGCCAGACAAGCGGAAAGTCGTAGAAATTTCATATTCTAACTGCTCTGTAACGAAATTTTTCTGTCTTTTTTTTCAAAAATATCCCGGGTCAGGGGCAGACAGAGCCCCTGACCGAGGAATTAAAAACTTATTGACGTGTACAAATCAACACGCAATCTACTGAAGAAATGCTTGAGCCAAAGAGGAAGCAATCCGTCTCACCAGCCTGTGACATGTTCACCATGATCTGTTTGCCAGCCTCATCCATCTGCTCATAAGTCAACCACCAGGTAGGGCTTGATGACTCATTGAAGTAACTTGCACCCCACAAAGGAGCAGCAGGTACATTGATCATCGCCATCTGAGGATATTCCTGCGTGTAAGTCAACTTATAGTGAGGAACGCCGGCCATACCAATCGGAGAAACACCCTCGTATTTTTCCAAAGTAGCACCGCTTACAAAATCAGGGTATGCAAAGCTGATCAAATCGGCAGCACCGCCACTAACTGCTTTGTAATCAAGGTAAATGGCAGCAACCATGTCCTCGCTCTCACCGGTAGTCGCAACAATAAGACCTTTCAAATCTTCAGCCGCCTCAAAGGTAAAATAAGAACCATTCATAGACATACCAAGTTGCAATTTGGTAGATACCACGCCATTACCTACACTTTCCATAAGCGGCTCCTCATAAAATTTGAAGTTCCAGATGCTGGCAGTAGAGCTGAGACCAAATTTGCCGTTGGCATTGGCCACAAACAATTTGTCATCGGTAAGACCCAAGCCACCGGCAAGCAACATATAGCTTTCGTGGCTCATCGGCATATTCTCAATGGTTGCATCACCCTCTTCGATGGTAAACATGCTTAAAACAACGGGCTCCTTGGGAGTACCTGTCTGAAGCACTTTGGTCAAAAGGCAATCCTCAAAATCAGCACTGAATGCCTCACCCGCGCCTGCATTGCTAACCCACTGATTGAACTTCGGAGTATCCTCACCGGAAACAAAATCCAAACGAGCCTGAGGAATGGCAAGTACATATGCATAGCGGTCCTCACCCGTGTTGGGCAACATGGCAACAGCAATTCTCGTTTTGCAGAACAAAGAAGAATTGTCAGTCTTCACATTGATCACACCGAAAGGATAGGTAAACTCACCATGGCAGCTCGCGCTCCAAAAGTTACCGTCATCCAAACCGGCCAAAGCAAAAACAAGGCTTCTATCTACGTGGGTCACGTTGATAATCAAGCTGTCGCTCTGCTGATCGTAGAAGTTGTATACACCTTCCTTGTCGAATTCACCTTTGTCGTAGCTTACCTCCATGAAAGAAGACAAGTCAGGCATCTGCACATCCAAAGTAGCAACCACCTCATCGGAATTGCGAACTTTGAATTTGATCGTACCTTTCTCCAAAGAGGTCATTTTGTTCAAGTTAGCCTCAAGCACAACGCCACATTGGCCGCGTTTGCCCAAGTCAACACCAGACATCTGCTCAACGGCCAACCACTCGGGAGTTTCCAACTCATAGGCAAAACCTGCATCAAAAAGAACAGGCATAGAATAACCATAAGTAGCGTCCTCAATCAAGGTCACGGTCGTTGCAACAGCAGTGGTATCGAAATCAAATCCACCTTCCTGTTTGTAAGCGAATTTGCCGTCGTTAACTTTACAAGCATAAGTTTTTACAACCTTCTCTGCTTTCTTCAAAGTAAGCGTAGCAATCACTTTGCTCTCACCACCCATCTTCAAGGTTACATCACAAACAATGTCCTTGTCGAAATCGGCCTCGTCAGAAACACCGATTTTGATTTTGTAAGAACCGGCTTTACCAGCCATCTTATTCAATCTATTACCGCCGTTTCCCTCAATCCAGAAATAAGAAATAGTACTCTGGGGCACAGTAAGTTCCCAGTCTTGGTTTGCCTCAAATTGAACGGTCTTTGTAGCCGTCATGTCACTGTCAGTGATTACCTGCTCGGGGAAAGAAGGCGTAATCGTCTCTTTCTGTGCACAGGCAACCATTGCAATTGCACCCAGGCAAAGGGCTGCTGATTTCCAAAAATTTTTCATAATGATTAAAATTTAAAATATATAAAGTTAAAAACCTTCGCGTTTGATACGGTCAGCCTCTTCGTCGCTGACCCATTGCATTACATTGTAAAAATGTCCGACGACGCCATACTCCTCCACATAGATTTCCGTCCAAATATAGAGGTAGGCACCGCAAGGATAGAAAACGGACTCCGCCAAATTGCTACCGGAAACCATCAATTTATCGCCCCAGTCGCCATAAGCGGTTCCAAAGAAATAACCCTGGTCGGATGCGACCTGATATTTATCCATGCTCACGCGCGGAGTCAGCAGGTCGTTGTCGTCAAAACGAATGATGACATCATAACCGTCGCGCAACCAGTCACGGCAGATGACCGCGTTGGGAATGGTCGGATGCTGCTCTGTATAAATCAGGCGGTTGTAGTCGCCCGTCTGGCTATACTGTGACAAGAACATGGAAGAAAGTACGCACCAGCCGGTAAAGTCCTGAATACGGAAAGGGCAAGACTTCATCAAAACCGCTTTCGTGCGTTTGCCATATAAAGGCATTTCCAAGGCGTCATTTATCACGAGCTGGAGGGTAAAGGAGGGAAACTCCTCATCTACAATGTTGTCATAATAACCCTGCACCATCACATCGGCACGCGTCTGACCGGCCTTGATGGTCACGGTATTAGACAAGAGACGATAGTGACGCATTTCAATCGCCGTACTGGAAGAATCAACCACCTCTACACCGAATGTACGGTCATAATCGCATACGACCGTGGAAACAACGGGAATTTTGAAAATATCGGCTTCGCGCTGCACCGCATAAGTAGATGCCGTGTCGGCAAACATCACATACTCCGGCCCGGAATAAGTAATATACTGCTCCTTACAAGAAGGAATCAAAGTACACAAGAGGCCAAAGACCAAAATATATTTCGAAATGTTCTTCATCATCATTTTAGTATTTGTTGCTTTCGTTGGGTTGAACCTGCGAGCCGGGCGCCTCTATTTCGTGTTTGGGAATAGGCCATACGAAACGGGGATCCTTGGCATCTATCTTCAATTTGCTACCTTCCTGTTGAACAGATGCCTGCGGGGTGCGTTCAAAGCCCTTGCCCCAGCGTTTCAGGTCATTCAGACGGAAGCCTTCCATATACAATTCGCGCACGCGCTCTTGCTCAATCACGTCCAACCAATTATCAGCGCCGACAGTAACGGTGCTACCCCCTGTCGCATAACGACTGGCGCGCAAGGTATTCAAATCGGCGGAAGCCTTGCTGTATTCACCCTGGTTGCAATATGCCTCGGCGCGAATCAGGTACTGCTCTGCCAGACGAATCGGCTTGGGCATGTTCACGTGGAAGATATTGTACGAAATCAGACTTTGGTTGCCATAATACTTAATCAGCAAAGGCCAGCTCAACTGGTGGGGATAGCCTGTCTGCAAATTCGCAAAATACGCGTTATAACGGGCGTCACCTGAACCGTAGAGATTCAACACCCATTGTGCGGGAACAAAATCAGGATAATAATTGACAAAATCCGTAGTAAAGTTCAAGAAATTCTGTCCCAAAGCACCGCCGTATGAAGTTGCAGTATAGCCGACGCGCCAAATCACTTCATAACCCGAGTCATAAGCCCAAAGATAATCGATTTCGTTCATACCGTCTCCCACATTGTAAGCGGCAGAAGAAAGTAGAAAGGCCTCATTTTTAATCAATTCCGTAGCATAACTGATGGCGGTGGACCAGTCTTTCATAAAGAGCGCCACGCGGGCACGAACGGCTTGGGCGGCTGCGCGGGTAAAGAAGGCCGCATCATACTCATCCAACTCCTCATCCAGCAATTCAATGGCGCGCTCCAAGTCTGCAATCACCTGCTTGTAAGAGTCTTTAAGATTGGCACGTGTCACGGGCTCCTCCTTGAAGTAAGACAAACGGAGCACCACACCCAACTGCTGTTCGGCTTTGTCTGTATCGTAAGCCTCGCAGAAGCACTTGATCAGCTCTGAATAAGCCAAACCGCGTGCGCAATAAACCTCTCCGGTGTAGATGTCCAAAGTCTTGATATCCGCATCGTTGGTCATTTTCTTACGCAAGGCCTCCACCTGGTCAAGATAAAAATTACAACGACCGATCACGGTATAAAGTCCTGCATAGACAGACTCGAAACGGCTCTCGGTAGAATGGAAATTCCATTGATAAACCTGGCTGTCAGCACCGGAGTTACCCTCCACGGCCAATACCAAGTCTGACTGAATATCCGGGGTCAAAGTCAATGAACCACTGTACAGGCCGCTGCCCATGTAAGCCGTATAAATTCCGGTTACAATCTGCTCGGCTCCGGACAGAGAGGTCATCGCTTCATCCTCCAAAATCGCATCCTGCGGGGTCTTCTCCAGACAAGATGTCAAAGGGAGCAGACACAACAGAAGGAAAAGTGTCTTTTTCGCCATATATATATAATAGGTATATCTTCTCATAGTCACTCCAGATTAAAAACTCAAATCCAAACCAAAAGTAAATTGACGGGACATCGGATATTGTGCCGAATACAAATTGCTCGTTCCTTCAGGGTCAAGACCGGAGAAAGGAGTCACTGTAAAGAGGTTTTGCGCCTGTCCGTAAATACGCAAGCCCCTGATTACCTTCGTCTTTTTCAAGAGTTCCGCCGGCAAAGAGTAAGACAACATCAAGTTTTTCAGACGCAAGAAAGAAGCATCTTCGAGCAAACGGCTGTCAAACTCGGTATAGACGCCGTGACGGGGAATGTCGGTAACATCACCCGGCTTTTTCCAACGATTGAGCAGACGACGAGACTGGTTATAGGTTGCAAAACGTCCGTTGGATTCGTCAAAATAACGGTCGTTGTTGATCATCCAACGATCTGCCACCCAACTGAATTGGGCACTCAAACTCAAACCTTTCCAAGTCAAAGCCGTACCAAAACCACCCTGCCAGGGAGCAATGTAAGATTTCCCAGTCATGACTTTGTCTTCATCACGCAAGATGTTGGTGATATTGCCATTCTTGTCATACCAAAGCGCATCACCATTGGCGGGATTCACACCGGCAAAGCGGTTGATATAGAACTCACCCGTAGAGTGTCCGACCACCAATTTTACACTGGTGTTGGCATTCTCATACTCGTTCACACCATTGTACAACTCCGTGATGGCGTTGTAGTTATAGGATACGTTGGTATTGAAAGTCCAAGAGAAATCTTTATACTGAACAAGCGTCGTATTGAGGTTGAGTTCCACACCGCGGTTGACCATCGCACCGACATTGTCCCATTTGTAACCAAAACCATTGGACTGGGCGTAAGACAAAGGAACGCGCATCAACATATCGCTGGTTTGCTTGTTATACAACTCCAAATCCACATTCAAACGACCCCAGAAGCCAAAATGAAGGGCGAAGTTGGTCGTCCAAGTGCTCTCCCAGGTCAGGCTTTCGTTACCCGGCTGACGCGGCGCCATACCGGCATTGCCAATATAATCCAAGCCGCCGGATACCAACGCGAGGTGTTCGTAATTGGGAATTTCCGAGTTACCTGAAGTACCGGTACTCAAAGCGACCTGCGCAAAACTCAACCAATCGCGGGTGCTGCTCATAAAGTCCTCGTTGCGAAGATTCCACATACCACCCACAGACCAGAACGCACCCCAACGGTTGTTTTTACCGAAACGGGAAGAACCGTCCGTACGCAAAGACAAATCTGCGTAGTAGCGGTTGCCATAGCTGTACTCACCTCTTCCGAAGAAAGACACACGGGAATAATCAGCCGTCGCCGTGCTGTTCCAAGAAGTCGCACGCGTACCCGTCTGAATGTCCGTCAATTTATCATTGGATTGTCCGGCGGTTGCCACACCGAAAGATTCCGAATGGTAATTCTGTCCTTCCTGACCCAAGAGGAAATTAAAATCGTGCAAGTTGTCGATGTTAAACTGATAGGTCAAAGTGTTGGTAATCTGCAAATTGAGACCATCGCTGGAATTGCGGGAAGCCGCGCCCTCACCGTTGTTGGGAAGATAACTGGGGAAAGTCTGACTAAATCCGGTTACGTGTGAAAAGTCAGCCGACACCTGCGTCTTGAACACGAGGTTCTTATACAGGGTAAACTCGGCAAACAGGGTGGAAATCACTTTATATTTCTTGTAACTCAAAGGATTGTTCTCAATCCACTCCATCGGGTTCTGTCCCTGACCGAGCCATTCGCCCTTGTTGATGGAAGCGATAGAGCCATCTGCATTGTAAGGATTCCAATAGGGAAGCATGAAACGAGCAGCGGAGATCGGGGTTACCAAGGTATATTCACCCTCGTCCGCCTGGGAAATGTTCTGATAGTTGAACATGGTGTTGGATCCCATCTTCAACCACTCGGCCATTCTATGCTCAAAATTGGTACGTACCGAATAACGCTCAAACAAAGAGCTCGGCGCAATACCCTGTTGGTCGTAGTAGGAACCGGAAACGTAATAGTTGGTCTTGTCGGTCGCACCCGAAATCGCAATCTCGTGGCTCTGCAACATGGCATTGTCGTTAAAGACCATCTTCATCCAGTTTACATCTGTCAAGGAGAGTACCGAATAATCCTGACCGTCCGTCATACCGATTTCCTTTTCATACTGGATACGCTCGGCGGTGTTCATCAAATCCCATTTACCCTGGGCAATGGCAGACCAACCCATCTGCATTCTGTAACTGATGTTGGGTTTATCCATATTGCGACCGCGTTTGGTCGTGATAACAATCACACCGTTGGCGGCGCGCGCACCGTAAATGGAAGTAGAAGAAGCGTCCTTCAACACGGACATACTCTCGATATCCGCAGGGTTGATGGTATTGAAGTCACTGGCAGAAATCGCCACACCATCCAAGATGTAAAGCGGAGCGGTACCGGAGTTGATGGAGTTGGTACCACGAATGGTCAAGGAGGCTGTCGCGCTCGGCTCACCACTGTTGGAAAGCACCGTCAAACCGGCCACCTGTCCCTGCAATGCCTGGTCAAAAGCGGCGGTCGGTGTATTCTCCAATTTCTCCGCTTTCACGGTAGCAACCGAACCAGCCACCGTTCCTTTTTTTCTGACACCATAGGCAATCACCACCACATCGTCCAATTTCATGCTTTCGGCATTCATCACCACATTGTGAACGAAGGTTTTCGCCTGAGGGACAACAACCGTCTGATCCTGGAATCCGATGCTGCTGAAAGTAAGGGTTGTTCCCGGAGCGACCTCAATCATATACGCTCCATCCAAATCTGTCACCACACCATTGCCTTCACCGGCCATCACACCGGCCCCAATCATAGGGAATCCGTCACCGGCAGAAGTAACGACGCCGCTCACTTTCACAAGGCCCTGTGCAGCAAGCGAACCCGCGCTCAATAGCACCAGACAAAGTATTACTGCAATTTTGCTTAGTTTTCTCATCAGTTACTTTAGTAAAATTTCGATAAAATCCCGCAAATATAGCTATTTTTATTTATAAATAAAAGGGGGCTGGCCAAAAACGCTGGTCAGTCCCCCTTCGGATCAAGTAAACAACTCGGTCTTACAGGCCTTCTTTTCTTACATTTCGGTCACCCAAAGACCATGCAAATTGCAGTATTCATAGACCGCAACAATCTTTTTATCGCCTACATAGACAACAGCCTCGGGCTTATCGGTCAAATCTACTCGAACCCCTCCATCTTCCAATTCCACATAGACAAAGGCAATATGATGTTCGGGGAGCATAGGATGAGCCACACTACCGACTTCCACCTTGATTTTTCCTTCCTCAAGAACTGTCACGACCGGAACATGTTTTTCGTTGCTGGCATCCACCGTATTCGGAACCAGTTCCTGCATATTTTCACCACAACAAACCACTGATACTCCAGAATTTACGAGTTTTGTAATCACATTGCCACAATGACGACATTTGTAAAATTTCGTTGCCATAATCACACATTTTTAAAAAATTAAAACTTTGTCAAATATAACAAAAATCATTATCTTTGCTCAATTGTACTAAACACAAACTTTTTTACATGAAAAGAAATATATTCTTCCCGCTTTTCGTCTGTGCAGCGCTGTGCCTTTCTTGCAAAGAAAATACCAAAAAAGAAGGCAAAACTGACAGTTTTTATGAAACCCTTACCGTCCATTTGAGTGACCGAATCCTCACCACCGGCTACTCCGCCGCAATCAGTGGTGTGCAAACCGTCGAAATCCGTCCGCAGGTCAGCGGAATGATTACAGATATCCTCATCGAGGAAGGTGAAAGTGTACGAAAAGGACAGGTCTTATTCATCATTGATCAGACCCCCTATAAAGCCGCCTACGAAATTGCGGTCGCCAATGTAAAAAGTGCCGAAGCAGCCCTTTCCACTGCGCGTCTGATTTTGGATAGCAACAAAAATCTTTACGAACAAGACGTCGTGTCTGAATTTGATCTGATGACCGCACAAAACGACTTGACAGAGGCTGAAGCCCGCCTGGCCCTTTGCAAAGCAGAAGAAGTCAATGCCGGCAACAACCTCTCCTACACCGAAGTGCGTTCACCCGTAAATGGAGTTGCTTCCATGATTCCCTACCGCGTCGGTGCGCTCGTGAGCAGCAGCATCAGCCAACCGCTGGTAACCGTATCCGACGACAGCCGTGTCTATGCCTATTTTTCCATGGCTGAAAATCAAATGCTTGACATGGTACAACAATATGGCTCCCTCAACAACGCTATCAAGCAAATGCCTGAAGTTGAGCTCATTATGAGCAATGGTGACACCTACGAACACAAGGGAAAAATCAACGCCATCAGCGGTACCATCAGCGAAAGCACCGGCGCCGTGAGTCTGCGTGCCGTCTTCAACAACCGCAATCACTTGCTCCGCAACGGAGGTAGCGGCACCATCATCATTCCTTCCGAATTGAAAAATGCCATTGTCATTCCCCAAGCAGCCACTTACGAATTGCAGGACCGCGTTTTTGTCTATAAAGTCATAGACGGAAAAGCTTCCGCTACTGAAATTCATATCGCGCCCCACAACAACGGTACGGAATACATTGTAGAAAAAGGTTTGAAAGTCGGCGATGTGATTGTGGCAGAAGGAGCCGGTCTGATCAAAGAAGGTACGGTTATCAAAAGTCGCAGCGAGCAAACAAAGGAGGAAAATAAATGAATGTAAAGACGTTTATAGACCGCCCCATCTTTGCCGCCGTCATTTCGATAATGATTCTCTTGGTGGGGCTCATCGGACTCGTCCAGCTACCGGTCGAGCAATTTCCTGAAATCGCTCCGCCGACTGTCAGCGTATCGGCCTCTTATGCCGGCGCCAACGCTGAGACGGTGCAAAAGAGCGTTCTTGTTCCCTTGGAAGAAGCTATCAATGGTGTGGAAGACATGATGTACATGGTATCATCCGCCACCAACAGTGGTTCTGCCAGCATACAGATTTATTTCAGACAAGGAACCGACGGTGACATGGCCATGGTGAACGTACAGAACCGCATCGCCTCCGCCCAAAGTCTGCTCCCCGCAGAAGTTACCCGCAGCGGTGTGACGGTTCGCAAGCGCCAGACCAGCCGTATCAAGACGCTTGCCGTGTATAGCCCGGACAATTCGTTTGATAGAAAATTCATTGTCAATTACCTAAAAATCAATATCGAGCCGCGTCTTTCCCGTGTCGCCGGCGTCGGTGAAGTGGACGTACGAGGCGGAGACTATTCCCTGCGAATCTGGCTCGATCCTGGTAAAATGGGAAAATATGGCTTGATGCCTTCCGATATCCGCAACGTGCTGTCCGAACAAAACCTGGAAGCCCCGACCGGAACCCTCGGAACCGAATCGGAAAACACCTTCCGCTACGTCTTGAAATATAGAGGCCGTTATGAGCAGGTGACCGACTATGAAAATATGGTTATCCGCGCGGAAAGCGACGGCACCGTTTTGCGTCTGAAAGATGTGGCGCAGATTGAACTCGGCGAAAGAAGTTACGACTATATCGGTAAAGTAAACGGACATCCGGGCACCACCATCAACATTTCACAGACCGCCGGCTCCAACGCCAACGAGATCATCAAAGAAATCGACAAGGTGGTGGAAGAAATACAGGGAGACCTCCCCAAAGGTTTGGAAATCGTGGATTTGATGAGTACCAAAGATTTTTTGGACGCCTCCATCAAAAGTGTTATCAAAACCTTGATTGAAGCCATCCTGCTGGTTGTATTGGTCGTATTTGTCTTCCTGCAAAGTTTGCGTTCTACCATCATTCCGACCCTTTCCATCATTGTTTCGCTGGTCGGAACCTTCGCCTTCCTCTATGTGGCCGGATTCAGTCTGAACATGATTACGCTATTCGCCCTTGTGCTGGTGATTGGTACGGTGGTGGATGACTCCATTGTGGTGGTCGAAGCGGTACAGGCAAAGTTTGACATCGGCTACAAATCCGCCTACAAGGCCTCTGTGGATGCGATGAGCGGCATTTCCACTGCGTTGATTGCTACAACCTTGGTCTTCATGGCTGTGTTTATTCCCGTGAGCTTTATGGGAGGCACGACCGGTACTTTCTACACGCAATTCGGTCTTACCATGGCCGTCGCCGTAGGTATTTCCTTGGTCAATTCCCTCACGCTCTCCCCTGCCCTCTGTGCGCTGATTATGACGCCGCATGAAGAGGTCAAGGCCGGACAGAAAGCCAGCTTTTCAAGTCGTTTTCACAAAGCGTTTGACGCGGGATTCAGCGCTTTGATTGGACGCTACAAGCACATTGTCTTGTTCTTTTTCAAGCATCGTTGGGTGACGGCGCTGTTGATTGTGATTGCCTGCGGTGGACTCGTTTATTTGATGAATACCACCAAGACAGGTCTGGTACCGAAAGAGGATATGGGTACCATCAATATGGATATCCGCACTCCTCCGGGAACCAACATCGCAGAGACCGACAAAGTCTTGACTGAAATTGACCGAAGAATCAGCACCATTCCCCAGATTGAGGCCTACTCTCGTACGACGGGTTGGGGTATGATGTTCGGACAGGGCTCCTCTACCGGTAACTTTGTCATCCGTTTGAAGGATTGGAATGAACGTACAGGAAAGGGAGATGACATTGATTCGATTATCGAAGAAATGTATCGCCGCACCGCCGATATCACCTCGGCCGACATTATGATTTACACGCGCGGTATGATTCCGGGATATGGAGCCAGCAACGGATTTGAAATCTATGTGCAGGACCAGAAGGGTGGCAAGTTGGAGGATTTGCAGACCATCGCCAATAACTTCATTATTGAATTGAACAAAAGACCTGAAATCACGCGTGCCAAAACGTCTTTCGATACCAAATTCCCCATGTATCTGGTGGAAGTAGATGCCGTGCAGTGCAAACGAAAAGGCATTTCTCCGAGCGATGTACTGGACGTGTTGGCGGGCTATGTCGGTGGTAGTTATATTTCCAACATGAACCGTTTCTCCAAATTGTACCGTGTCATGTTGCAGGCGGCACCTGAATACCGTTTGGACACCGAGTCTCTGCAAAATATGTTCGTACGCAACTCCTTGGGAGAAATGTCGCCCATCAACCAATATCTGAAACTCACGCGTATCTACGGACCGCAGTCCATCTCGCGCTTCAACCTCTTCACGGCCATTTCCATCAATGGAAACGCTGCTGAAGGATACAGCTCCGGTCAGGCGATTCAAGCGGTACGTGAAGTGGCCCAAAGAGTGCTTCCCGAAGGTTATGGTTTTGAGTTTGGCGGTATGTCTCGTGAAGAGGCTTCATCGGGCAGCTCGGTAGCCGTTATCTTCGCCATTTGTATTGTCTTTATCTTCCTCATTCTCTGCGCATTATACGAGAGTTTATTCATTCCTGTCGTAATTATTCTGTCGGTACCTTTCGGTCTGGCGGGCAGTTTCTTGTTCGCAAGAATGTTTGGGTTGGAGAACAATATCTATTTGCAGATTGGTCTATTGATGCTTATCGGTCTGCTTGCTAAAACGGCCATTCTACTCACGGAATATGCTTCGCAAAAGCGTGCAGAGGGCATGAGTATCGCCATGTCTGCCATGACGGCAGCCAAAGAGCGTCTTCGTCCGATTTTGATGACCTCCCTGACGATGATTTTCGGTATGCTTCCGTTGATGTTCGCCAGTGGTGTGGGTGCGAATGGAAACATTTCCATCGGTGTAGGTACGGTAGGAGGTATGTTAATCGGCACATTGGCTTTGCTGATTGTCGTTCCGGCGCTCTTTATCGTATTCCAACGCATTGAAGAAAAGGTTATGCCCTCAAAGAGAAATACTAAACAATGAAAAAAATATATCTGATCATTATTTTCGCAGGGGCTATGCTTTGCCTTGATTCCTGCGGTCTGTATAAAAAATACGAGCGCCAAAATATGCGTTTCGTGGATAGTCTATATAGAAGATTGCCTGCCAGCGAAGACAGTCTTTCCACGGCGGCGGTTTCTTGGGATAAAATATTCACGGACACGTTGTTGCAGGATTGGATTCGGGTGGGATTGGCCAACAACACTGACCTCAATATCGCCCGCTTCAAAGTAGAGGAAGCCCAGGTGGCTTTGACAACATCCCGCTGGGCGTTTTTCCCGGGTGTGAGTCTCAATGCCAAAGGTGGGACCTACCCCGGTAACTTTTCAGCCAACCTTGACGTAAGCTGGCAAGTGGATATTTTTGGCGAGCTCAGAAATGCGAAAAGGCAGAAGAAAGCGGCCTTGGAGCAGAGTATAGCGTACAAACAAGCGGTGCAAACTCGTTTGGTAGCAACCATCGCGAACAACTACTACACCTTGCTGATGCTGGACGAGAAACTAAAAATCAGTTCTCGCACACGCGATACTTGGGAAGAAAACATTCGTACTTTGGAAGCGCTCAAACGGGCCGGCAAGACGAATGAGGCGGCGGTTTTACAAGCCAAAGCGAACCGTCTGGACGTTGAGTCGAGCATTTTGGATTTGGAAAAGGAAATCCGTGCCGTCGAAAATTCCATGTGCGCATTGCTTGCTGTCCTCCCTATGTCTATCACGCGTGGCAGTTTGGAAAAGCAACAATTCCCTGAAAAATTGTCTGCGGGAGTTCCGGTGGAGCTCTTAAGCCGCCGTCCCGATGTTCGTGAAGCGGAATGGCAACTTGCGCAGGCTTTCTATATGACAAACAGTGCCAAAGCGGCTTTCTATCCGAAATTGAATTTGAGTGGTGCGCTGGGTTGGACGACGGGCAGTGGCTCGATTGCAATGGATCCGGGCAGCATTATCGCGAACCTGGTGGCTGGTCTTGTGCAACCTATCTTTGACAAGGGTGTCAATAAAGCGCGTTTGAAGACGGCGCAAGTGCAACAGGAGGCGGCGGCCTATAATTTCCGCCAAAGTCTGTTGGATGCGGGTGTGGAAGTCAATAATGCGATTGTGCTTTGGCAGACGGCTAAAAAGCAGGTGGAATTAGATAAGAAACAGGTGCTTTATCTTCAGGCTTCTGTCTGGAATACGCAGTTGTTGATGAAGCATGGTAGTGCGAGTTACTTGGAGGTCTTGACGGCGCAGAAAAACCTTTTGGCTGCTGAGTTGGCCGAAGTGTCTGACCGCTTTGACGAAATCCAGAGTGTCATCAATCTCTACCAAGCTCTCGGTGGCGGCTACAGCGAAGAAGTTGCAGCGGAGTAGGGGGCCTGAAGGAGGTTGCGGGAGTCGCGGTGCCTTTGGGCTGCGGAAGTCGCGGAGCCTCTGGGCTGCGGGCCCTCGAGCACACCAATGTGCCCTACACACACGTAGAACGCAATGTCGCGTGCGCGTCCCCCTGATTAAAACCTAGGCTCGAGCACGTGAAAGTGCCACTGACACACCTCAACGCAGGATTCATGTACTCGTCCTCCAGTAGAGTGAGGGGTGAAAGACTAAATATTGTCAGTATATTTGTTTTTCTGAACTTTCTCAAATTAAGTCCTGTTATAGCAGATATGAAAAGCATTAGTATATTTATAACAACTATAAATACACTAATGCAAACAACTTCTTGAGCCTATTATTATCAGCAAATCTTTCTATTGAATAAACACCACATTATCAAAGTCTACCGATTGTTTACCTCGCACACAGAAGCCAATACCCGAACATCTAATAGGACAATAACGAATCTCCATGACTTGCATCTCATTACAATTAAATACAACTTTATCATGTAAAGCCCTTATTTCAAAATGAAATTCTGCTTTACGTTTTTGTTTAAGTTTAAGATCCGCTGATCTCATTCCGACTAATTCTCCATCAACTACTCTATTATATATAACCTCTGCATTCTTATCTCCTTTTCCGATAAAAAACACAGAATAGTTATAGTCATCCATATAGTCAAAGATCAATCCAAAATATCCAGCATCATTAATTCTCTTTGCGATTGCGTCGCACTTATATATAAAATTCTCTCTAGGATTAATAGGTGCGTAACAAGATGTTATAATATTAGAGGAAGGGGTAAAGAAAGATGACAAATCAACCTTCCCTTCTAGCTTCATAACACCGTCTTTAATTATAGCACTCCCATCATTTTTTACAAACTCAAGCCATCCATATAAATTCGCATCGAACGTTTCTAACGCGCTCGTTTCTGCCTTAGTGATTGACGAACAAATCAGCAACGAGCAAATAAATAAAATTCTTTTCATATTAATCATATTTCTATGTTTTACTTAGCTAATCTAGTTTGAAATTCGCTGATAATAGGCTCAAGATCTTTTAATATTCTATCTAATTCCTGAAATGATTCATCTTTGCGAGATGCATATATAGAACCAACTTCAGATGATATTTTAATTTGAAATGACAACTCATCCGCAAAAGCATTTTGTTTAACTATAACGCGTGTTCTAACCTGTTTCCCTGCTTCTGTAAACGTCTCATAACGCCACGGAGTCTGAACAAAACCAGATGCTATGTCAGTAGTCTGTATCTCATCAAAGTAGTTTAAAATTACCTTATGCACCATTTTCCATGCATGAGTCATATCCATATTCCCATATTCATCAATCTTATATAAATCTTTTGAAACTTTTACATTAAAATATTTATTAACAAGTCCTGACGCTGTAGAAACATCAAAGAATTCATCTCTTCTAAGAACGTAGGAAACAGCTTTCCTCTTATCCTTAGCATATATCTTGGTTTCCATTGTAACATAACCAGGACACTCTAATTTGAGAACAACGAACTCATCTTTTCGTTTTACATCAATTGTTGCGACGCCATCAGCGTAATAGTTCCCATCTACATAAATTTTTGCATCGGAAGGTGTAACAGAAACTTTCACCTCCCTTGCGGAAAGGGAATAATTGATTGAACAAATTAGCACAATCGTGAGAATTAAAAACTTTTTCATTGTAATAAACTGAAATAACTTACATCTCAGCCCCAAAGATGTATTAATCCCTATAAAAAAAGTGTGGGGCTGACGATCGCTTATCTGATTGAAGGTTGTGGAAAGACCCGGTCAAAAACAAACGACGTAATACCCCACACTCGAATAGATATATGGGATATACAGGCACAGAACGCACCTGACCTCAGTATCTATA
>CAJGBW010000006.1 GCA_904501835.1 uncultured Bacteroidales bacterium
CCAAATTATCCATAATTTTGTCTTCTTAAAAAGTTGTTCAGACCTTGACGATATGACCCGTTTATCCGTAAATATCAACAAAATCGCCACCATACGTAATGCGCGAGGCGGCAATACACCCGATGTAACCAAGGCGGCTCTTGACTGCGAACGATTTGGTGCAGAGGGGATTACCGTACATCCCAGGCCCGATGAGCGCCACATCCGTTACAGCGACGTACGCGACATTCGCCCGCGCCTGTCCGTAGAGTTCAATATGGAGGGCAACCCCTTCGATTCATTCATCAATCTGGCCTTGGAAGTGCGCCCGGAGCAGGTTACGCTCGTTCCTGATGCCCACGACGCCATTACCTCCAATGCGGGCTGGGACACCATACGCCACCAGTCCTACTTGCAGGATATTTGCGGCCGCTTCAAAGAAGAGGGCATACGCACCTCCATCTTTATTGATGCTCTACCGGAAATGGCGGCAGCGGCGGCGGAATGTGGCTGCGATAGGGTGGAACTTTACACAGAAAATTATGCCCGCAAATATGCCGCAGGACTTGCTCAGGAGGCCATTTCTCCCTACCTTGCCACCGCATTGGAGGCACAGAAGGCAGGATTGGGCGTCAATGCCGGGCACGATTTGAGTCTGGATAATTTGGGTTATTTTATTGAACATATACCTTTTGTGGCAGAAGTTTCCATCGGACACGCCTTGATCAGCGAGGCGCTCTATCTCGGTCTTGAAACGACGATACAACGTTATTTGGATATTCTTCGAAAAAAATAATTATCTTTGTGAGATTGAAATAATTAAAATTTATATAAAATGGATAAGAAATCACTAATTATCAGCATCATTGCACTGGTTATCTCTTTGGGATTCGGTGCTTACACCATTATTGCCAACTGTGCTTGCTGCAAGGCAGAATGCACTGAAACTGCTACCTCTGATGTAGAAGAAATCGAGATTGCAGAGGGCAGTTTCGTTTATTTCCAGTTGGATCGTATTCTCAAAGAGTATGACATGGCCAATGACTTGACTTCTGTAGTTGAAAGCAAAATGCAGAACGTACAGGAGCAGCTCGCCAACCGTCAGAAGAAACTCCAAAAGGATTTCGACGCATTCAATGAGAAATGGCAGAAGGGCCTTATGACCCAGAGCACCGCACAGGCACAGGCTGAGAAATTAGACAAGAAGAAAGCCGAATTGGAGCAGTGGGCCAACACCAAGCAGAACGAAATGCTTGAGGAACAGCAGGTTACCATGAACCAGATTTTGGACGCCATCCAGACCTACGTAAATGCCTACAATGAGGAAAAGGGTTACGCTATGATTTTTGCCAATCAGGCATCTGCCCCCATCATCACTGCCAACAGCGGACTTGACATTACCGATGAGATTATCGAAGGTCTCAACGAGGAGTACGTCAAGAATAAAAACAACAAAGAATAATTTATCACATTCTTCCCCGTGCGTAAATTTTCGTCAGACTTTTTTGTGCGCAAGTCACTCTTGACCTTGGTGTTGCTTGTAGTATCGGGCATAGGCCTGATGGCGCAGGAATATATTGAGCACAAGGTAAAATGGTACGAAGACGCGCAGACCATCTGCAACAGACACGGGGTGAGTATGGATGAACTGCTTGCGGCCAATTCATTGCTGACGCCTTCGGATATCCAGCCGAAGATGATTATCAAAATTCCCAAGAAACAGCCTATCAAGAAGCTGGTTCTTCCCGCGTTGGAGGAGGCTCCTGCCGAAAGTACTCCGACGGAGGGCAGCACTACTGGGACTGCGGGTGTCGCTGCCGATGCTGCTACAAGTGTCGCTGCCGATGCTGCGGCAGGCGGTGGAACAACTGGGGCTGCAACTGTAGAGGTAGCGGAGGCCATGGTTAATAAAACGGCCGACAAAGTAGCAAAAGCAGACACCAGCGTTCTACGTTTTAGTCCTCAAAGCAAACTCAAAGTGGGACTCGCCCTTCCTTTGAAGAGCGCGGAGGGCGGCAGCGAGAATTACATGGACTTCTACGGCGGCGCCTTGTTGGCTCTTGAAGAAACCAGCAAAGCAAAAGCGCTGGATGTGGAATTAAAAGTTCTTGATATCCAAGAAGATACTTCTTACAACAGCTTGGCAGATTGCCATTTTGTAATCGGCCCTGTCAGTCGAAAAGATTTGCAGAAAGCCTTGTCTTCTCTGCCGGACACGACTTGGGTTGTCTCTCCTCTTGATCCCCGCTGCGAAAGCCTTGCACAGAGTTATCCCAACTTTATTCAAGCGCCGACCCCTACCATTCGTCAATGGGAAAACAGCATTCAGTGGTTGAAAAAGGATTATATCACCTCTGACAAATTGGTCGTTCTCTACCAGGAAGGCGGGAAAAAGCCGGTCGATAGTGTGGCGATTCAGACTTTGATTGATTCTTGCGGCATCCAGCCTTTCAACTATAGCTACACTTTGCTGACGGGCCGCGACGTGGCAGATTCGTTGGTGGAAAAATTCACGATGGTGCCGGATGCGGTCAATCGCGTACTGATTTTTAGCGACAACCAGTCTTTTGTCAATGACGCCGTCCGCAATCTGCGTGTATTGGTGCACAATGGCTGCAAGGTGGTCCTTTATGGCCCCTCGCGCATCAAATCATTTGACACCATCGAGGTGGAGAATCTGCACAGCCTCTCTTTCCGTATGAGCAGCACCTACCATATCAATTATGATGAAAAGGACGTGCAGAACTTCCTATTAAAATATAGAGCCATTTACAACACTGAGCCGACTGCATTCTCTTTCCAAGGCTACGACTTAATGAAGTATATGCTCCTTAGCAAATCCGGTCTGACCGATATGTCCCTTCTTCAGAGCAGTTTCCTATTCAAAAAGCAGGGCGCCGGGTGGATCAACAACGCAGTACGCGAAGTGGTGTACGGGCCGGGATATAGCATTATCACGAAAAATTGATTCAAAAGTCTATAAAAAGATGAAAACAAATGACATTATGGCCCGTTTGGAGGCCAAGTACCCTGGTGAAAGCGAGTACTTGCAGGCAGTTAGAGAAGTCCTCCAATCCGTAGAAGAAACCTACAACCAACATCCTGAATTTGAGAAAGCGAAAATCATTGAGCGCATTGTTGAGCCCGATCGTATTTTTACGTTCCGTATCACTTGGGCAGACGACAATGGCGAAGTGCACACCAATATCGGCTACCGCGTACAATTTAACAGCGCCATCGGCCCCTACAAAGGCGGACTCCGTTTCCACCCCAGCGTAACTCCCTCCATGTTGAAATTCCTCGGCTTCGAGCAGGTATTCAAGAACGCTTTGACGACTTTGCCCATGGGCGGTGCCAAAGGTGGTTCAGACTTTGACCCTTCAGGCCGTTCTGACGCTGAAATCATGCGTTTCTGCCAGGCTTATATGCAGGAGCTCATCAATTGCATCGGTCCCGACCAGGACATTCCTGCCGGCGACGTGGGTGTGGGTGGCCGCGAAATCGGTTTCCTCAACGGTATGTACCGAAAAATTTCCCGTCAGCATGGTACCGGCGTTTTGACCGGTAAGGGTTTGACTTGGGGCGGTTCACTTCTTCGTCCTGAGGCTACCGGTTTTGGTTTGCTTTACTTTGTTGAAAATGTATTGAAGAAAGCGGGCAAAGATATCAAAGGTTGCCGTGTAGCCATCTCCGGCTTCGGTAACGTTGCTTGGGGTGCTGCCATCAAAGCCACCGAATTGGGCGCCAAAGTGGTGACCATCTCCGGCCGCAAGGGTATGTGCGAGATTCCCAACGGTATCGACCAGGAAATGATTGATTATATGCTTGAAATGCGTAGCTCTAACCGCCACAATGTGGAGGATATGGCTATCCGCTTCCCTGATAAAGCCAAATACTACGCTGGTGAGAAATCTTGGAGAGTGGCTTGCGACATCGCCCTCCCTTGCGCCTTCCAGAACGAGTTGTCCGAAGAGGATGCCAAGACTTTGGTCGCCAACGGATGCTGGTGCTGCTGCGAGGGTAGCAACATGGGTTGTCAGCCCGGCGCCATCCACTATTTCCAGTCACAAGGCGTGCTCTTTGGCCCTGGAAAAGCTTCCAACGCGGGTGGTGTAGCAACTTCCGGTTTGGAAATGGTGCAGAACGCTTCCCACATCTCTTGGAGCAAAGAAGAGGTGGATATCAAGCTCAAGAGCATCATGCGTGACATTCACGAGCAGTGTGTAAAATATGGTACGCAGCCTGACGGCAGCATCGACTATGTGAAAGGCGCCAACATCGCCGGCTTCATGAAAGTCGCCACCGCCATGATCGAGCAAGGTTTGGTGTAAAACGCATATATAACCTATGGAAATTATTAAATGCCCGAGTTGCGGTAGCGGTGATGTCAATGCTTCCGCTTCAGGAACCTTCAAATGCAACACCTGTGGAACTCTTTTTACAGGAAAGCCTGAAAGTTCTGACAAGAATAGACTTGCTGCCGGTATTTTAGCCATTCTTCTGGGTGGCTTTGGCGTTCACAAGTTTTATATGGGGAAAATCGGGCAAGGATTTCTCTACCTCTTGTTCTGTTGGACCAGTATCCCGGCTTTCATTGGATTGGTTGAGGGCATCATCTACCTCTTGGAATCTGACGAAGAATTCTACACGAAGCACATTCAGTAGCGCGAAACGCATCATACGTCCAAAGAACGGCGAAAGAGTACGTGCTCTTTATAACACATCCCCGAAAGTTAGATTCTAGCTTTCGGGGATTGTATTTTTTGAGGGGGGGGTGTTACAAATTTATTTCGCGGAGGGGGCTTTGGCGAAAATTTTGTCTGTGATAACTGCGATGGCGGCATCACCGGAGACGTTCACTGCGGGTCCATATCCATCGAGGGCCAGATAGAGTGTCATAATCAGGGTTGTCATTGTGTCGGTGAAACCCAGAATGTTACACAAAAGTCCAATGGAGGCCATCAGCACGCCACCCATCACACCCGGCGCAGCAACAGCAGCGATAGCTTGCATGAAGGCAAACTGAAGGAACAAGCCGAATGTGAGCGGCACTCCGAACATATAAGCCACAGCGACCGAAGTAACGGTCAGTTTGATGGTCGAGCCGCACATGTGAACCGTAGAGCAGAGTGGAATGACAAAATCCGCAATATCCTTACGCACGCCATTCTTGAGAGCACATTCGTAGGTAACAGGAATACAAGCCGAGCTGGAACAGATGGAAAAGCCCGTCAGATAGGCCGGAACGATATTCCAGAGCATTTTGATGGGGTTCTTACGGGCAATCAGTCCTGCCACACAATATTGAATAATCAGATAGATAATAGAAAGAATCACGCCAGTAAGAATGACTTTGAATCCCGTCCCCAGCACGACGGCGATTACACCTTTGGCGCTCATTTCACAAATCATGGTAAAGATATAGACCGGAAGGAAAGGGATAATCACCTTCTCAATCGTCAGTTTAACTATCTCACCAAACTCATCAAATCCTTTTTTGAGGGCGCTGGAGTTCGTAAAAATGACACCGACACCCAGAACAAAGGAGAGCACCAGCGCGGTCATGATGTCGCAAATGGGTGGAATTTTAAGGTCGATATAGGGAAGATATTCTTTCTCCGACACAAATTCGGAAGACAACTCACCCGGGGAAAGATACATGGGGAGAAGGTTGCTTGACACACCATAAGAGAAAATGCCGGCACAGACGGTCGAACAGTATGCTATCGCCATCACGGTCAGCAACATCTTACCTGCTCCGCGGCCCAAATTGGCGATGGAGGGAGTTACAAGTCCCAAGACAAGAAGGGGAACGGTAAATTTGAGTAGTTGTGCAAAGAGCACATTGAAGGTCTTGAAAATCCTGATGACAACGTCCGGAAGAATCAGCCCAAGCAACGCGCCCACCACAATGGCAATGACAACTCTAGGGAAAAGTCCGAGCTTAAATTTTTTCATATTCAGACAGGTTCAAAGTTTTAGGGTTATTAAACTTGCCAAAGATATGAAAAGTAAATGAAAAAATGTGTGTCAGTTTCAGCGGATTTGATTACTTTTGGGAAATACATTGGAACAAAACATGAAAATCTACGACATATCACAAGAAGTTTTTGGTTGTCAAACCTATCCTGGCGACCCAACACCTGAAAAAAGTTCGTTATTGGCAATTGAAAAGGGAGACTTGTGTAACCTCTCGGCATTTAGCATGTGCGCCCATAATGGCACCCATATTGACGCGCCCTACCATTTTATAAATGAGGGCAAGGCCGTGGACTCCTTGTGTTTGGAATCGGTTGTCGGAATGGCGTATGTTTCTGAACACCAAGGTGTTGTATCGGATGGAGATGCGGCGGTTATCATCCAAAAAGCGAAGATGCAGAACCCTGAATCCGCAAAGAGAATCCTGATAAAAGGGACCGCCGAGGTCTCATTGGAAGCCGCTCAAGTGTTTGCCGATGCAGGTCTCCTGCTCTTGGGAAATGAATCGCAGACCGTAGGGCCCGAAGACGCGCCCATGGCTGTGCACCAGGTACTCTTGGGCGCGGATATGGTTTTGCTGGAAGGAATTCGCTTATCGGCTGTCAAAGAAGGCGTTTATTTCCTCAACGCTGCTCCGCTCAATCTCTCCGGTTCCGACGGCTCCCCCTGCCGAGCGATTTTGATAGAATGACATAAACCCTTCCAACTGCCTACACTTTGACGAGGAACTGAAGAAATAATGGTAAATCTGCAAGGGTTTTGGAACTTAGACAAACTTTACTAAATTTGTACCCGGATTCCCGAATTTCATAGGAAAATCGGACTTGACCTCCATAAATTCTAACAAACCATGTACAAGCGAATTTTCGACATAGAGAACCAACTTGACGAAGGGATGTTCCTTTTCGGAGCACGCCAGGTGGGTAAATCAACACTCCTGCAGGAACGCTTTCCGGATGCCATCTACTACGACCTACTGATTGATTCTGTCCGAAAGGCTTTCAAGCGCAACCCGGACTCCTTCCGAGAGGCCTTGATGGCCAAACCTGCCGGCACGCTGGTAATTGTAGATGAGATACAGAAAGTGCCTGAGTTGCTGGATGCGGTACATTGGCTGATGGTGAACCGTGGCTTGCATTTCATACTCAGCGGGTCAAGTGCCCGGAAACTCAAGAAATCCGGAGCCAATACCCTCGGTGGCCGCGCGAATCCAAGAACGTTGTTCCCGCTGGTCTGGAAAGAGGTCACGGACTTCCAGATAGACAAGGCCGTCCAGAACGGTATGATTCCCCGTCATTATATGGTCGATGATGCTACAGACCGCCTGGAGGGCTATGTCGAAGTCTACCTGCGCGAGGAAATCCGGGATGAAGCCGCTGTCCAGGATGTCGAGGCATTTGAGCAGTTTATGGAAGCCGCCGCCATTTCCGATGGCGAGATGATCAACTATGCCAACATAGCCAGTGATTGTGGTGTCGCAGCAAAGACAGTCAAGGCCTACTACCAAATCCTGAAAGACACTCTGATGGGATACGAGGTTCCCGCGTACACAAAGGTTGTCAAGCGGAAAGTGGTCCAGGCTCCCAGGTTCTACTATTTTGATGTGGGACTGACGAACTACTTGATGGGGCGGCATAAGCTCCGGAGAGGTTCGGATGACTATGGCCATGCGTTTGAACATTATGTAATGCAGGAAATCATAGCCTACCGCGGGTACTATCGTCGCAGAGAGAAGATTTCCTATTGGCATACCTACAACAACCAGGAAGTCGATGCAGTAATCGGCGATGCCAAGGTTGCCATAGAAATAAAGTCTAGCGAGGAGGTCAAGACCCGCCATAAGAATGGTTTGAAAGCCTTCAAGGAAGAACATCCTGACTGCAGGCTCATCCTCGTGTCGCTTGACCCCATCACAAGGCCTTCAGGAGATATCGAACTCATTTATATCAATGATTTCCTGAGGATGCTGTGGAACGGTGAAATATTCTAATGTGCCTACGCTTCTGCAGCTACCATCAAGCTCGTGGAAGAGCCCTCTGCGGCCACCGTGGAAGGTTTTGACTACAAAATGCGGCGAATAATCCGCAAAATTTGCGTTTTATTTGCAGAAACTAAAGTGTTTAAAACATGGCACAGGTAACAATGACCGTCCGTATGGACTCTGAACTTAAAAAGGCATTTGATGCTCTTTGTACGCAGTTTGGATTGAGTTCCAATGCTGCTATGAATGTATTTGCCAGAGCTGTAGTCCAGCGAGGTAAGATCCCTTTCGATATCGTTTCCGACAAGGTGGCTGCTGCCGAAAAGGCACAGTCTGCAGTAGATAAGTTCTTTGCAGACAACAATCTTGGCGTAGCGGATATTGAAGCTATGCTTGACGAGCATATGAGTAGATAGTAATTGAAAATCCCCCCACTATTCTCCTTGAAAATGGGACCACATTGGACGGTTTGATTACCTTGCCGAGGTAAATAACTTAACAATGTTAACCATGGATCAAAAACAACAGATTCTACACCACTACCGAGTGGATGAAGATGGCCTCCGCGAGATATCGCGCAAGGTCGGAGTGGGCAGAAAGAGTCTCAACGGAAAAAGCAGGTTGCTAAATTTAGTCCTGTTACCCTTTGTGCCATCCCTGTCCACAGAAACAGCCCTTTTTGTGGATAATAGCTTTCATTTCAAACTTCTGTCCATGAAAAGGTGGCTTTTTGTGGATAGAAATGCAAAACAACCGAGATTTTCCGTTGATCCCAGAAAGAGCCGCGTTTGGTATAGCAGGGGATAATAAAAGAAATTATACACAACTCGTCTAAATTGTGTACGAGATTGTGTATAACCTTTTCAACTTGCTGATTTTCAGCGTTTTTGTGGAGCATAGGAGAATCGAACTCCTGACCTTTTGAATGCCATTCAAACGCTCTACCAACTGAGCTAATACCCCATTGCGACTGCAAAGATAGACAAATTTCTTTGTTTTGAAAGAACTTGCCCCGAAATTTTTGTTTTATTAAGAGATATAAGTGCTTGAGTAGGATTATTTTCTCTTATTTTGAAGTGGTGCGCGAAGGGGTAAAATTCACCAGACCTACTCCTGTGAATACCAGCGCAGTAGCCACCACTTTCAACACCGTTAGCTGATCCAGCCCTAACGAGAGGGCAATGACCATCGCGACGACGGGCTGAACATAGGTGTACATCGACACCACGACCGGACGCAAATGTTTCTGGCCGACCGGAATCAAGAAATAGGAAATAAAGGTCGCGCCAACCACCACATAAGCCACTTGTAGCGCCACAGAAAGCGGAACAGCAGCCAGATGGGAGGCGGAGAATGCGGAAAACGAGAACGGAAGGGCATAAAGCGAGGAGAACAAAAACATCCATTTCATAAAGGTCACAACGGAATATTTTCGTATCAGCGGACGGAATATGCTTAAATATAAAGCAAAACTCAGGGTGTTGCCTATCATGCCGACTATACCGCCAACAGAAGTCGTCTCCGCTCCTTCGCGTAGGGATACACTGTTGAATATCAGAATCATAACCCCAATAACGCTCAACACGATACCGGACACGCCCGACCAGGTTATACGCTCGCGCATCACAAAGGCTGACGCTAGCAAAGTCATAATCGGCAGCATCGAACTCATAATCGAGGCGTCAATGGCAGTCGTGTAGGGAATGGCAAGCAAGAAAGTGAGCTGGGTAGAGAAAAGTCCGAAGAACGAAGCGAGGGCTATTTTCCAATAATCTCCCTTTTCAATTTTCTTCAACTCGGCTGTTTCGCCGCGGGCCGACGAGGCGCAATGAGAGTCGCCTCCAGATGCGGCGCGACCAGCGAGCGAAACAACAGGAGACGACGAGGCGCAAGCAGCAGACGCGACTGCGCTACCGGAGGAGCCGACTGCGCTACTGGAGGACGCGACTGCGCTACCGGAGGAACTGATTGCACGCCTGCGGCAGGAAAGCACAAAGGACAATAGCCAAAAGAGCAACGCTGCGCCAAAAGAGCGCAAACAAAACAGGGCCATGGGAGTAATATGTCCGTCCACCGCTATATTTTTACAGCAGATAATATTAAATCCGAAAATCGCATACGCACTAAAGCAGGCTAAATTCCCGACAAGGGCCGAATTTCGCTCAACCGAAGCTTTCATTTCTATACTCAATTATGAAACAAATGTAGCGATTCGACACATTCTAAGCAAAATTTTCGCGACAAAAATCTATCTTTGCAAAAGCAAAAATCTTTCGTCAAACAACAACATGAATTTCACAAAGGCCCTATTGGATTGGTACGATAAAAACGGCAGGAAACTCCCCTGGCGCGAACAACGCGACCCATACGCCATCTGGCTTTGTGAGATCATCATGCAACAGACGCGCATCGTGCAAGGTCTTGCCTATTGGGAGCGCTTTATGGCTACATTCCCGACCGTGGAAGAGCTCGCAGAGGCTGATGAAGACCAAGTGTTGAAATTATGGGAAGGACTGGGGTATTATAGCCGCGCCCGCAACCTCCATACCGCCGCCAAACAAATCGTGGCAATGGGAAAATTTCCCGAGCGCATAGACGATATTCGCAGTTTGAAGGGCGTGGGCGATTATACCGCGGCCGCCATCGGATCCATTGCGTTCGGACTCCCTGTCGCTGTCGTGGATGGGAATGTATATCGGGTGCTCGCACGCTATTTCGGCTTGACAACTCCCATTGGAAGCAACGCTGCCAAAAAAGAGTTTACCGCGCTGGCACAAAGTCTATTGGATGAAAACCGTCCCGGAGATTTCAATGAAGCCATGATGGATTTCGGCGCCATTCAATGTACGCCCCAATCGCCGCGATGTTCAGACTGCCCTTTTGCCCTCAACTGTCACGCTAAACAAGAAGGCTTACAAGAGCAGCTCCCCGTCAAAGGCAAAAAGATAGCGATTCGCGAGCGTCATCTCTGCTATATATATTATAGGTATGAAGGGCAGACCGCGATACACAAACGTCCCGCCGGAGACATTTGGCAGGGATTATGGGAACCGTTTCTTCTTGAAAAAACTGAAACAAGAGGGACGCTTTTGGGAAAAGATATTCGCCACCAACTCACCCACCAAAGCCTGTACGCAGACTTCTACCTCTATGAATGTAGCGAAAAACCCCAACTGCCCCAAGACTATATTTGGGTGAAAGAAGAGGATTTGAAACAATACGGAAAGCCGCGTCTGGTCGAACGCCTTTTAGAACTGCTACCACAGGGAGAATGATTTATGCTCCCTTTTAGAAGACACCATCAAACTACTCTGTAATGAGGGCGTAAAATGCGGGGAAACGAGTCTCCAAGGAGACCGGACGACCATTTTCCATAAAACAATGGGTGCTGGTAGCCGTGCAGACCACCTTCTCGCCCACACGCATCACATAAGAAAAGGTCAATTTCAAGCGACTCATCGAAGCCACAGACAACTCGATTTCAATCAGATCCTTGAATCGTGTACTGTGTTTATAGTCGCAAGTCAGCCCCACCACCGGAGAAACCACACCTTCTGCCTCCATCTTATCAAAACCATAACCCAATTGGTCCATCCAATCAATACGCGCCTCTTCCATAAAACGAATATAATTGGAATGGTGCGTGATGCCCATCCCGTCACATTCGTAATAATGAACTTCTCTTTTGTAGACGCGGGTTTTCATCTCTACTCTCCTTGCGCGGGTTGGGTGGGTTCTGTCGGTTGTTCTGGTTGTTCAGAGGCCGCACACTCATTAGCAGGAGCGACACCACCTGTGCGCTCCGCCGCAGCGACTTCGGAAACGCGACCTTTGGCCTTGCGCGTCATAAAACCGGGCTCATCCTTGATTACATCAAAGCCCTCTCCGAATACGCCCATGACGGTCGAAACAGACATAAACGCTTGTGAATCAATCGTTTTAATATAACGCATCAGCATAGGCAAATCGGTCTTGCGAGTCACCACGCACACCACTTCGCGTTCCTGCTTGGTGTACCAGCCTTGTGCATGAAGAATCGTAACGCCGCGTTTGAAATCATACACAATTGCATCCGCCAATTCTTTATATTTCTTCGAGAAGATAAGCACCTGTACTGACTGCTTGCTACCCGAAAGATAGAGGTCCACACAATAACCGCTGACCGTCACCATCATAAAACCATAGGCCGCCACCGCCACCTTGCTCGCGAGCGACAAAGCCTCACCGGAAGAGGTGTAAGACGGGAAAATCATAGCGGATGAAATGATGATGATATCCAAAGTGAGAATGATTTTACCCGGAGAAATGTTAAATCTCTTATTCACCATCAAGGCCACAACATCCGTTCCGCCGGTACTACCACCTTGCGACATGGTGATACCCACACTCATTCCGACCAACGCACCACCGAGAATGGCACAAATCATTTTTCCGTTCGGCGTGACAAAGGCCTGAATAAATTCTGTTGGAATCAGGGGCGGCAGAATATCGAACATCACAGAGGCGAACACCACCGCATAAATGGTCTTCCACGAAAATCCTCCTCCCAAAACCTTTCTTGCAATAAGCAAAAGAATCGTATTGAAGATGAAATACAAAGTACCGATACCGATAGCGCCATGCGTAGCATAGTGAATAATGGAACAAATACCGGAAATACCACCGCCTACAAAGTTATTCGGCACCAAAAACAAAGACCAGGCACCGACATAAATAAAAAGGCCGAAAGTAATCAGAATATACTCTTTCAGCTTACTAGCAAAATTTTGTTGGAGAATAGCCATTACGCGATTTTTATAAATCTGTCCCTCATGGAACAAGCACGCAAATATAGTAAATAATCGTCGTTTTTATCTATCTTTGTCCGCGAGATATGAAAAAGTTTTTAGCACATATCGTTTTTGTGTTTCTGCTCTGTATTTTCGGAAGCATGCCGCTGGCCGCACAAAGCAACAAGGCAGACGCGGAATTAGACGCGGAGGTGGCAGCTTTTGCAGAAAAAGCCTTGGCGGCAGCCACGCCGGAAAATCTCTTTCTGCTCGGGTATGAAATCGACGAAAACGGCGACACGGTGTTTGTGGACAAGCTCAAACCTGCCCGTATATTCGCCCGCGTCCCCAAACAAAAAGGGAAAGCATGGAAAAAATACTATAAACTCATATACAATTTCAACAAAGTCTATCCTTACGCGTTGGTCGGCCGTAAAATGATGGCGCAAGTGGACAGCACCTTGGCGGCAGAGCCCCTTAAACGCAGCGAACGGGAGCGCTATATCAAAAGTGTAGAGAAAGAACTTTTCCGCATTTTTGAAAAGGACATACGCAAAATGACCATCAGTCAAGGCATGGTGTTGATGCGCCTGGTGGACAGGGAATGCGGCTTGACCCCGTATGAAATCATCCAGACTTATGAAGGTGATTTTGCTGCCGGATTCTGGCAACTCATAGCTCGACTGTTCGACGCGGACCTGAAAATCGCCTACGACCCCGAGGGGAAGGACAAAGAGATTGAAGAGTTGGTGGAAATCTGGGACAGCGGAGATTGGGACGCCTTCTACTGGTCTATCTTCTGGGAAAGCCCGACGCGCACGGTCATTTCACAGCAACAACTCAGCACGCAGGTTAAAAAACGCTAATCCTAGGCAAACCATGCCCTGCAAACGGCAAAGAAAGATTACGGAACAGGGTCATAGCCCGAACCCCCACCGGGACGACAGCGCAAAATTCTCTTGACCGTCAGATATAAACCCTTGAAAGGCCCATATTTTTTGAACGCCTCCATCGCGTATTGTGAGCAGGTCGGCGTAAAACGACAGGCGGGCGGAGTAAAAGGAGAGACGCAAGCCCTATAAAATGAAATCAGCAACAAAAAGGGCGCATTACCTATCCATTTCAACACCGCAACAAATTTATTCTGCGAGACATCAGGCTGCGAAACTTCTTTCTGCGAGGAATGCGAATCAGAACTGGCAGCCTGCGCATCGGTAGCGGAAGCGCTCGTAGCCGACGCATTGGTAGCAGAAGCGCGGGCAGCCGCATTGGCAGCGGCGCTTGTGCTTGTGAATGTACGTAGTTTTTCTTCGGCTCTTTCGATAGCACGAATCAAGGTCTGTTCAATCTGTTCGTAGCTTAAAATCTCTTTGGGAAGATAGACAAACAAAATATCCATCGGCAGCGACGGCTTGTTGCGACGATAGGCCTCACGAATGCGGCGTTTGAGCAGATTGCGCTTGACGGCACGCTTAAAACATTTCTTCGGCACGCTCACCATCATACGCGCAGATGCGCTCCCATTTCCCACAGCCACGCCCACGCCCGAACCATCTGCAGGACGAGGAAGCACACAACAACGGAAGACATTGTCCACAACGAAAAATCGTCCCTTGGAAAGCAAGCGGTCGATATCATTTTTCGAGTGCAGACGCTCGTTTTTGTGTAAACTCTGTGCAGACAAAGATGACACGGATTGGAAAAGAGATTTTTACTTATTGATGAACATCTCCACCGCTTTCACCACAGAAGGTATCTCCGGAGAAGGAGCGGACAAAGCTACATTCAAACCTTTTTCCTCCAATGCTTTCACCACAGAACGGCCAAAGGTAATCAGTTGCAGATTGCCTTGTTCGAAATCAGGGAAATTCTCATACAAAGAGACAACGTCCGAAGACGTGTACAAAACCAATGCATCGTAGCTGTGCAAATCCACCGATTTGATATCGGCGGAAACCGGTTTTACGAACATAGCCGCTGTTGCATCCATATTGGTTTTCTCAAACGCACGGGTAATATCGGTATTCAGACTGCCGGAAGTGGCAATCAAAAATTTCTCACCCGTGTGACGAGGACCGATTGAAGCAATCAGGCTATCCGGAGTGCTAGTACCGAAAAAGATTTTTCTTTTTCTATATACAATATGCTTCTGAAGATAAAGAGCCACGCGTTCGGTGGAGCAAAAATACTTCATCGTTTCAGGAATCTTCACACGCAATTCCTCCGCCAACTTGAAAAACGCATCAATCACCGTCCTGGATGAAAATACAATGGCGGTGTAGTCTGCGATATTGATTCTTTGCGAACGGAACTCCCGAGAAGAGAGGGGTTCATTGTAGAAAAAAGGAACGAAATCTATCTGTGCGCCTGTTTTCTCTACAAGGGGTGCGTATGTGGTTGAAGATACTGCTGTTTGTGCTTGTGAAATGAGGATTTTTTTCTGCTGACCCATTACTTGTTCCTTATAAAAACCATGCTGCCGATAACAAAGCAGCACACGGTAAAAATTCGAGGGCGCAAAGATACAAAATTGTCTTGAATAAAGAATTAAAACTCAGTAAAATTTGTGTTTTTCTTATAAGGAATAACAAGTAAAACAAGAAGATAGCCCATTGAACAGAGTCACACAGCACGGCGCGCAGAAAAGGAAAGGGAAGAAAAATCACACAGCCGCAGAGAAGAAAAAAACACAGCAACACAAAAAAGGTATAGAAAGAATAATTCACCACCTTAAGTAATCGCGTATTCATGGACTTGGGGCCGAAATAACGCGCCATCACAACGCGCAAGGAGCCATATAGGGCCAAAAGCAAGATAATTCCCAAGCAGCGGACAAAAAGAGAAAAGGGCTGCAAAATCTCCAAAGGAATAACATCCAGCCAGGATAATGTACAACAAAACGGCAAAAACAAAAGACCGACCAACAGGTTTCTGTCGCGGGAAAGCCCCATCATATTTTCAAAATTCTGAACTTCCTTGGCACGCACCAATACGCCCAATGAAGCAGAAATCACATTTGCCCAGCGAGGAATCGCCACCAAAAGACAAAATGTCGCCAATCCGCAAAGCACATAAAACCCTGTATCCGCCATGGCCCCTTTTAATTTCCGCGTTTTGCCTTATAGCCCAAGTCGGTCAAAATCTTCACAATCCTATCTCTATGATCTCCCTGCACCAAAATCTCACCGTCCTTGGCGCTGCCACCCACGCCGCAACGTGTCTTCAACAGACGGCCCAATTCTGCCAAATCCTCCTCTGTGCCCACAAAACCGCTCACCAAGGTAACCTGTTTTCCGGCACGGGCCCGGCGATCAATCGCCACACGCAAATTCTGACGGGCGGGCGGCAAAGTCTCAACCGACTCTTGCTCCTCCGTCTGGTATTGAAAGTCAGGGTTGGTCGAAAAAACCACGCCCAGACGCTGTTTCCAATCGTTCTCTGCCATTAGAATTTCTTTTGTAGTATTTCCTTTATTTTGTTGTAGGCATTGTGATAACTCACTTTCAAAGAACCCACGCTGGATCCCAAAATCGCAGAAATTTCCTCATACGGCATTTCCTCATAATAGCGCAACAGAAACACCTGCTTTTGCACCCCGGAGAGCGTTGCGATGGCTTTTTGCAGTTCGCGTTCCACCTCATTTCCATTGAAATAAGGGTCGGACTCCACTTTGGCGCTCAACACATGATCCAACTTATCAAACTGGATAGCCGCCCTGACTTTCTGTTTGCGAAGCCACGATATCGCCTCATTGGTGGTAATGCGATAGAGCCAGGTGTAAAAAGAACTGTTTCCACGAAAGTTCGGCAGGGTTTGCCATACCTTTATAAAAACCTCCTGCAACAAATCATCCGCATCCTCATGAGATGCAGTGTAATATCTTAAATGCCAATAGAGGCGCTGCGAATAGTTTTTGACTAACTCATTAAAAACCTGTTCGTAACGCCCCTTATTGTGTAAGGATATGAGTTCCTTATCTGACAAAGGGATTATTTTCTGGCAAGAACTCGTTTAACAGCCGCCACAATTCCCTCTGCACTCAAACCGTATTTACTCATCAACTCGGCAGGAGTTCCGGTCTGACCGAAACGATCACCGCCATTGACATATTCCATCGGAGTGGGAGCTTGTGCCGCCAAAACACCGGCCACCAATTCGCCCAGACCACCTGCCATGTTGTGCTCCTCGGCACAAACCACAGCACCCGTCTTACGGGCGGAAGCAACGACAGCCGCCTCGTCCAAAGGCTTAATGGTCGCAATATCAATCACTTCCAGAGAAATACCTTCCTGCTCCAACTGCTCACAAGCCTGCAAAGCCTCCCATACAAGATGGCCGGTAGCAAACACCGTCGCGTCGGTACCCTCGTTGAGCACAATGGCCTTTCCGATTTCAAAAGTCTGATCCGCATCCGTAAAATTAGGCACAGCCGGACGACCGAAACGCAAATACACAGGGCCTTCGTATTTCGCCGCAGCCAAAGTAGCCGCCTTGGTCTGGTTGTAGTCGCAAGGACAAATCACCACCATGCCGGGAAGAGCGCGCATCAAAGCCACATCCTCCATGGTCTGGTGAGTTGCACCATCCTCACCCACGGTCAAACCCGCGTGAGAAGAAGCGATTTTCACATTGGTATTGCCATAGGAAACCTCCTGACGTACCTGGTCATACACACGACCTGAAATAAATTCAGCAAAAGAGCCGATGAAAGGAATTTTTCCGGTAATCGCAAGACCGGCAGCAACGCCGACCATATTGGCCTCTGCGATACCACACTCTACATAACGCTCGGGGAAATCGCGGGCGAAATCATCCATTTTCACTGAGCCAACCAAATCGGCCGCCAAAGCCATGATTCTCTCATCTGCCTTTCCAGCTTCGTGCAAACCTGCGCCAAAACCGCTGCGCGTATCTTTTTTACCTGTATCAATATACTTTTTCATAAGCTATCTATCTTTATTCTGCGTAATCACCAATCTCCGTGGTAGGAATCTGCGCAAGCGCCTTCTCTACTTGTTCAGCTGAAGGAGCCTTGCCATGCCAAGCACAAGTTCCACTCATAAAGTCAACGCCGTGGCCCATATCGGTCTTAAACAAAATCTGTACAGGCTTGCCTTTTCCTACCGCAGCCAAAGCCGCCTCGTAAGCCGCGCAAATCTGGTCGAAATCGTGTCCGTCCTCGCAGACAACCACAGCCCAACCGAAAGACTCCCATTTGGCCTTCAAATCACCCAAACCGCCAACATTCTCTACAGTGCCGTCGATTTGCTGATTGTTCCAGTCGGTCATACCGATGAGGTTGTCCAATTTGTGGTGAGCCGCAAAAATAGCCGCCTCCCAAATCTGACCTTCCTCGCACTCGCCGTCACCCATCAAGACATAGATTTTGTTGTCCTCCTTGTCCATTTTCTTGCCCAAAGCCATACCCGCCGCTGCAGAAAGACCCTGACCCAATGAGCCGGAAGCCTGGGTAATACCCTTCACGCCACCGTGCACACAAGGGTGTCCCTGCAAACGTGTTCCGAATTTACGGAAAGTCGCCAACTCGGAACGCTCAATATAGCCGTTCAACGAAAGCATGGAATAATAAATCGGAGTAATATGGCCAGCCGAAAGAATAAACGCATCTGCCCCCTTTGCGTCGCGTGTAAAATGCTCCGCATCCTGTTTCATAACCGCTGAAAAAAGCACGGTCAAAAAGTCAGTACTACTGAGAGAGCCACCCGGGTGACCCGATTTGGCCGCTCCCACCATCCTGACAATATCTCTACGTGCCTGATTGGCCATAGAAACAAACAATGATTTCTTGTCCTGATACATCGTTATCTAATTTTATAAATAATAAGTCAATGAAATTCTACATCCTATATTCTGGGTACCATAGAGGAAAGCACAACTTCCAGGGCTAACCAAGGAATTTACTTGCTCTACACGACCGGTTTTGGTGCTAAATCCTTCAAACACCGTATAGGTCTGCGGTTGGAAAGTCACCATAACAGGAGTAAAGTTCATCGCAGCACTCAAAGAGATATTTTCTGCCAAGAACACCTCCAAACCTGCATCAGCAGAGATTCCCAAACCGTGGATATAACCTACATTGTTGCGGCTTACCGGACGAGCATAATCCATACCCCATCCTTTGTCCACATAATTGTTCCAATCGCCACCTGACTGGGTCATAGGCATAGAAGAAGGAACGCGGTTGAGGTCGGTCATTTTGTTGCCATAAGCAAACGACAAATTGCCGCCCGCAATGGTGTACATAAGGTCAAAGCCATAGATAAAACGCACCCTTTTGCTTCCTTTGCTCCATTCAGAACCCACCATCAAAGAAACGCTGTTCATCAACGAACTCACACGGTCCACTACTTGGTTTTGAGAGTTGGGATTGATAGCATAGGCGTAGTCGTCACGCACATATTCTTTGTAGTTTACCAAACTTCCGTTGAAACCAAGAGCGGCACGAATGGCATTTTTTTCCGACAAATAGTATTTGATTTTGATGGAAGCCATCGGGTCTTGCGACATAATAAACATTTGCTTGGGATATCCTGCCAACGCATCAATATATTCCCCTGCAAATTCTCCATTTTTAGGCTGTATAGCAAGGGAACTTCCCATGCTCGCCGGGTTAAATGTCACACCAATTGCCCATTTGCCTGCTTTCGGAGTAAAGTAAGCATCCTGTGCCGACAGGGTCAAAAATGCTGTGCATAAAACCACCAAGGATAGTATGAATCTTTTCATAACCATGCTGTTTTAAGAGAGAATATTAATTATCATCGGGGTTATTGGGATATACAACGGGAGCGAGTTTCAACTCCAAGAAACCAGCACTACCACAAGTAACGGTTTTAGAAGTTGTGCCAAAGAAAATAGCAGTCTTGCCGTTGGTAACATCTTCAACAGTTCCCTGCACCTTTACCTCCAATGAAGCACCTGCGGGGCAACCCAATTCAAACTCAAAATAACCATCATCGGAAGGATTAATGGTCATGTGGCTAAAACTCGGCTTGGTACCGGAAGACACATCTTGTCTGTAAAGAACATCCACCGGTGCTGTGTACGCAACGGTCATCGTTCCTCTACTATTTTGTACCTCATACTCGGCCACACCATAGATTTTCACCTTGGTAGGGAGCGTGTTCGTACTCAATTCGGTTTGTTGTTTGTTGCAGCCAGTCAATCCTGCAAGGAGGATAACGGCGCTAAATAATGCAATAATTTTTTTCATAATTATTAGGAATTTAGTTATTGAACTTTCAGGTTAAACGTAAAAATATTGCCACTCATAGCAGAGTACCACACTCCATCAGGTTGAAGCGCAATGATATAAGTTCCCGTTGGAGTATTAGGACCAAGACGGATTCTACGAGTCGACGTATCATAGATATTGTTAGGCGAACAAGTATAGACCGTCCACCAGAGACTACTTATATAATTAGCATAATGATTGGTACAATTGGCTTTTATGTCGTAGATAGTTGCATATTCCAAACTACTGCGATTGAGGGTATAGGTCGCTCCGTTGGATACTGTAAATAGCAACTTTTCATCTAGTGGAGTCACCAAAGAGACAGTCTGAATCGTTGATGACACATACAATTTAAAAACATCGCCTACTCCCATATTGATACTTATATTACCCGAGGCAAACTTTGTCGGATAATAAGCGAAACCGTGGGTGGGATTTCCCATGGTTATAGACGGAGCAAATCCATCGGGAAGCGAGCAAGATACGGGTTTATATTCCGTATCCTCATACAGATAGAAATTAGAATCAAAAGATTCTCCGCCTTCCGTATTTTTATAATAGGCAGCAGGATCATAAACATAGAAAAACATAGTACCCGGATAACTGATAGAAGTAAGTGGCGCACCACCGTTTTCATTCATACACGCTTGCCATTTGCTGGCGCCTTCTTTGAAGCACCTGAGCATCGCGTAGGCCTTGATACCATCAGCATCCGCCTCTATGAGCACCGTACCATGTCCTACAGCCGTCACCACGCCATTTTGGTCCACGGTTGCACGGGTGGGATCAAGACTTTTCCACTTAATCGTAGGATTAGCAGCCTCCGGTGTCACTTTGGGCTGGAGTGTCATCGTCGCAGGATAACCACCAATCTTGCCTCCAGGACTCATGTGACCATAGGGAGTCACGCCTGCGGGACATTGCAATCTCAAAGTCTGGGCTTTAGCCGGAACAATGGTCACGCTCGCCGTTCCTTTTATATTCTCATTTTTAGCCTGAGCCGTAATTACCACCGTACCGGTCTTTTCGCCCGCCGTGAGTGTGAGGGTAGATTTATCAAAAGTCGCCAACTCGGCAGGAGAGATAGACCACTCTACCTCTTTCATAGATGCATTGTTGGGAAGCACCGACACCGACAGGGTCGTTTTTTCTCCTACGCTGATTTCGCCGCTCTGCGGGGTCACCGCGATGGAAGTCACAGGAACATACTCGTCAATCACCACCTTGCACTGACGGGTACAATTTTTACACGTTCCGGTTAGCGTTGTAGAACCAGCACGCAAGCCCGTTACATAGAGTTTTCCGCTACTGATTGAATAGTTTGCAACGCTCGGGTCGCCAATTTTCCAAGTAATGCCCGACAAGGAAGCATTCTCCGGTTCAAGATTAGAAAGCTCCACCTGCACCGGTGTATTGATAAAGGCGGCCACGGAACTCGGCAAGTTAAAATTCGTCACCTCAACAGCCTCCACGAGCACTTTCACAGAAGCACTCGCCTGGTCGCAGGTAGCAGTAATCACGGCTTCGCCCTCATATTGAGCATATACGATTCCGCGTCGCACAGTTGCCACATCGGGATTGGAGGTCGTCCAAGTCAGCGATGCCGTTTTTTTCAACGATTGGGGCTCAACTTCATAATTAATGCGATAATCTTCGCCCTCAGCCAAAACCAAACGACCCTTGGGGACATTGGTAAAATAAATTCCCGTCACGCTGGCTGTTTCATTTTTACATGAAACGAAGCCAAGCAGCAAACTGGTCAAGCACAGCCATTTTGATAGTAGTTTTTTCATATCCATGCCTCCTTATTTATTTGGGCTAAACTTACTTATTCGGACTATATTTGATTTTCACGACAAATGAAGGACCAAATTCCTTACCATCAGGAAAAGCATACAAACGAGTCGTCCAGGAAACAGACTTATACGATGTTAATTGGTTAAAATCAGCGTAATCGTAATAAATCGTCGGAGAATGGTATGCCGTCTCCATACTGCCATCCGTCGAAGAACTCATTTTCACACGGGTCGTTTTGCCAGAATATACCTCTTCCAAAAAGTCATTGACGAGGATAGGATCCCCGCCATTAAAACCGACATACTGGGCTGCCCTATCACGCACGGAAACCATCGCACGATAGTCTTCTTCAACAATTGTAGAACTGGCATCATAGACGTATTCAACATTCTCCCTTGAAGATTCGTTCCAAACGTAATAACACAAATCCCACACAAAACCATCTTGTTTGTACACATATACCAAACCCGTTGTAGAAATACTACCACGCTTTACTCGAATCTGCGTCACGCCATGTCCCACGGCCGAAAGAACACCCGTAGAAGAAATGGTCGCCACGCTCGGGTCGCTGGACTCATAGGTCAGCGTCTCGGTATTGTCCGACGGGACACGCGTTACGGACAACTGCGTTTGCGTAGGATAGCCATTCCAAGAAGTTCCTGCTGCCAGACGGACAACATTCGGCACGCTCAACTTTGACAAAGGCGGTTGATACACCTCGACTTCGACCGCAGCAGTTTTTCCACCCACAGTTGCTTGCACCAAGGTTTTACCCACTTTGCGAGCCGCTTTCAACTTAATATCCGCTCCGTTTTTAGTAATAGACGAGAATAGACTCTCATCCAAAACCTTCCAGGTAACGGTAGTCAAAGAAGCATTATCGGGCGAATAAGTGCAGTGAATAGACAACTCCTCTTCATAGGCAAGACTCTGTTTCAACGAAACATTGAAATTCACGCTTGTCACCGGCACAAAGGTCTTAAAGATCAAGGTACAAGTGGCTTGGAAATCATCTGACTTTCCTATCAATTTGGTTGTACCCGCCTTCAATCCCTTGACATAGAGTTTTCCATCTCTGATAAAGCATTGAGCTATGGCATTATCCTCAATGGACCAATCAATATACGAGAAAGATGCACCCGCCGGCTCAATGTCACTCACCTCTACCAGAAGCTCCTCTTCGGTATAAGCCTCCAACTTGGTAGGAATTTTAAAACTTGTTACCGGAATAGGCAGCACCTGCACTTTTACAGAAGTAGAGACACCGCCATACGAGGCAGTTATCGTCGCTTCTCCTTCCAACATGGCCGTCAGAGCGCCTCGGCGAACCGACACCACCTCTGCATCCGAACTCGTCCAAGACAAGGTAATGGCGCTTTTCAACTCCGCCGGTTCCACAGCCCATTTAAGCGTGAACGACTCACCCTCGTACAGGGTAAGTCGTCCAGCGGAAACATTGGTAAATTTTATGAATGACACTTTATAAGTCTCCCCTTTGCTGCATGAAAGCGTGCAGCAAAAAGACAATGCCACAGTCAGCAACAAAAAGAAAAACAGTGTCAGTCCTTTTTTCATTTCAAAAGCAAAAATTAGTCGGGAATATTTGCATCAGGGAAAGCAACCTTACGAGTAAGACCTCCATAAGTAACACCTACATAGTACGGAGAAACCTCACCCTTGGAAGTATCCATAGCTGATTTTTTCTTGAAGTTTCCGCACATAAAGCCACTCCTACTGCCGAAGAAATACATACAGTTCTGCGTCAAACCAAAGCGTTCATCACTCGTAAAGTTTTTATACACATCGCCCCTTGCATCAACAACGCCAACACCAAACTCCATAAGTCCGGAAATTGTTTCGGGATCCAAGAAAGCCACAGGATTAGTTTCAACATCAGCAAAAACGATGTCCCATGCTTTGGCAACTACGGTATCACGAGCCACTTCACCATCAACAGATTCAGCAGTCACCTCAACAGAGCAATCGAACATTCTCGTCTCGTTACCCTTTTGAGTCGTATAATAGTACCAACCTACGGTAAACACACCATTTTCAATTTTGCTAGGGTAGGGAGCACAACCATACGAAGAATAAGCAACCTTAGGAGGAATTGATTTATGAGACCATTTGCTCACCTCGCGATTGGCAGTAAATTTAATCTCACCACCAGCCCACTCGCTTGACATAGAAGCAGAGATGCTAAACTCTTCATCCTCATCGTCGCTGCCGCCTTCACCCAAGTCAATGGCTGTTTTCAAATTGTATTTCTTGCTCACTTTGCTGAACACATAAGAAACACTCTCCTCATCATCTGAGGTAATAACAATACTATCGGCGCTTAAAAATTTAATCGTCGCAGAGGATCCATCGCCAACGGTTACTTTTTTTGCAGCAGCATCGTACTGGTAAGGCTCGCTGGCTACGAGCAAAATATCACCAGCCACATAACGACCCGCATCCTTGCACACGACCACAGCCATCGAAAGTTGGCCTGCTTTATATACGCCCGCATCGTACAAAATTTTATACGGAAACGCGAATCCCAATTCTCCATCTGCATCTGCCGGAAACTCATCGGTAATCCATTGATTTCCATCAAAAGCATAATTATCGCTTTTGTTACATGCTGTCATCGCCAATACGAATGACAACAAAATGAGTAAATACTTTTTCATAAGCACAGAGTTTAATTATTCGGAACAAATATAACTATTTGTTAATAAAATTACAAGATTTCGTATCTTTGCCGACGGAAAAAAGAGTTTATGAGTACGAAGAAGTCACAAATTAGAAATTTTTGCATCATTGCGCACATCGACCACGGAAAAAGCACCCTGGCTGACAGAATGTTGGAAATCACCAGCACATTGACAGCGCGCGATATGGAAAACCAGGTGTTGGACTCGATGGACCTTGAGAAAGAAAAGGGCATTACCATCAAGAGCCACGCCATCCAAATGGATTACAAATACAAGGGAGAGGACTATATTCTCAACCTGATTGACACGCCGGGCCACGTTGACTTTTCGTACGAAGTTTCCCGCGCCATTGCCTCTTGCGAAGGTGCACTCTTGGTCGTAGATGCCACGCAAGGTATTCAGGCCCAGACCATTTCCAACCTCTACCTCGCCATTGAGCACGACCTTGAAATCATTCCCGTCCTCAACAAAATTGACGTTGAATCGGCCATGCCCGAGGTAGTGACCGACCAAATTGTGGACTTGATTGGCTGCGATCCCGAAGACGTGCTCAAATGCTCCGCCAAGACCGGAGAGGGCGTCGAGGCTATTCTGGACGCGATTATCGAGAAAATCCCCGCCCCCAGTGGCGATGAAAACGCACCGCTTCAAGCCCTTATTTTTGACTCCGTATTTAACTCCTTCCGCGGCATCATCGCCTACTTCAAGGTCGAACAAGGCAGCATACGCGTAGGCGACAAAGTCAAATTCTTCAACACCGGAAAGGAATATGTGGCCGACGAGGTGGGTGTACTGAAAATGAAACTCTGCCCGCGCGATGAAATCCCTTGTGGTAGCGTAGGTTACATTATCAGCGGCATCAAGACGGCCTCCGAAGTCAAAGTGGGTGACACCATTACCCTCATCAACAATCCCTGCGAAAAGGCCATCGAGGGCTTTGAAGAAGTGAAACCCATGTTGTTTGCCGGCTTGTATCCCGTAGAGACCGACCAATACGAAGAACTCCGCAGTTCGCTTGAGAAATTCCAGCTCAACGACGCCTCATTGGTGTTTGAGCCCGAGTCGTCTTTGGCTCTGGGATTTGGTTTCCGTTGTGGTTTCCTCGGCCTGCTGCACCTGGAAATCGTACAGGAGCGCCTGTTCCGCGAATTCGGCATGGACGTCATCACCACCGTGCCCAACGTGTCCTATAAAGTCTATACCACCCAAGGCGAGGTGCTGGATGTACACAACCCGTCCGGTATGCCTGCGCCGACCTTGATAGACCGCATTGAAGAGCCCTATATCCACGCCCAGATTATCAGCAAGACCGATTTCTACGGCCCCATCATGAAACTTTGTCTGGAAAAACGTGGCACCCTCAAAGGCCAGCACTACATCACGTCGGACCGTCTGGAACTGACCTACGAAATGCCTTTGTCTGAAATTGTATTTGATTTTTATGACAAGCTCAAGAGCATTTCCAAGGGCTACGCATCCTTTGACTACCACCTTTGTGGTTTCAAAGAGTCCAAGCTCGTCAAATTGGATATTCTGCTCAACGGTGAGCCCGCAGACGCCCTTTCTTCCTTGATTCACGCAGACCACGCGTATGATTTCGGTAGAAAAATCTGCGAAAAACTGCGCGAACTCATCCCGCGTCAGCAGTTTGACATTGCCATTCAGGCTGCCATCGGCGCCAAAATCATCGCCCGTGAAACCGTACGCCAGGTGCGTAAGGATGTGACCGCCAAATGTTATGGTGGTGATATTTCCCGTAAGCGTAAACTGCTCGAAAAGCAGAAACAGGGTAAGAAGAGAATGCGCCAGGTCGGTACGGTTGAAGTACCGCAAAGCGCCTTCATGGCCGTTCTGAAATTAGACTAAAGCATCAAGAAGCGGGGTTAAGCCGCCTCATCACTACCATAGCCCGTGGCAAGTTCGATGACTCCGTTGATCATCGACTCGCCACGTTCTTTTTGACCATATTTCTTAAGGATATTACCCAGATTGATTCCCAGATGTGCCAGCGTCTCGAAATTGTCGTAGGCATAATCCGCATAGGAACCGAAGAAGTTGAGTGACACCATCAACTGGGCATAGAAACGCTCTGCAATATCCAACGCTTTATCATCGGCGCCCAATTTGAGATATAGCTCAATGATATCACACACCATCAACTCGTTGGAAAATCCTAAATAATTGACATCCAAGGGGAAATTCGCCTCAGGAACATTTTCCATACAACGGTCGAGTATTTGTAGCGCTCTGTCATTCCACAGCCTTTCCTGCTCTGGATTATCCTTGTGAAGGGCCGCCTCCTGAAGCATTTTCTTGGTAACATTGACATGGAGCATACGCTGACTCATCACACCCATAAAGGTATAATAGTTCTGATAATCCACAAACCAATCGGTGCGTTTGATAGCGTCCCACTTGAAGACCTGAGTCATCTTATGATACAAATCCTCCGGATCAGCAAAACCGATTTGAGACATACTCATCTTGTTCTTAATCGGCACAAAACGGAATGAGAAGCCATCGTACATCAAATACTCCTTGATGCCGATATTGAGGTCACCGCCCATACTCAACAAATTGATCGGGCGATCCCACTGATAATTGCTCAACAAATCCAGCATAAACAACTCGGGCTTGCTCAAATAATCCTTGTCCTTGGACATGGTCAGCACAATCTCATCGGGAATCTGGTCAGCATATTTTGCATCCAGAATACCATATTTGATGACATTTTCCTTATTGACCGGAATGCTGATTTTACGAGACCAGATAAAGTCTGCCTTGCGCCCGCTGCCCAAAGGAACTTTGTATTTAGGGTCACGGAACACAGCCATCACATCCGAAATAGGACGGACAACATCGGACTTATCATAAATATAGACAAACTCATTGGTGCCATACAGATATTGACTCAAGCCCACTTTCAAATCCAAAGGCTTGGACTCGTTGCAAGCGTATTTCATCTGGTCGATATGCCAGTCTGTACCCAAAAGCGAGGTGTTGCAGATGCGGACATCGGTACGGATACCCTCAACCTCCTGTGCATACCACAAAGGGAAGGTGTCATTGTCGCCATGCGTAACCAAAATACCATTCGGCCCCACGGAATTGAGGTAGTTTTGAGCGATTTCCACCGCCGTCTTACGATTGCTTCGGTCATGGTCATCCCAATTCTCCACCGCCATCAGAGTCGGCACGGACAAGCAGCACAGACAGACTGCGGCCGCCATCACAGCGGGCGGAACAACGGTTTTTACGCGACGGAGCGAAGACCAGATGGCCGCCACCGCCATACCAATCCATATAGAAAAGGCATAGAAAGAGCCAGCGTAGGCATAGTCACGTTCGCGCACCTGAAAAGGAGGCTGATTGAGGTAAATCACGATGGCGATACCCGTCATAAAGAAGAGAAGGAAAGTCAGCCAAAAGCCCCTCTTGTCACGACCGAATTGGAAGAATAGTCCCAACAAGCCCAACAGCAAAGGCAAGAAATAGTAATGGTTTTTTCCTTTATTGTTTTTCAAATAATCGGGCGCATCACTTTGGTCTCCCAAACGCAACTCATCCAAGAACGAAATGCCGCTCTCCCAGTTTCCGAGGAAGATTTCTCCGGGAGAAGGGCTGTGGAAATAATTCTGTCGTCCTACGAAATTCCACATAAAATAGCGGCCATACATCCACCCCAACTGATAGTCGAAGAAGAAATGCAGGTTCTGCGCGAAAGTCGGCTTGCGATGCTCGGCGCCTTTGACGCGGATGCCGCCATTATCCATATAGGCTTGGTAGAAACGAACATATTTAGGATCATTGCCATTCCACATACGCGGGAAAAGCATTTTGCCGGCAGACTCATATTCAATCTCACCCGGACCCTCGGCGTGGATATATTTGCCATCCATCGGCGCCCAATATTTCGTGCCGACCACATCGTAAGGAGCATCAAAATACTGTCCGTAAAGCAGAGGAGAACTTCCGTATTGTTCGCGACCTAAATAACGCACCAGGGTAAACGGATTGTCAGGCTGATACTCGTTGGTAGGCGTCTTGACGGAAGAACGGATGATACAAATGGAGAAAATGGAAAATCCGATAACGATGGTCGTCAGACAAAGCAAAGCCGTGTGGATAAACACTTTCTTGTGCTTGTAGGTATAGAAGATGCCCCAAAAGCAAAGTCCCATCAAGAGGAACACAAAGAACGCGGCTCCGACATTGTACGGACAGCCCAGTGTATTGACAAAGAAAAGGTCAAAATAAGCCGCAGCCTTGGGCAAATAAGGGATAATCAAAAAGAGAATCAACGCCAAAATCACCACAGACTGTAAAAACACGCCGAGAATCTGTTTGGCCGTAAAGCTCTGATTTTCCTTTTTCCTATAATAATATAGAAATACCAGACAGGGAATGGTCAAAAGATTGAGCAAATGCACCCCAATAGACAAGCCCATCAAGAAACTGATCAGCACAATCCAGCGGTTGGCATAAGGCTCATCTGCTTGCTCATACCATTTTGTCATTGCCCAGAATACCATTGCGGTAAAGAGCGAGGACATCGCGTACACCTCTCCCTCAACGGCCGAGAACCAGAATGTATCGGAAAAACAGTATGCCAAGGCACCCACCAGACCGGAACCGCAGATAACAAGAATCTGCGCCAAGGAATAATCCGACAGCTCTTGGGTCTGACCCTCTTTGGTCTGACCCTCTTTGGCAGCGCCCTCTTTCGCTACGCCTTCTTTCGCTACGCCAGGCACCAGTCTTTTCACCAAAAAGACAATAGTCAGATAGAGGAAAAAGATGGTCAGCGCCGAACAAAGCGCACTCATCACATTGATGGCAATAGCCGCACCGGCTCCATCAGTAAACATCGTGAAGAAACGGCCAATCAGCTGGAACACAGGGTTTCCGGGAGGGTGTCCCACTTCCAACTTGTAAGATGAGGCGATAAACTCACCGCAATCCCAAAAAGAAGCCGACGGTTCAATGGTCAGCAGATAGGTAACGGCCGACACCACAAAAGCGAGAGCGGCAGAAATCCTATTGTATAGGTTGAATTTTTTCATAATCACTTAAATAGCCCACAAAGGTACAAAAAAATCCTATCGGAAAATTCACTCTCCCCTTTAACTTTCCTTTACTTTTCGCGTCAAAAGCCTGCTATGAAGAAATCACAGATAGAAAATTGGCTTGAGACAGACGGCAAAAAATGCCCTTACGGGGTCCCCGACAACTATTTCGAGGACTTTCAAGCTCGTATGAACACCCTGAGCGCTCGCCAGGAAAAAGACAGCCGTGTCATTCCTGCAAGTCGCTGGATGCGCGTAAAACCTTATATCGCCATGGCGGCCTCCTTCCTGATTTTGGTAAGTTTGGGTGGCTTTATCTTAAAGAGTGTAACCCCTCATGCGGAATTCAGCGAAGAAGAATTGTTGGCCTATGAGTTTGACATCGTGCCCCAGGATGATATGGAAGAAATCTATGCGTGGGACGAAGGCGAGACGGACGAGTGGAGTGAAAATGATATTTTGACCTATCTTGAAGAGTCTCAACTTGATTTAGATTTGATTTACGAATATTTAGATAACGAAGAATAGTATGAAGAAGTTGATTATTGCAAGTCTTACTTGCCTGTTTATTTGCTCTATGAGCGTGCAAGCCCAATCGAAAAAAGAGAATTTCGAAAATTGGAGAGAGAAGATGAAAGCAGAAAAAGTGGCCTTCATTACTTCTTATGTGGATTTAACGGTAGAGGAGGCGCAAAATTTCTGGCCGATTTACAACGAGATTGAGAAAAAGAAAGACGGCCTGGCCCGCAAAGAGCGCCAAGCCTATCACAAATTGAACAAGGCGATTGAAAGCAACAATGAAAAAGACATTCAAACTTGCTTGAAAGCCTATATTGACGCCGCTGATGACAACCAAAGAGATTTGGAAGAGGATTATGAGCAGCTTTGCAAAGTTCTCCCCGAGAAAAAAGTAGCCAAATTAATGGTTGCAGAAGAAAAATTCCGTCATCAGCAAATCGGTCGCCTGCGCCATCACAGGGGAAACAACAACGCGCGAAAGGGAAATCAGAAATAAAATCCTGCGCTATATCCCAAGATAAAGCTCGCTAGAAAGCCTTGCTCTTTTTGGATCTTAAAGGTTTCAAATTCGGCAAAGGCTTTTATTTTGAAAGCACCCCCCGTAATAAAGTTGGCGGAAACACCCAAATCCAGGTCTGCGCCTACTTCCTTTTGGTGCCAATTCGCACCTATCATCGCATAGGCCTCTGTCTCAAACCATTCTGTCACAGCCAGCGACCAATACGAACCGACAAGGGCATTGTAGATATTGAAGCTATCGGAGTTCTGGTAAGTGAGAGATTGCGCTCCCAAACGCACTTTGAGGCCCGCACTCATCGGAATGGTGCCTTCCGCTCCGGGAAGGGTGGAACCCAAAGCCCCACGCGTCCACGGCAATTCTGCCTGAATCGCCGCCAATCCTCCGCGATACGGGCGTGTAGATGCGTCCAATTCCTCTTGCGGTCCCAAAATAAAACGACGGCCATAGAGCCATTCTACCGTATAATAATCGTTTGCGGCAGGGTTGTAATGGGTGTGGGCATGGGGGTCAAATTTATGGCAACGCCCCTTGTCTTTCCAGATTAAATCTCCCAGAAAATAGCCCAACTCCACGCTGGCAATACCGAGGACGGCTCCGGCAAAAGTATCGCTCATCCAATGCCAATTACTCACCACGCGCTGGGTCGCTGTCACCATCGCCATGGTATAACCGGCAATACTAATCCAGGGGCTATACCATCCATATTCCTTGTGTAGGATATGCGCGGCTGTAAAGGCCGTAGTGGAGTGCCCGGATGGAAAGGATTTTGTATCCAACTGATTGGGCCGTTCGCGTTTGACGAGCACCTTCAATCCTCGGGACACACCGGTGCTGATCAATGCTGAAATAGCCGTTGAGGAAAGCATTCGACCCCAATTGTTACGGGTGGGAACGCCAAAAGCCTTCAGGGTGGGAAGCATTATGGCGGCGCCGTATTGAACATAATCGCCATACGTTCCGGTAAAAGTAGGAAAGGCATTTTGGCGGATAGACCAGATATCGGTGTCAAAACTATGCTTCATTCCACCAATCGCCCCTTGTTCGAAAGACATTTCTGACGAGAGGGTCAGCAATAAACCAAGCAAACAGAGTTTTCTTAAAAATCGCATAGACAATACTTTTTCGTAAACACGCCGTCGGGGCGAGACCTTTTGCGAGCCTTTCGCAAAGGCGCCGTCGGGGCGCGCAAGGCGCGTTTGGGGCGCAGAGCGGTCGTTTGGCCGCAGGGCGCGTTTGGGCTCGCAAGGCGCGTTTGGCCGCAGGGCTGTGCGCTTTTGGACCGCAAGGCGGTCGCAGGCTCGCTGTGCGCTTTTGGACGCGCAAGTCGCGTTTGGCGAGGGCTCGCACTCTAGCGGCGGCGAAGTTAAGAAATTTTGTTATCTTTGTCAAAGAATCGTCCTTATCTCATTGATTCTCCACGCAAAAGAGGGTATGAAAAAGAAATTCAACATACGCAAACGCAGCCCGAAGAAAGGCAATATCCGCAACAACAAGCCCTTACTGTCGGACTCTTCCGTTGTCTTCCGCAATTTAGGTTTTATCTATGAACGTAGCGGATATAGCTGGCTGGACCGTTTTGTCCTCAACCGCAAGCATAAAAAAGCGCTTAAAAAGGCGGCGAAGCAGCAACTGACCATCGTTGCCCAGGGAGAGCGCACCGCCAAAGACCTCCACAAATACTACCGCGTGGAGGAAACTCAAATCGTCATTCGCTAAAAGATTTCCACACAAACCCTATTATGAAAAAGTACCTATTCATTTTTCTCGTGGCTGCGTTCACATGGACCGGATGCCAGAAAGAACCAGCGGGTGGCTCAACTCCCGAGCAAGGACAAGAACAGGAGCAAACACCTCCTCAGGATGAACGTCCGACCATCACATTCACAACCAGCAAGGCGGTGGGTGAGAAAATCACGTTGGGATTCAACAAGTATGAGATTGCAAACGTATCAATCATTGGTGCAAAAGCGGAGAGCGCCACCCCCATCGGCGACTGGAGGTCCGTGACTTATAAACTTAACTCACAGACCGTGACCGTAAAGGGTGATATTACGAATTTCGACTGCCGAAGCAACGATATTACGAGCCTCACGCTTTCAAAGGACTTAAAACTCACAGAATTGAATTGTGTGGATAACAATCTCACCGTGTTAGACGCAAGTCTACTCACAAAACTTGAGATGCTTGACTGCTCAAACAACAGCCTCAGTTCGCTAAATCTTTCCGGATGCCAGTCGCTATACTATGTAGCTTGTGACAATAACGCCATCAAAGATGCCGCTATGACCACCCTTGTAAACGACCTCCCCGCATTGGGCGCCCCGGGCGTGGGTAGACTTATCGTCACGTCCAAAGATTGCAAAAATGTCATTTCGGTAGCGGATATCGACATCGCAAATGATAAGAATTGGGACGTAATGGACAATGCTTTCAATAAATTAGAGGGGAGCTTGGATATCAGCGGAGCGATGCATTTTATCCAAACTGCCAACTGCCATATCGTCTCAAAATCAGGAATCTATTCGTTTAGCCCCGTCAAGGGATGTAGCTACGAATCGGTTGGACAGATTGCATCCGCTGAAGTGCTTTGGGAGTCGTTTGGCACAAGTGTAACGCCTTCAGTCGGAGACCTTATCGAAGCGGTAGTATACAAAAAGGGCGTCATTGGTTTCAAAGCGACTGACAGAAAAGGCAACGCTGTCATCGCCGTCAAGGACGCTTCGGGCAACATTCTTTGGTCGTGGCATATTTGGATGACAAATCAACCGCAGGAACAGGTATATTTCAACAATGCCGGAACGATGATGGATCGCAATTTGGGTGCCACCTGTGCGACACCTGGCGATGCCGGCGCACTGGGTCTGTTGTACCAGTGGGGACGTAAGGATCCGTTCCTCAGCGCTTCCAGCATTGGAGAACAGACATTGGCGCAATCGACTATCACTTGGCCGCAGCGGGTGACATCAAGTTCATATGGTTCCATCGCATTCAGCATTAGCCAACCGACAACTTTTATCAGACTAAATGATCGCAATTATGATTGGCTTTATACAGGAACCTCATCTACCGACAATACTCGCTGGACCACCTCTGACAAGGACAAATCCATCTACGATCCCTGCCCTGCAGGCTGGCGCGTTCCTGACGGTGGCAGCAATGGCGTTTGGGCAAAAGCAGTGGGTGCTTCATCGGCATTTGAAAAACTTTTTGACTCGACGAAAAAGGGTATGGATTTCTCCAATAAGTTCGGCTTAAGCAGCAGCATCTGGTACCCGGCAGCCGGCTCTCGCATGTTTGACACCGGCAAACTTGACGTAGTCGGCGCCCACAGCCGTTGTTGGTCCGCCTCTCCGGGCAATGACTATCTTGCATACGCTTTTGTTGGCAGTTTTACTCACAATGTCCAACCAGCGGGCGAAACCTATCGCTCATACGGTTTATCTGTCCGTTGCATAAAGGAATAATCTTTCTGACGAGGCGCGCCCTGAGGAGATTTCAAATTTTCATTGAGAGCGCCAGGTCTATCCACAAAAACGGGCCTTTTTGTGGATACGAGGAGGAAATTATTGCTTCTGTCCACGAAATCGGCCCTTTTTGTGGACAGAACCGATTCGAAGTGGAAAAATCCTTGTTTTTTACGCCGAAGTAAGTATATTTGAACCGGTTATGACTCATTCAGCATAAAATTGTTGTGCGCTGTTGAAGTTTCTGCTTCCACGCCGCCGACAATAAAAATCGTGCGTGATTTACTCACTTATGAAAAAAGACCATAGCGCTCTGAATTTTTCAGAGAAAGAAAGGGCATGCGAAATCGCATTTGTCCGCAATGCGCCTTATTGGCATCTATACACAGACGGGACTAAAATGCAGAATATTTTCTGTTGCGAGGAGGATTTCAAATTGGGAATGTGGTGTCTGGCAACCTCGCTGCATTTATGCAAGGGAGTCCAAATTCTTACTTTTGAAATTATGAATAATCATATCCACCTGATCATGTCAGGAACAAAGGATAAGTGCATACAGGTATTTGATTTATTTGTGATTCGAATCAAACACGGTCTATCCAAAACAGGCCGTATCATAGATTGGAAGTCCTTCAATATGGATTTTCTCCCCATCGAAAATCTTCGAGCCCTGCGTAATGAGATCATTTATGTTAACCGAAATGCCTTTGTCGCAAACGCCTCATACACGCCAGAATCATATCCTTGGGGCGGAGGATGCGCGTATTTTAGCCCATGGATCAAACTTTTGAAAACCAAGCGATTAGAAGACATGCCTATCCGCGACCAGAGGAAACTCCTACGAACGAGAGAGGTCTCTCAATTTTCTGAACTTTTACTTTTAGACGTGAACGGTACGCCTTTCATTCCGTCCTTCTGCAACATTGAATTGGGTGAAAGCATGTTTAGGGACGCAAGGAACTATTTTTGTTCACTCACACGCAACGCAGAGGCGTTTAGTCAGATTGCTGCACGGCTGAAAGACAGCGTATTCCTGACCGACGAGGAACTTTATGCCGTGACAAGTGCGTATATAAGTAAGGAGTTCTCAACAAAGACAGTTGTGCAATTGACTGGACAACAAAAGATTGACACTGCACGCCATCTACGTTTCAACTATAATGCATCTAATCAGCAACTTAGAAGATTATTGCGAATGGAGTTGTCTATCTTGGAAGAACTTTTCCCCTAAAAAATTCTTCTCTCTCTGACTTCCAACCGATGAGTGAAGGTTGGACTCTACCCTTCCCCCACAAACGCCAGTGTGGCGACGCTGATGCGGACGGTGGGCAGGAAGACTTGACGCAGGGCCTTGTGGCATTGCGAGAGGGTGCTGCCGGTGGTGAATACGTCATCCACCAGCAAAATATGGCGCGGAAAGCCAGACGGGGAGGAGCGGGGCGAGACGCGAAAGGCATCAGCGACATTGCGCTGCTTTTGTTCGATCGGCAATTGGGTCTGGGTTTTCGTGTGGCGGGTGCGACGCAACAAATTCACGCACAATTTGTCTGATTTACCCATTTTCTCTGCAAGGGCACGCGCGATGACTTCCGCCTGATTGTAGCCTCGACGGAAATGACGGAATCCATGCAGCGGAACGGGCACAATCAAATCCACATCTTCATATAGGGGACTTTCTGCCAGACGGGCACCCAAACGACGGGCAAAATGCCGCCCCATTGACAAGGCACCTCCGTATTTGAGAGCCTGGGGTATTTCTTTATATCCAGCAGACGCGTCATAATAAAACAAGGCACACGCGCGCTGATAGGGTTCAGTGACCGCGCCACCCGTAGCGGAGGAAGCACCAGCGGCGGAGGAATCACCAGCACCCGCAGCACCACCGACCGCATCACCACCACCCGCAGCGGAGGAAGCACCCGCGGCGGAGGAATCACCGACCGCGACACCCGCAGCGCCATCACCACCAGCAATAGCGGAACCACCACCCGTAGCGGAGGCTGGCGATGAGTGCCCGGTGCATAGCCAGTCCTGGATGCGCTGGTTGTAGCGATCTGACATGGCGTTTTGCTCGCGATTCCAGTCGTAGGTCAGCGGCAAGTCCGCATCACAATGCAGACAGATATATTTTTCTTGCAGCGAGAGCACACGCCCACATACAATACAACGCCTCGGCAAAAAGAAATCTGCCAAGGCGCGAAAAAATATGCCCACTTTGGGGTGCACGATAGATTTTCTACATGTGATAGCCGCCGTCGCAACGGATTACCTGTCCCGTCACAAAAGAACTCAAATCGCTGGCAAGGAAAAGAGCCGCACCTGCCACCTCTTCCACCGAGCCGCCACGACGCATGGGCGTGTCCTCTATCCATTCATTTTTAAGACTATCCGGCAAGCGGTCCGTCATATCAGAAATGATAAATCCCGGCGCCACACAATTGGATCGTATTCCTCTGGCTCCCAATTCTTTGGCTACAGATTTTGCCAGACCAATCAAAGCCGCCTTGGAAGCCGCATAGTTACTTTGACCGAAGTTTCCGCCAATACCGACAATGGACGACATATTGATAATACTTCCGCTGCGCTGACGCGTCATAATCGGAGCCACCGCATTGGTAAAATTAAAGGCGGACTTCAAATTGACGCGCAAGACTTCATCCCACTGATCTTCATTCATTCGGAAGACCAAGGCATCGCGAGTAATTCCCGCATTATTGACAAGCACATCTATGCGTCCAAACTCTTTGTGAATCTCGGCGACCACATCCTTTGTCAATTGGAAATTAGAGGCATCAGCCGCAAACGATTGGCATTTTACGCCCATCGCACGAATTTCCGCCTCTGTCTGTTCCGCCAGCTCCTTCTGCTCCAAATAGGTGAAGGCTATATCTGCCCCCTCTGACGCAAATTTTAGCGCAACGGCCCTTCCTATTCCTCTGGAGGCGCCTGTGATGACCGCTACTTTTCCTGAAAGCAAACCCATGTTTCTATTACTTTAAATTTTCCTTCATCCATTGTGTCGGCGTCTGACCGGTCTCCCGCTCAAAGGCCCGATAAAACGAGGATGAAATATTATATCCGCTACTCAACGCTATGTCTTTGACCAAAATTTCTTCGCCCTTGCGATGTTTTTCCTTGATGGTCTCCAACGCGTGGTCTATGCGCAAATGATTGATAAAATCTGAAAATGACGCCCCATAAGTCAGGTGGATTGCATCCGACAAATAAGTGCGATTGGTCTTGACCTTCTCGGCCAGGGACACCAAAGAAATTTCCGGATCCAGATATACCTTGTCATCGTGTATGGCAACGGTCAGGTTTTCCAAACAACGTGCGTACGCATTTTCCGCTGAAAGAGAACGCTCCAACGATGTTTTTTTGTCCTGCGCGTCATGTTCGGACAAGCGCAGACGAAGCACCTCTGCAGAATAACGGACACGAAACAGGAAATAACCGATAACCAGCAAACACAGCGACAGCAGCACAATCATCACAATGAGTGCCGTCAACCCCTTTTGGCGAGCAGAAAAAGCAATGATCGATATCGCCACGGGTATCAGCGCCAGCGCGGTAAGCGTCAACAAACGCATGTTCTCCGTTCTGATATTTCCGACAAGGCTGTAATACTCTTTCAGCAAGAGGTAATACTCACGCACTTTTTGATAAGACCAGATCAAAACGACGGTCACATAAAAAGCAATGAAAACGCGGCTGAACTCATACCCATTCTGATAGTTGAAAACATAAAGCGAAATCGCGCCAAACGTAACCACCGCCGTCGGGGCCAGAAAAATCAAATAATCCCGCAGACGGATTCCCGTCAAAGTCGTCAGATGCCGAATCGCAAGATAATACAATGGAATGGCAACCAACATGATGATATAGTAGGAGATGTCTGCCCAATGCCCCCCTTCTTCACCCGGGCGAAAACCATAGCCGTAAAATGCAATGGAAATTCCGCCCACAATCAGCGCGACCGCATTAAGTCGCTGCGCAACCCTGCCTGTCCCCTTGCGAAAGAGCACAACAAGGCCACTGACAACCGCAATCAGCGCCGGGATGTAAAACAGGAACCAAAGAGACGACATCCTACAAAAATTAGTCGTGACGACCTACGCTGCGAAGATAATTCAACAGCAATTCAGGACGGTCGGTCTGAATCATAGACACACCTGTTTCGAGAATCGCGCCATAAACAGGAGCGGCAGAACCCGTCTGAACGAAAGATTCAAAAGCAGCATCATCATCGTAACCCAGACCGCTCAATGTAGGCCAAAGCGTGTTCACCCAAGCGCGGGAACCGGCTGCACGAACCTTGTCTACCGCCTCTTTATAATCTGCAGGAGAGTATTGTCTGCCATAGCACAACTCATAAGCGAGAGGCTTCTGTGCAGGATCTGCCTGACCCGCAGCAATGAAGCTGTCCAAAGCGGCACAGTTATCCTTTTTAGGAGAAACGATGGGCATGTACATCATCTTGGACGGATATTGATTCATCTTTGCGTTTACAAAATCTACCGCAGCACCGCCCTTGATAAGCAATTGCTCGGTAATGCCTACTTTCTCTGCAATAGGCATGATGAGATCATAATATTGGAAACCTTGGTCGATATTGATGATAATGCGGTCCTTACAAACAAGGAAAGCCTCTTCCAAAGTCGGCATACGGAGAGAGTCGGTGGTCACTCCGTGAGCTGTCTTGAGTTTCAAGTTCTTGATTTCCGCCAACGTGTTTTTATTAACGCCGCTACCGTGCTCGCCCTTCCAGTTGGTACAACGACGAAGGCTGCCGTCATGAGAAAGAACGATCACGCTGTCTTTGGTCATTTTCACATCCAACTCCATGATATCCACACCCATACGGATGACAGACTCGATGGCAGGAATGGAGTTTTCGGGATAGTTTCTCCAGTCGCCGCGGTGGCTGGCTACCAAGACATAATCAGAATTCGGATTACGCATTTCCGCCAAAATCTTCTCGGCGCGAGTGGCGTATTGAGGTTCCTGACAGCAAGAAAGCGCAATGCCGGAAAGCAATACGATGGAAAAAAGTTTACTAAAGAGTTTCATATTTTCTTTTGTTAAAATTATATCTCATTCAGCCTCGAAAACAAAATTCGTAGCCCACAAATTTAAGATTTTTCTTTTAAGAAAAGCAAAAAAATTGGAATAATGCAAAACAACTCATAAATTTGCATAATCAGTAATTTGATCATTATGGAAAACAAACACTTCACGCTTAAAGAGGATGGCGGCTTAATTTTGAACGACATCTCTTCAGACATTCTTCACACTTACGAACACATTCCGGCAGAGATTTTTTCCGATGCCGAAGAGGCGACCGCAGAAATCGTTAAAGAGATTATATCGGCCATCAATCAGCACAACGGAAATTTCCGTCTGGGACTTTCTACCGGAAAGACTCCCATTATGCTGTACCGTGAATTGGTAAAAGCATATCAAAACGGCGAGGTTTCTTTTGCCAACGTTGAAGTTTACTCTATTGATGAGTATTATCCCATTGACCCCAAAGCAAGTCAGAGCCGCAATCGTCGATTGAGCGAAGAGTTGCTTGAAAAAGTGGATATTAAAAAGGAGAACATTCACTTGCCCGACGGCAGCACCCCCAAAGAGGCATTGACCGCTTACTGCGCCGCATTCGATCAGGCCGCCCGCGGACTGGATATGCTTGTGATGGGCGTAGGAGAAAAAGGACAGATTGGATTCAACGAGGCCGGTACCGGCGCCAGCAGCCGTACCCGCAATGTGCTTTTGTCTTATTCTTCCCGCAAACGTCAGGCTAAAAATTTCAACCGCGACATCAAAGCCACTCCCTCGTCTGCCATTACCATGGGTATTTCCACCATGCGCAGCGCCAAGAGAATCGTCTTGATGGCTTGGGGTGAAGACAAGGCTCAGGCTGTATATGATTTGGTAGAGGCTTCCGCCAACATCAACTGCCCCGCATCTTTGTTGCAGGGACACGAGAATATCAGCATCTACACCGACAACAACTCCGCCAGCTTGCTTACCCGCATCGTGGCTCCTTGGTTGGTCGGCCCTTGCGAGTGGAGTCCCAAATATGTACGTAAAGCCGTTATCTGGTTGTGCCAGAAAGTGGGCAAACCCATCTTGAAACTCACCCAGAAAGATTATTTGGAGAATTCCTTGGAAGAAATTCTGGACAAATTCGGTCCTTACGACAAAATCAATATCGACGTATTCAATGATTTGCAGCACACCATTTCCGGATGGCCGGGCGGCAAACCGAATGCCGACGACAAGACGCGTCCTGTACCGTCCAATCCTTTC